>NZ_JBIWFQ010000006.1:0-213947 GCF_044763105.1 Lysinibacillus sp. NPDC096212 | reverse complement strand
CGACTATCTCCTATAGGAAATCCAACAGATTCCCCAGTTGTCCGGATCAACTGGAAATTCTATCGGAAAGAGCTCTTACTACTAATATACGAGGGATTAGAATTATGAAATTAACTCAAATAGAAATTAATACATTATAGAATTTTTGATAGTTCTGTACCAATAAATTTATTCCCCCATCCTCTATTTTCTACTATAGAAGATTTTAGAAACGGTTCAATGTTTGGCAATGGGAATTTATTTTCAATCATAAAATTTATGAGTACTTCCAAGGATAAAAGACTGCCTTCACCGTATTCTTCAATGATTGTGTACACATGACTGATTCCAAGATTATAGATATATCGAAGTAACACATTAATAGAGTCCTCAACACTTTGATATAATTTATATAAAGTTATAAATTCATCTCTACTTAAACGCTCAAACTCTTCTTCTTCGTATGTTTTAAATTCCAATAAATTTTCTGGAATTAATTCGACTACTACATCATTCCAATTATCTAAATATTGTATGCTTGTGAATTCCCATAAATAGTTTAAAACTATTTTCCAATCGTTCCTATCATAATTTAATGCTATTAGTGCATTCTCAAAACAACTAACGCTATAAGCTACTCTCCCTCTGAAGGAGATCTGTCTAAATGGTTCCATATTAATCATAATAATTCCTCTTTAGAATCCCGATTGAATGTATCTTGTTAAAGATACACAGCTATTTAAACTTTTCTAAACTATAATATGGATTCGAAATAGTATCCCCCACTTCTTCAACTGTCTCTATTATTTCAGCTAGTATTATTTCATTTATCCGCTTATTCATATTTATAGAGTCTCTTATTTTTTGAAAACTTTTTACCAGTCCAAGATTTACAACTATAGAAAGTATGATATCAACCTCTTCATAAGAATCTGTATTCCATATTTTTAAAATCGTTAAATCCAATTTATTTCTTATACTATTTTCTAATAATTCGTATGTCATAACTTGTCTATCAGTTAATTGACTAATGATAAGTAAAAACTCACCCTTTACAATCTTTCCTTCTCCAAATTCAATTAAAGTTTTTTGAAAAATCAATGCTATCGTTTCTGTTGCTAATCTGTCCGGTAAATTTTCAACTTCTTTTAGATTCATATATTCATTTACCTTTTATGTATATACTTTTGTTATTAATCTATGTAGCAGGCAGACACTCCCTATTAAACCACCGAAGCTCTTTTAACGTTAAATGGATCCACGTTCCCTTCTTCTAACAGATCCTCAAATTTCTCTGCCCCATGTTTTGCAAAATAATCATATTCGGACTTTGAAATGAAAAATGCTAGCAGCAGTTTTCCATCCCTTTCGTAAGAGTCTGTAAGGGCCGTACTATATTCTTCTGGAAAAGCATACAGCTCAGTAAAATAGACAGCACTTTTATTATATTTATGAACAAAAGCAGCATCAATGTTCTCTATTCCACTGATCGCTATGCCTCTCCCTATCTGCATTTGATTTTGGACACAGTAAAATAACGTATTTGCAAGAATAAAGCCCGAACTATTAAACGCTCCATCAACTACCATAGAAATCTCAATATAATCGCCCACTACTTCTGTATATTTACTCAAACCAAGTGTGGTATAAACCAAGCATTCTTCAAAGACATTTTCATACTTCAAAATTTGGATACTTGGCATTTCTTCACTATATTTATACACCTCCCGATCGATTGGCCTTCCTAAAAATTTTGTGTAATGATCGAAGTAAAGAGTTCCATAGTTAATCATCTAATTTCTCCTTTAGTTCCTTCTATATTGTTTCCACCTAAATTTCAACTAAAGACAGCACTTCAAAACTAGCACAGTAAAATTTAATGATGTTATTTTCATAATCTTCTACCAAATATTTATTATCTAATTCAAAACCATTTTTACTTAAATTATGAATTGTAAAGCCCATTAATTGGTTGTAGCTATTTCCAAATCCTATTAAATCAAGGGAAGAAACATCATTAAATTTCATCTTCAACGTATACTTACTTCTATCCACTTCTACTAAAAAATCTACTTCTAAATAGGAAACTTCATCATAATATGAATTGTATCCTATATAATAATTGAAACCTGTAATATAGTTCATATTCGTTGAACTGAAACTTGGGATCTTTATTGGAATTACTGTTTCTTCATACCACTCTTTTGTCATTTGTATTGTTTACTCCTTTGACCATTGTTTATAATTAAAGATTCCCTATATCTTCAATAACAGCACTTTCATCCTGAATTCCGATTAGACCAAGTTGTAAATATCACCTATTTTAATTGATTTCTTCCGGTATTTTATATAAACAAAGAGTATCTAATGCTTCAAAAATGTTGTCGCCGAATTTATATAATGAGCTTGCATTTTTACCTAATACATCAATCACAGAATCATTTACTTGATATCCCATCGTTTCCAAAAACATTACGGATTTAGTTACGTTAATCTTATTATTTGGATTCCAGCCTGCCTGTAGTAGTATGTCTCTCGTTTTTACCGACAAATTCTCCATAAGCACTCTTTACCATTTCCCTCTCTCAAAATCATCAGTATCTATTTCTTTAACAAATACCGATATCCACAATACGGTATGCTCAATTGGATCAGTTTCAATATATATACCATTTGAACTAACATAGACTTCTTCAAAATCATCATATTGAAAACTCGGCTCTATTTTGTGCACCTCATCAATATGCATCCCAATATATATCTTGTTAAATAATAATCCTTTGTAATCTTTCAATGCTGTTATTTTAAAGAGCTTCCCATTCATCAAATTGAACCAAAGGTCTACAGAATCTTTAATTTCATATCTAATAAAAAACTTTGTAAACAATCTTGACTTCTCATCCATATTAACAATTAAATCGTAGAACTGGCTTATATGACTATAAAGCTTAACCCCTCCAAGTCCTACCCAAGGAACAATAGGTAAATTGTTATCAATCACTCTACTCACTCCTTTACAGAAAACAGGATAAATTCTCACAGTTTTGCTTACTCTGGATAGCTTTGCATTTATAAATTACCCTCGAATTTCTTATTAATATATTTACAAGCCGTCTCGAGATCTTTAAATATCCATCCAATTTTATCTATAGGTTCTTTACTATCAATTCCTAATAATAATGTTCTAACTGCCTTTTCACAGCCCGTCCCAACGATAACAGCTAATGGTAATGCCTCATTAGGGTATTTATCTGCACTAATATTAAACACATATTCTAGCATATCTCCCCATTCATAATTTAAATCTTGCAGATCAATAATAATGGCATCAGGATCCCATGCCTCCATCGCTGCCTTTCCCATAGCATTCATATAAATAGCATCAGTATTTCCAGCAGATCCGAACCCGTATTTACCAGAATACTTTATTACTAATATTTCTATTTCTTCTGAAACCCCAAAGTAATAATCAACTTGAATATCACTTAGTTGAGAAAGTTCGACTTTCTTAAGATTTTTCATTTTAATTCCTTTCTATTCGAAAGAGATTCTATTTCTTCTCCTAACAGGGCTTGGCACAATAATCTAATGCTTCGAAAATATTATCACCAGATTAACTCAATCAGCTACTCCTCAATCAGCTACTGATTATTCTAATTCAATGTTGGAGAGGATTGTCTCTTTTATGTAGTACAAATAATTATTAGCAGAAGAAGAAACTTCACTGAAACTTTTATCAAGGCTAATCAACATTTATCCATTTAAAAACTGAGGCAAGTTGTTGATCCATTCTTCAAAGCTTGTATTGTATTCCTCAACATTAAAATCTTCACTAGAATAGTAATATACAGGGGATGCTGGGCCGTATTTTGCATTTATACAAAAATAATCACCGTTACCGATCTCGAAGAATGGAATCATATTTGCATTCCAATTGCCATTATTAATCTCATAATCATACACAAACGTAATTAAATCATTCCCATTATTTTTTCCTGTTGATACGTTTAAAATACCTGGTAATACATATTTAGAAATTAAGATAAAAAAATATTTAAACTCATCCCCAAATCTACAATTAAGTTTTCTCTCTGTTTTTTCCCAATCATTCAAAGAAGGTGGATCTAAGTCATCCCATTCTCTATCCAACACTTGAGATAAAACGGCTTCCACTTCATCATATGTCATATTACATTACCTCTCTTTTTATATTAGAAAGTTTTGAATATGCAATAGCTTAATGCACCTCCCCCTTTTTTATTCCATATGCTCTTCAGCAATTTGTATATGCGTTTTTAAATTTAAGTCTGGATATCTTTGATCTAAAGAATATAGTAACTCAATATACTTTTTACTTTGCAAATTATAAGCAACTTCTTCGAAAACCTCACTTACAAATAAAAGTTCCATTTTTGTACATACTTGCAAGAAATTCATGGTCAAATTTTCTTCTTCACTTAGTAAGGCTATTAGTTCTTCCCATTTCTGCTCAATTCTTGGATCATTATCATGAAGTAATGCTCGTTCACCTATGACTTTCCTTATTTTTTCCTCAAACATTGATTAATATCTTCCTTTCGATTAGATGATAAATGATAGGGTTCGCACTTGGTATCTATTCGCTATGAATAAGGGTTTGTATTTGGTCAATGAAAAAATTTAACGAGCTCTATTTTTTAATACTATGATTTTTTCTTTACTCAATGTAACTATTCAAACCTTATAAAATTCTTCTACCGAAATGACTTCCATAGAAGTACAATAAAACTCAATAAATTCGAATCCATCATTTTCACCATATCCACTATCATCATGTACATGATAACGCTGACTGCTCACCAAACCTTGCTCTTTCATATCATGAACAATTAAGTCCCTAGACAGTGGAAAAGTTGTTGCTTTTCTTATCGTTAAATCGTAAACATGATAATATCTAATCCTTATTTTGAAAGGTTCTTTTGTTTCTATAAAGGTAATATGAAAGGTAAGATCCAGTGTTCCAATATAGTTATCTTCAACATCCTTTTCAACATTATATTCAATCTTTACGATTCTCTCGTAAACCCAAGCACCATCTAATCTCTGTTTAATTAGTTCTTTGTTTTTTAAATGCACTATGCTCTAACCCTCTTTTCATTTGGTAGTCCAAGGTATAAATCAAATCCAATCAAGCTCCTCTTATCCGTGTAAGCGTCAACGGGCATAGTGAAGCGTAACTGAAAAATGTTCTTAATACTTGAAAAAAGCGATGTTCGATGTAAAAAACAAATGTTGGTTGTGATTAAAGCTGTCAGTCGGCGACTGCTGGAGTTGACCGTGTAGATGTAGGTGTAATTTTTGCCACTCTATTTCTAAGCGTTTTAGAGTAAAAGAAAAAACTCGTCAGAATAAACTGTGCCCTATCGAGTAGACACTTTATAAAAGTCTCTCGATGGGGTACAGTTTATTATTGTTGCGGTTTTAATAAATGCTGATCAATATGTCATGACCCCGGGCAAGGCTTTGTTCATAAAAATGGATTAACTGATCGAGTTCCGCTATAAGTTCTGCGAAAAGTTCCTCAGCTTCATCGTCCGCCCAAATATCCGGATAAATCTGTTTCGCTCTAAAATCGGCTGGCTTGAATTGTTGCTGCAAGACGGTCCTATCCATAGAATGAAGAGCCTCTAAAATGCGGGGTAGCTCATCAGAACCAATGACGCTGACGAATTCTTCAATATCCAGCACGCGGACTCCGACAATGGCCTCGCTTAATGGGTGGTCCTCGATTGGCTGCGAGGCAGAGATCCCTGTTAGCAAACAATGCAATCCGTCCCATAATTTATCCATTTCATATACGGGACAGCATTGTTTTTCCATAAGCTCCTCAATCTTCTCGACGATATGAGAATTGTCTAACTGGGAAATTTCATCCGCTAAAGCATCGTTTAATGATAAGTAACTGGCCATGATTCCCATCGTGTATCTTCTCCTTTTTTTCTATCAATTTATTCTTAAACCTAAACGGCAAACTTGTGAGAATTTGTTCCCCTAATGCCGTCCATTTGGCATCGATGAAAACGTATCGTCTTCTCATATAAGATTACCATATTTTAGGTATGTTTGATAATTTTCAAGGCATACTTACGGTAGAACAAGCTGCAAACATTGGTACACCTTGCCACTCTCCCTGTTGCGCAGACGTTTTAATTAACGCGGAAGGTTTATATTCCATTTTCACTAAATTTGGAGATTATATGATAAACAAGAAATTGATTTTTCGAAAACTTATCTGTGCTTTTTTGCAACCTCACTATCTGGTTTTATTTTTAAGACTTTTTCAGCTAGTATTTTAGCCTCTCGATCACTTAATAATTTATCAGGTATAGCGTTAAAAAATAATAAATATTCTTTTAGCTCTACATCATCTTCATCGCAGTCGATTGCCTTTTTTGCGTGATAAAATGCTGCCTGATAAGCTCCCTCTAAATGACATAATGGGAGAGATAAAATAATTGAAGCTATATAGTGAAGGAAAGCTGTTTCTCTATTTTTTAATAAATCTAAAACAAAAGAATAATATATGATACTTTCTGATTTATAACACAACTCCAATATATAATCTTCAAATTCATCTTTATTCAAACCATCCACTAATGCTTTCGCTTCTATAAATTTTAACGAAAGAATGCAGTCTTCTAATCTAGTTTTCATTGTAGTTTCACCTCTTATAAAGTCATCATTACCGTACATAAAATTCCCTTAATTTATCTTCCATGTATATTCCAGGAATATCTAACTTAACATATCTTTTCCTTATGATACACTCTTTTTCCTACTTCCTTATCTCTGTTAATTCCGATAATTAATAGTTCATGCATAAAAAAGAATGAATTTCTTATACAGTAAATATTTCACAAAAAATCACGATATTTAGTTTTCCTTATAAAATCCTGATAATTATCATTTAAAGTTTCATTAACAAGTTTTTTTCAACTATAGGCCACTTGTTGAAAGGACAAAATAACAATTGAAAGGACGATTATATGAAGCAAAAGCTTTCACCCATATCTGCCAAAGAGCGGATTGAAACACTCGATGTATTAAGGGGGTTCGCATTATTAGGAATCATATTAGCCAATATTGTTTGGTTCCTTTATCCGGCCTATATGCAGGAAGATCTAAGTTTTAAAAATGAATGGACTTCTTTTTGGAATCAAGCCGATTATACAGTTCATACTATTCTTACTATGTTTGTCGAAGGAAAATTTGTTATGCTGTTTTCTATGCTGTTCGGTTTTGGAATGGTCATTATGCAAGAAAGAGCCACTGCTAAGCAATTAAACTTTTGGGGAATTTATTCTAGACGACTTATTGCGTTATTTATTTTCGGTTGTATCCACGCCTATTTCATTTGGTTTGGAGATATTTTAACAGACTATGCAATTTTAGGATTATTACTCCTTCTCATGCATAAGTTAAAACCAAAAGCTATGTTAATTATTAGTTTAACTTTATATAGCTTACTTTTGGGATCATTTACGTTTGGGGCAATATCTTCTGATTCTACTACGCCAATGTCAATGTCCATGTCCATGTCAGAGGAAAGTCGTCAGCTCATGCAAGTTACGATCGATGCCCACCAAAATGGAGATATTCAAGAATTATTAGATGCTAATCTTATGGAAAGAACTTTTTATACAATGCGTAATGGGCTGTATGTTCTTTTTTTAGGCAATCCTATATTTTTTTTATTTTCAAATCTTCCATTCTTACTAATGTTCTTATTTGGAGCAGCTGTTGCGAAGAAAAAATGGATTCATCGTTTTGAAGAATATCGAAAAGGATTTTTCATTACGTGGTTACTAACATTGATTTTTGGTGGAACATTGGGCTGGATATTACCTTCCCTTTCAGAAAACTTTTCTACTGTTCAATATATTAGCTCGCCACTCCTAACAATCTTTTATGCCATTAGCTTAATCTTTATTTATCACACGGTGAAAGGGAAGAAAATATTACAGTGGTTAGCGTTCCCAGGAAGAATGGCATTCACAAACTATATCGGGCAATCTATTATATGTACATTTTTATTTGGACCATTTGCATTCGGCGTATACGGAAAACTCCACTTAACTACAGCTATCATCATTGCCATTGTCATTTTTGTTTTCCAAGTGATTTTTAGTAAGCTTTGGTTATCCAAATTCCGCTTCGGGCCATTAGAATATATTTGGAGGTCATTCACTTATTTAGGTATTAAAAAGGAATCTATAAATGCATAGCTTAGGTGAGGATTGACTGCAATTAATTGAGTTCTCGATAAACTCGCAAAATTAATCGATTAATTCAGGATTCTTCTCGATAAAATGAACTAAGGGGCTGCCAGTTGACAGCCCCTCTTCAATTATTTCGTTAATCGTTCCTTCTTTTTAATAATTTTAACATCAACTCTTAATGTGAAACGCAAGATAAAGTTCCGTAACTACATTTTTTTGATTATCAACCATATAAGTAATCGATAAAATTTTCAACAAGTTCATCGTTTTTATTTATCTTACTTATCATCTCTTTTAAATCTTCTATAAAGCCTTCGAGCAATTCACAAGATTCATCATCTATTATTTCCCCATTATATTTTCCTTGTACTAATTCTAAAGTAATTGAGAGATAATCCAGAAAATCGGAAAAAGAGTTTGCAATCGGAAAAAGAGCACCTGTTTCATAAGAGGCCATGACTGGTGAGCCTTCTTTATCAGTTACAACCACGACAGGATCATCATTTTTATCTGCAATGACAAGCCAAAATGGATTCCATTCTGGATCATCTTCTAGATCCGTTCCAATCCAACGAAACCCCTCTTGCCTATAGACAAGATTTTCAGGAGACCAAAGACTAAGAGATGAATTTCCTAAATCAATGCTCGTGCTTTTTAGCTTGTGACCATCATGACGGATATCACAAATTATTTCACAACGTTCATAAAAAAAATTTAATTCAGGAGAAAAATAAATTTTTTCATCTACCTGTAGTTTTACTAATTCTGATTTATAACGTACTCCACCATTCTTTACAACTGGGGATTCTTCTTGTGGGTATTTATTCATTGTCTGTATAAATTTTAATATCGAATTTTCTATTTGTTTCACATAAGCTCAACCCTCTCGTTTATTTTTTTCATTGATCTGTCCAATGTTCTTGCCTCTAAGAGAGAAACCGTGATTTACAATACATTTCCCATTTCATTACGAATGACATCGATTATTGCACTAAGCTACTCGCAATCCAAAGGTTATCTGCCAATCCTTGAAAACCCTTTGTCTGATGAAACAGAGTAGTAAATACACAGGACAAGGCAGTTCTTTACCAACAAAAACACATATAAAAAAGCTTAATTGGCTTCTTTATATGTGTTTTTAAATCATTTCTGTTGTTATTTGTGCCTAAAGTTTTAAATAACGGAAATCAAAATCAATACCTTCGCCATCCAGCAGATTTGCTTTATACTCTATTTCTTCCTTAGAACTATCAAAAGTAACTTCTGTGTACAATTTCTGGATTTCAATTATCTCATTTAATAAATAGTCATTGAAATCTTTATATACTTTAGCCCCATTAATGGGATCATGAGAAAACAAATAAACCTCTCCAGTGTCTCTTTTAAAACAAATAGGATCATTGCTAGGGCTTTCAGAAAAAACAATATATTTATCTGTTTCTTCCTGTTGAAAGTGTAATGATACAAATTCCCAAATAGAATTTGTCAATACTTCCCACTCATCAATTTTCTTAAGGTTGTACATGAAATCAGAACTTTCAATACCACCAAAATTTATGAAATAGTCTTTCGTTTGTGAGGGAATTATCCAATCTAGATATTGCTCTGTCTTTTGAAAAATTTTTTCACATTCTAATGAAATCACTTCTACATCATAATCCTCAAGAAAGGATGTTAGGTTTTCAATCCAATCGTCTTCCCCTATCTGTCTAATTGGTATCATCATAAGCATCCCCATACGATTCGAAATTTTCAGCTAACCAAAACCAATTTTCACCTTTACTAGAGTATAAATGCTCTAACAGTTCCGTAAAGCTTTTAGCAATAATCTGACTATCCCCTGGTGTTGCATGGGTTTCCAAGAAACTATCATAGCAATAACCGAAATGAGACTTGCTCATGTCAATACTAATGTATTGGTTTATTTGTTCAGATTCAGCAATAAGATACCAGTCATTACTAATATCATCTTCTAGTTCCTCCCAAATAACATCATCCTCTGGATAAAGCCTTTTACTAGTCGGAATAAACTCATTTGAAGAAACTATTTTTATTCCATAAGGCTTATCTAAAAACATTTGTAAGGAGTCATAATTGCTAAAAAAATAATGCAAATCTTTTGGAAGAACTAAATCACTTGTGAAATCTGTGATCCTTTTCACAAGTCTACAATTACTATCCTGTTCAATTTTTTTAATAATCTCTATTATCTTCATACTTGCTCCTTTAATCTCAAATTTACTTGTATTTATCATATATGTATTATTGAATTCTTTGTAAAACTTATCTCGTGCTTCCCCTAGGTACTTAGCTGCATCAAACGTTACATCTAACAACTCTTGTGCTTGCTTTGCTATTATTTTATCCCAATCCCCCTACTTTTCCAATTGTTTCCTCGAATCACTTCTGAATACGTCATAACAATAGTTAAACTTTATCCAAAAGGTAAATAAATTTAGTTTAAAAAAAGAGTAGCAATAAATCCAGATACTGCGGATTTATGCTACTCCTTAAATGTTTTTTGCAAGTGAGAAATTCTTAATTATCATAGAGATATACAGATAAATGTTATCACATATCATCCAGCGAGTACTACGATGTCTGTTTTATTATCACTAAGTTTCTACTTCCATTCAGAATTATTTTATTTTAAATCAACAAATTCCGGACTACGTACATTTCCTTCTTTAACTAACAGAACGCCTTGAATTTTCTCTTTTCTGCAAGCATCCACGAAAACTTCATCTACAACTATCTCTTCTTTTGATTCTTTCATTCTTACGACATGATATCCATTAAGGGATTCTTGAATAAAAGCAATAATATTTAAACTAATTGGCCCATCAGGTATGGATTTAATTAGTGGTTCATAGTCTGATCTATTATGATCTAAACAAGGAATCAGATTTAAAACATTCATTACAAAGTAAGAATTGTTTATTTCTCCCGTTTCTGTAGATTTTATTATTGCAGGAATGAACTCGCAATCTGAACCTAATCCTTCTATTAGTGTTTTTAGCTTTAAACTTACTAGTTTACCACCGACTGTTGGTAAAATATCATACTGTTCCATATAAGAATCGAACCTATCTTCCACGTATAAAAGTTTTTCACTCTGAGAATAAGGTATTCCTTTATCTAAATTAAATCTATTATATTTGTTCTCATTAGAATAAAAGAAATATACATCTCTTTTGTAAGAAGCTAACAATCTGAAATAACTCATCTCATACTCATCCTTCACAATGTAGTCTGGTTTTGCAAGTTCTAAGATTTTTCTTTCCCTATTTATTATATCTTTCATAGCATAGTGGTATTGCTTAGAAGTCCATTTGCTCAACTCACAGACATTCGTTGTATGTTTTATAGCGATTCAAATATGAGCTGCAAACACCATGATATTAAATATTTATTGTTAACGATTCAGCAAAATTTTGTAATTTTTTTATAAGATAATTGATTTCTTCAACCCCCATAATCATACACTCGTCGGCTTCCATAATCATAATGTCTTTAATAATGCCTTCAATTTCATTTGGTAAGTGTCGATTATATTCTAAATAAACAATATAAGCAGATTTGGCAATCTCAATAGGATCGTTTGTACTTTCCCAAACAGATACTAGTTCAATTAATGATTTTTTTATCGACATATTTTTTGTAATCCTATTTTCCTTTCTTAATTTTTGTGCAACCTTACCTTCTTTGATATCTTTCAATATTTCCTGTCTTCTATTCTTTCTTTCTACCTGTTATACCCCAGGTTGAGAACTATTCGAGTCATATGTCGTAGATAAATTCCATTATCTCACTGTTGAAATCAATATCGTATTGTTTCAAAATTTCTATTGGCCTTGGAGCAGCAGGATGATCCATAGCAATGTGAAAACAGTTCCATTTATAGCAAAAAAAGAGCAGAAAAACCACCTATCACCTAAGGTTCTATTACTCTTTTGATATGCTTACTGCACTAAAATATAAACGTTTAAATAAATATGTACAAAAATGCTTTTTTAACCAAGTACATTTTTGATTTCCTTTGTATTATAACTTTACAGGAAGTGGCGAGCATCATAGCCTTGACCGGTTAGCCAGCTCTTGATATAGCTGGGTTCTAGGCTATTGAGTAGAGGTCCGTGTCAAGTTGTAATTATTCACGCATTTGTATAGAAAAGTAGTTAATCAGCGAAAGTGTACATACTTATACTAGCAAAAATGTACATTGTTATTTTTACGTTTGCACTAAAAATCGGTTTCGAATAATCCGATATAATGCAGGCCGTTATAAAGCTTTTTAACATCTGTAATTTCGATTTCCGAATCGAAATAATAAAACATTGTGTTTACTTTGTCTAATCCTTTTTGAATACAGATGTTTTTTATTTCAACCATCGACTCATCCTCTACTGATAGTTCTTCAATAAATTCATCCACGTCTGTTAATTTATCTTGCCAGTAGACACCAATCCAATCCTCGTCATACACTTTTTCATTAATATCCTTACAAAATTCACATATCTTATATTTTGGATCATCGATATCCATGTTTGGATCACTATAATCAATTTCAAAGTATTCATTAAAGGTATCGTTATCTACGTTGCTAATTCCTATCCAAACATGAACCTTACTCATTATCCCCATTATTATTTACAACTCACTTTTATATGATTTTTATGATATTTTGCAATTATTTTTCTAACTTCCCTTTTGGAGTTCTTGAAAGCCTGAGACAGTTGTCTATGAAAATTACTACTTGCTTTACTAGATTTTCCAGGTAGCCTTATTAAATTTACATGTGCTCGTTTAGGTTTCTACATCTTTTGTAATTAGCTATTCTTTTTATTCTATGTTAAATTTTCCATCAACCGTTTTTATAAAATCTATTACATTTTTTTCCGTAAAAGAAAATGGACTAAAAATATTTTTTGTTAACAACTCTTTTTCTTCATAACTCAACTTCTCCCATTCCACATTTTGAGCATTTTCTACTGCTCTTTCTTTAAAAAAATTATGATTTTCAATCTTCCGCCATTCACTCCATGTATCTTTACCTTTTTCTTCGATTTCGTATTCTGTTAACATATCTACAATATTGTTGCAGATTTTTGCAATAATGGGACTACCCGCAACATCGAAATTATCTGGACTCTTATGAAATTTTGCCTCAAGTAAAGCTTTATGTAAGTTTAAAATTTCATAATATCCCTGAACCTCTAGTTTTATTTCATTCATAGAAATGATTTCCTTCCTTTATAAAATTCAGTTTTTAAGCTCCTTACATGTGATTTAGTTTCCAATACCATATATAGATTAACCAGCATTATTTTCTCTTTCAGTAATATCTTTATGCAGTTTGTTAGGGATTCTTTCCATGTTCACTTGGATTATATTCTACTGGATTTTGGATTTTTTGATCTTCCACCTTAACTTTTCGACATCCATTTGATTTAGTTTCAATTGTTTTGTGTATATGAATATATCTTCGTTAACATACTCAAATCGAAATGTGGTAGTTGGTATAATATTTTTATTTTCATGATAGAAACCATTTCTAATAATTGTATCAATTGTCTCATTGCTATTATAAGAATATTTATCCACCAAAAATGTTTCTTCGTTCAATTCTTCGTCTCCATCCAAGTCAACGTCCTTTAAATAGAATATTACTTTTTCAATCGCAGTCTCTTTAAAAACTACACAATATACTTGTTCTAAAACTATTTCATCATTATCGTTATTTAGATACCTAAGATACAATTTCATTCCATCTTCTTTTATTACAAAAACGCTGCTCCATCCCTTATTTTCACTATCATATGAATAGTACAGTTCACCATCTTTTAACTTATTTACTATAACCCCCTCGTTAGATTTGGGCTCAGCTTTATAGATTTTCGGTTCCTTTAAATGATTCAGTGCATTTTGGTATGGGGAAAATTCCAAAAACGAATCACTCCAAATAACTGTTTCATTTACTATGTCTTTTATTTGGTAAAGCATATCTTCGTATGAGTCGAAATATTTTTCAAAAATTTTACGCAGCAAATCGTATTCTTTTTTTATCACCTTGTACACTTCCCTAATTTTTTTGTCGTTTTTGTTTCCCAACTTTAATTCCATCTGGATTTTCCGTAGACCGTCATGCTGATAAGTCTTTCGTCAAATACAAAAAACATATGTAAAGAAAGTGCTTATACGTCTTCTTTACATATGTTTTTGAATCTTAATAAAATACATTATTATCAAGAAAATAATATAGAATTAGTTGTAGATCGCACTATTCGAGTAAATCCTTTGGTGCTATCCCACGATTGTTTGCCTTTTTAGGATCTGCTCCATTCTCTAATAGATATCTTATTGTTGATGTTTCATTACTATTTTCCATGATCGCTCTCCATAAGGGTGTATTGCCTAAATTATCTACTGCATCAATTTCAGCACCACGAATTATAAGAACCTTAACAATATTATATCTGTCATAAATAGCTGCAAAATGCAGTACGGTTAAGCCCGATGCATCTTTAATATTAACATTACATCCAATATTCACAAGATAATTAACAATATCATCCTTTCCTTCAACGATTGCGGTCATCAGAAACGTACGACCGTCCCTATCCACACTATCTAAACCATATTTTTGTAAAAACGCATTAATTTTCTCGTAATTTGATTCATTTAGTAACACATACAACTGTGTATCATCGAATTTATTCATTTTCTTTTCTTTCCTTCCCTACATGATTTTATCTGATTTATCTTCGTTCTTATGACATTAATTCAATGCAGGGTCCTCGATATAGTATAAATCAGAGCTATTCATCATAAGCTTCACTAGGCGATCCGAGATAATTACTAATCATTATATTTTCGAATTTATCTGAATTATCCCGCGAGACATACTCATGTAGAATTCTATTTCCATCCTACAAATCTCATCGTTTTTTCGTCAGAACTCTTCTCTATTTCTCTACCTAGCGGGTCATACTTGAAAGAAACTTATGTCTTATCTGATTTGATTTACTTTGCCATAATATTCATACTTTTACGTATCAGCATTCATCTCCAAAGATTATAATCTTAAACTTTTTGATATTACTTTTTTCTTTTCCACCACACAACTTCATCAATCATGATTTTTTCTAATTTCTCTTCATTATCGTAGATAAAATCATAACATAATGGTGTCTCTACATCAGAATTACAAGCAACTACCTTTTCCATTCTATTAGAGTCATTATAAATATAGTTCATTGCTGACCAATCTTTTTTTCCACCTATTCCTACATCTATCCAATTATGTTCATCTATAGGTTTAAATACGCTAATACCTGATAATTTCGTAGGGAAATTATTCTCCGGATACCACCTCGTTACATACGTATTCACACTTTTATCTGAATTTATAGTATATATTTGAGTTCCTGTACCTAGTTTTATATTATTATCAATTTGTGGATATTGCATAATAATTAGTTGATCTAATTCATTAAATCCGAAAGAATGAATCATTCTTTTACTAAATCTTTCGCTTTCCGTTATATTTTTTAAAATTCTACCCTTTTTAAATTTATTTATCTCATGAAAGTAAGGAAGATGAGTATAAAATTCATCAGAAGCATATTTCCAATAAGAAATCTCTGATAGCTTTGTAGTAATCATAATGTCTATATTCTGTTCTACTTCACTCCACTTATCTAATAATTCTTTTCGAATTTCAAGTACTGTTGAGTTCATTCTACTCCTCCATTTAAAAACACATATCATTGAACCTTTTATAAGAGGTAACATATAAATCACTTAACTACGGCATAAGACTACTTACCCACTCTTTAAGATTTTCAGTCCACTCTTTACTCTTAACTTTTTTAAAGTAAAGTATCTTGCCATTCCGACTTCCTTCACAATAGAAAATATCATTCAGATTAGTACTTCTTCTCCCAAAATCACCATGAATAGGGAATATTAAAGTAATAGCTTCTTTATTTATACCTCTCGTTATTTTCCAATAAACTGTAAAATCATTTGTTACATAATACAATTGATTAGAATATGCATTTGAAACCGACCAGCCTCTTTGAATTAGCTGATTCTCTAACATTTCTAAATGTTTAATTGACATAGTTCTCCTTCTTAAAATTGATCCCGGAATTTTTACTCAAAGTATTTCCATCCTTAGTTAAATGTCTTCAATTTTTCTGCATTAAAGGAGAACCTCATCCGCAAATCCCCTTGGCGGGTGTTCTGGAAATTGGTTTTTCCATTTACAATATGTCTTCATCAACTTGATTTCCTCGTACATTATTCAAATATAGTTTCGTTTTCTATCCTCTATTTTATAAAAATAACTTATTTCACTAGAATATTTATCAACCTATGAATATTGCCAATATCCTACTATTGGATTCTTTATTGAATCCTCCGTCACAATTGCATACAAATACACAGCACCAAACCCAAATGGAAGGCTTGCGCCTGAATGGAATAATCCATTGGGATAACCGTCCTCATCAATTTGACACAAGAAACTATACCCATCTTTTTCTAATTCTGAGTAATAATATTCTTCTTCTTGAATGTGAAAGGGATTCCCACCAAGCTTAATAAAAAAAGGTGTTTCAAAGGCTTGTTCCTCATTTACAAAAATACCTTCTGAAATATAGTGTTTAACAATTCCAAATTCGGTATAAGTGGAATCCAAACTTTCTTTTGAAACCGGATGTTCAAACACGTACAATGAGCAGTTTGGATAAATATTTTTTGAAACACGATTTTCGTATTCTTTTGGTATAAAGATCGAAACCATGTTATTTTTATCTAGTGGACTTACAAAACAAAGATAGAAGTGATAATCAAATCCAATTTCACTAAAAAATTCACTTTTATCGTCAAAATATGCTGGGGCATTTCCACCAATCCATCCATTACCAACATTCTGATTTTTGTCTAACTGAAATATAATACTTTCTTTTCGTTCAACTACTATGTTATTTTTATTCTCCATATTATTATCCAAATAACTTATCGGATTTCCCCCCCCTTTGCTCTTTCTACAGATTAATCCATGTCTTCAGGCGACTTCATTCCATTACCAAAGTATTCGTACTTCCACACATCGCCATTCGGTTCTGTTTTCTGAATCAAGTGGCCCTATCATAGCTGAAAATCCTAGTCTAAGAAGAGGATGAAGAGTAAATATTACATCTCTTCCAGCTCATATTGCAAACTTAGGTTTACAATGACTTTACAAACTTCCTCTATTAACTCACTTTCTTGAACTCTTCTGTTACCATTAGTGCAGATGTATATTTCATCCTTGCAATTTTCTATAGTACACCATCGATCCCAATTAAAATCGTCATATGGAAATACAATTACTTTTTGATCCATAATTACATCTTTATACATTTCATTAGACTTTAGGACAGAGAATATCTCCTCGATTACCAAATCTATTTTTTCTTTATCTTCAAGAACTATACTGTACTCAATACCCATATTATCAACCCCCTTCTTCATGATTTCTTCATCTACGTCAGCCAAGTTGACTGCTTATTCGATGGTCTACCGGTATAATATATTCTTTACATATGTTTTTGGAAGTCTTGTATTTAGATTCCATCAAAATATTAAGTTCATCCAACAATCCAGCTAATTATTATCCCTTTTGCCTTTTTCAAATTATCATTATTTAATGTACAAACTATTACTAATTCATTCAGAGTACCTTTGGCATCAACAGTACTATTTCTCCAAGAGGTAAATACGTCCCCTTCAATTGGATTTTCTTGAATAACCCTTATTATTCTCCCATCTTTTTTAGATCTCGCTGAGAATATTGGGTTTCCATCCATCACTTTTTTCCCATTACTGAAAGTGGTTTTATAAAATGGGCTTAACCAATCGCTCTTATTAATATTTTCTGTATCTAGCCACTTAAAAAAGTTATCCATCCAATATTTTTCTAAAGCTTCATATACCTTTTCATCATTTAAATAATTATCAAAACCGTGGATATTTTCTTCTTTATCCAGGACAAACACCTCCAATGCCTTTCACCTATACAACTAACCTTTC
This sequence comes from Lysinibacillus sp. NPDC096212, assembly GCF_044763105.1. Lineage (NCBI taxonomy): Bacteria > Bacillati > Bacillota > Bacilli > Caryophanales > Bacillaceae > Lysinibacillus > Lysinibacillus sp. NPDC096212. Next base: position 195,630 of record NZ_JBIWFQ010000006.1, on the reverse strand, counting down.
ATGCACAATTCCTTTACTAGAAAAACTTTTTTAGACTTCAGATACAGTTAGCGGATGATTTTGAGGCCATGCAATAGACTCCTCAAATTTTACAACTTGCTCTTGAATCCTATTCCGCAAAAAACATGTAAGGAAGGAGCTCTTAATTTTATTAGCGTTGGCTCTCTGAACATCACTCAAATTCTTTAGGAAGGCTATTTGCTTAATTTTTTACTGGACTAATTAGAATCACATTCTTTGAATTGTGAACCTCTAAACAATTGTATTTTTGATTTAAAATTTCAATTGTTTTTCCATACTTCATAAGTGTGATATCTTGGATCACTAAAAAAGGTACACCATTCAGTTTTTCTCTAATATCTTTTATAGAAAGTTTCAAATTAAAGCATTTTCTTATGTCCATAATAAATTTATTTGCATCATTTGGTACTCTGACAACATACACTTTTACCTCATCTATCAAATCAAGTTCGACTGAAGGAACATCTTCTTCATCTATAACAGGATTATTTTCAAGCCAAGTAAAAAAATCAATATCTAAAGAATATAAAGGCGACGACAATGCACCCAAATCTTGATAGAATACGTTTAGTTGGTCGCTATTCTTTTTTAAAAACACTCCTTGACCTCCACCATCATCCCCTATCAAAATATAATCTGCTGCATAAACACTTACTTCATACAACCCGTTCCTTTCCACTGCAATGTTAAAACCATAAATATTTATTCCGTTTTCAAATGTAACTTCCTCAAAAAAATTCCAAAACTCAATTAGTTTCGTAGGTATGTTCGTTTGAAAACTGGTATTGATCTCATTTGCATCAAAATTTCTTTCTGTTCTAGTGATTAAAGGTGTCGACTTAAAATTTAAAATCATTGATTTCCTCCAATTAAATATGACCTAGTTTATTTGCTATACCTTTAAGGAATCTTTTCCCCATTTCGCTGTTTGTTTCTGAGTTCTTCATTAGTAGAAGGAAAAAACAGACAAGCTAAAGCGATAACCTCTGTATAAATTGTCTGTTTTCTTTACCTAAGGCCCTTTTTTATCTCTTCTGGAATTAATCATCTTCACATTTTTCAAGATTATTTATGAAGGTAACAAAGCTATTTGATAAAAAATTGATGCTTCTTTCTGTAACTTCCCCCAAGTCCAAACAATTGATTCTACACAAGATACGTCATTCGCTTTGGATACTTTATATCAATTCTACCGCAATGCTGCATCTTGCATAGCGATCAAGGTTCTATGTACACATCATATGCGTATCAAAAATCAGTCAAAGAAAAAGGAATTACCCTAAGCATGTCCCGCAAAGGCACACCCACTGATAATTCCCCAATTGAAACGTTCTATCTCGACGGAATCTACCGCACGACAAATGCGCATATGATTCAAATCGTCGAAGACTAAATTACCTATAATAACAATATCCGTATTCAAACAAAATTTAACAGCCAGTCCCCCATACCTGAATGAAAACACTGCTATCATTCAAAAAATAACGTTACATCTGCCAGTTTACTTAAGCTAAAATGCTCTCTGACTGTATAATAGTTGGTTTATAGGAATTTCGCAACTTCATGTACCTACAATAATTTAGATTACAATTATGTTTATATAGTAACTAATTCAGCTTTCTTTTTCTTAAGTGGTGCAAGCTCTGGTAGACGTACCCAACTTAAACCAAGCGTTCCTTCACCTGCATGAACCGCTACACAAGCACTTAGTGGTAATACGGAGAAGTTTATGAGCGGATATTCGTTCTCTAAAGCTTTTTTCCAAGCGGTTGCGCCTTCTTCATCATTACAGTGAATAATTGCAACTTCAGGGATAATACTTTTTTCTAGATCTGTATTTAAAACATTTTGTACATATGTTTTAGCTCTAGTCGTAGCGCGTACTTTTTCTTTCATAACGGGCTTCCCATCTTCAAATGATATGACAACTTTAATATTCAACAAGTTACTTAAAAATGCTTGAGTCCCTGAAACTCGACCACTTTTATGTAATTGTGATAAGTTAGCCGGAATAAATGAAAGCTCACTGTTATCTGCCATCTCATTGATTCTTTCAACAATATAGCCAGGTTCAAAACCTTCACGCTCTAACTGCTGACCGAGTTTAATCATTTTCATCATCGGAAATGACCCGATTTTTGAATCCACTGGATATACTTCAAATTCAGCTTGACCAGCTGCTGTGAAAGTGCTTTGATAAGTGCCCGAAAGATGTTGAGAGGTATGAATTGCAATTGCACATGTATACCCTTGTTCTTTTAATGATTTATATAAGTCTACAACTTCACCAATAGCAGGTTGTGATGTCTTTGGATTTTTTTTAGCATTTCGTAGCTTTTCGTAAAACTGATCATGTGTCATATCAACAGTTTCGCGTAAAGCCCCTTCTTCGAACACTATATTAAGTGGTAATACGTGAATTTGATTGTCCTGTATGAACTTTTCATCTAACAATGCTGCTGTATCTGTAACCCATGCAATTTTCTTTCCCATTTAAAAGTAATCCCCTTCATCTATCGTAGAATATTATTCATTTTATCTTATGCAACTATACACAGATAAGATCATCATGAGTAGTGATATTTATAATACTGTATTTATTTTTTACAATCTTCGACATTATTTCGACAATAATTGCGATAAAAATAGCATTTTATAAGCATACGGTAAGCTATCTAATATTTCATTCGCTAATTGTTGGGCGCATATACGACGTTATTGGCTGAAAGCCGATAGCAAAAATGGGAAAATCGGCTTGGATTACTGTGATCAACTGTATCGCTTAGAACGGCAATATAAGCATCTCTCACCAGGAAAGCGTCGTAAAGCACAGCAAAAGCAATCAAAACCGATTGTCGAAAAGTTTCAGGAATGGGTAGATAAATCGCCATTCTTCGGAAAAAACACCTTGGATAAAGTTTCCAAAAATACATTAAATCGTGTACATAGGTTAAAAGTTTCTCTGTTCGATGGTCGGATTGGAATTGATAATAATCCAGTTGAAAATCCGATTCGTCCTAATGTGATTGGCCGAAAGAACTGGCGTTTTTCTGTGAGTGAAGCTGGTGCTAAAGCGAATGCACTGCTTGAGTCTGGCTGAAACAGCAAAAGCGAATGGTATCGATTTCTATCAATATTTAGTTAAACTAAGGATGGAGCTGCCGAATTTACCGATCCATCAGCAACCCCAAATTTTAAATAAATACATGCCTTGGTCGAAAAATATCCAAGCCACATGTGCAAAATAGCCATCTATTCGAAAAAAATTTCAGATAGATGGACATTCGTTGTGCGGTCCGGAAAGATGCGCATATTTTTTGTATTTCGGGCTTACAACATACGAGATAATACATTTCTATTTCTAAAAAAACACATGTAAAGAAGGACTTAAATACTTTTCTTTACATGCTTTTAAGTTTCATCTTGAAACAAGTAGCCCTGCTTTTTAATTTTTTTATAAGGTGTAACTATAGCTAAACAGTTTAATTTAAATTTTCTGTTATTTCCGAGTAACTGGAATCATTTTTTTATAGACTCCCCTCAAAAATACATCATTAATAGCGGATAATAGTTTCTCTTTGGTGATTTTATCTACTAGTACAACATTTTCCTCATAAAAGAAGCTATACATTTTTAATTCATCATCTACATCTTGCTTAAACCTTGTAGAATCATAAAAGTTGATCTGGAATTCATTTTCATTATTTATTTTTAAAATAGTACCATATAAATAACCTTTTGATTGCATTTCAAATTGAACTAATTCGTCATCTAAATCATAATCGAAAAATACTTGAAAACCATTTAGTTTAATTTCCATTTTATTATCACCTTGTACATTCTGTTTTTACTTTAGACAACTCCTGCTTATATTGCTCCGGTGTTACTATATAGGAATAACATTCAAAATGCTTCTAAATAGAAACCTCAGTTACAGCGAGAAACTACTGTGAATTCTCGTAACCTTTCTTAAAAGGAATTATATTTGTATTAATTTCTTTGTGTTTGCTCTCTCTGTAGTTTCTTAGTGTTGAAGCATTGGCATAACTATAATTGTCTTGAGAGGCTTCTGATTTGCCATCATCCTCCCAAAAACATACTGGGCAAACATCATACTCACCTCTAGATTCTAATGTTAAGTACCCACAGCAGTGACATTTGTATAATTCCTTTTCTTTGCCTATAACAGTATAATTTTCTTTGAAACAGTCTTTAATAAATTTTTCTAAAAATTCATTTGAAACACCAGCAAATATTTTTTCGCAATAGAAGTTAATTAAAAAATTTTGTACTTCATCAGAGTATAAATCACTGTATTCAATTGAATTTCCGTTATCATCTAAGTAATCAGCACAAAATCTATCTTTTATTTCGTTTTCAGATAAACTTGATATTTTATTAATAGAATAACATTTAAGCGCAAAGTTCCTACTTAACTTGTGCATTTAATTTTAACCTCCGATAAGGATAATCCTGGTTTTTCAGTGCTTTAGAATTTTTCTATCTTTAACATGCCTTACAAGTATCCACGATTACCTTACGATGAATTTTCTGAACCAATCCTGTCAGATTTGGTTCGTATTCGGCAGGGCTATAATACAAATCAATTTAGCTCGTTGACAGAATACGTCGATGCTATTAATTCAATATAGCTATCATATCCTTTAACAATATAATGTTTCAAATTCAACCTATTTCTGGGGTCGTACTTCTTTATATTTTCCTGTAAATGTTTAGAATCTATCACTTCATAAAATCCTGAATCTGGCTGATGAAGTATCTCTTCATCATTCTCCAAGTGATTTCCAATTGATGATTCCTTAGAAATACAAAAACCATTATAATTGGATTCATCGAAATTTAGCGTTACACATTTAACTTCGGCTACAATTGAAAAAATAATTTCTATGTTAACACATTTTTCTTTATCTATGCTCTTTAATGGTATAGCACCAACTTCAATTCTCACGCCACCCGATTCTGTATATACCAACTCTAAATCAGTAGTAGATATTTTGAATATAAAATTTAATGACTTTAAAGTTAACATTCTTAAAACCTCCCGTTTTTTCACCTAGACAACTTGTTACATTCTTAACAAGACCAGAACCATCTTTATTCTTTGCAATCGATTCACCCGACCTTACATAATCAAGATACTTGTTCAAAAGCGCTCAAACAAACGCTTACCTTAATATATAATTTAACAATTATTTCTGTAATCGTTCCGAGATAAGGAGGAATAAACCCAGTTAATCAAAACACGAAAAAACACATGTCCATGGAATAATACCCTTTACATGTGTTTTAAAATTTCCTACAAAGCTACACATTTCTATGTTGTAGATTTCTGTGCTCTTGTTAAATAATTGTAGTGGTTTATAAAATTATACGTTTTTATCCATTTTTTCATCAGCTATTCTAAGTCCATCTGGCAAAATAAGATTGTATTCTTGAGCCACAACTTCAATAACCTCATCGTAACATTCAAGAAAATAATGCTTAAACCCCTTTTCAACTAATGTCTTTTGCTGATTCAAAAAGTCGGAATCAATCACTTCACAAAAACATGTATCCAATAAATTTTCGTTAAAGTAATCAAGACCACAAAGTCCAAACTTGACTACATTTTTAAAAATGAAAGAAATATCAATGCATCGTTCTTCTGTAGAAATATTTGATGCCAACGCAGTTGATAAATTTAACGAAAGTTCAACTTCTCTTGGAAATCGATCCATAATGAGCTTTTTTAAAATCAACGCATCTCTAGCATCTATTACACCAACAGTTGTTTCTATTAATCTAGTTCTCATTATGCCCTCCATTTCTTTACCTAAAGCAACATCCTACCGGTTGTTCCGTAGATACCCATACGTTTTTAATATTCTTTATTTATTACAATTCAAAAACACTACATTTAATTTTATTATAAATCAGTTCCTCATTTATTATTTTTTCAATCTCTCTCCAGTCCCCGCCTGCTAACCCTGAACCAATTTTAGGCATCTGTATAGATAATCTATGTATTAATGAAAATCTTGCAACTTCTTTTAAACATAAACGAAGTGCATCGTAATCAATATAAGTTGTACTATCTTTATAATTTTTTCTCACACCTTTTTGCGCAAGCATATTTGCAATAAAAATTGTTTTCTGTTGATCTACACATACAAACTGAACTTCTCCTAACCTAAATGTTTCTTTGTCATTAGACCATTTTAGATATTCTTTTTTTGCAAGCGGGAATTGCTTTGATAGAGATAGAACAAAGCCTTTTCCCCATAATCCTAATAGGTTAACAACATGAATGATTAGTGTATTTTGTTCTAAAGGAAGAGAAGCATCACCTTTTAAGTAACTTATTTGTGATTTGTTAACATGATCTAAAATTCCCTCTTTCCACTTACCTTCAAATTCTAATCTAGTAATAGGTATACTATCACTTAAGTCTAAACTATCGATATGTCCATCGTACAATAAAAATCCAATATTTTCGTTCCAATCGTTCAACGATGAAGAAATATACATATCGTTATTGATTATATTGATCTGCCTAGTTGCAACTCCATTCTCAAATTCTGTAAATAATTGTCCGTTACCTTTTGCAAAATCAATATTATCGCATTTGTAGTATAATAAGCTTTCAATCTTTTCCTCCACTAATGTCCACCTCTTTCAGAATATCTAAATTCAATAATAAAATCCCTAATCTAGGTTCACGAACATTTAAAGCTGCAACATCAAAAAAGATACGCTATTTTAGTTTTCAAACATCAACATAAATATTTGCAGCTAATTTAAACACCCAGGGTAAATGTTCGAATCTTCTTAGGATCGAACAGAAAAATTCCTACAACGCCTCACCCGAAACAAAACTTCTTTCGCTATAATTTCAGTCTACGTTTCCCTATTCCAGGTCGGCAATATCTTAAATAGTTTATAATCAATTGCTGATTCCTTTAATACAGGGGGGCATTACTTTTACTACAACATCCTAATAAAATAAATCTTTCTGAAGTAACTTTAATTGCTCAATTCTCTCTGCTATAAAATCTTTATAACTTTCTTGTGTAAAACACTCAGGCCACGTATTACAGAATTCTTCACGTGAAATCGTACCTATTATTATTCTAATAATTTCCACGCAATAATATACAAAGGTTTTATTATAATAATCATCATCTGAATAGTCCTCTATAACTTTCCTAACCAACTGTTGCATTTTTATAAATGATTCTTCATTCCACTCTGCATTCATTCTAATGTAATATGCTAACTCCTCATCAGAATATCATATTCAAGAAACTGCTTTAAACTATCTTTCATAAAATTCAACCCGTACAGGTAATAGCACTGTTAGGTATTCCTCCTTCCACTAAAGCCTCTTTTGCTCCTTTTGCCATTTTATTTGCTCGATGAACGGGATCATCTTTATGTACCCTATAATCCATATGGCTCTTTTTTAAAACCATACGTAATAACTACAAATGTAAATGCTAGCACCAACCATGAAGACTACAAACATCTTGCGATTAATGTGGTTTTTAAATATCATAAAAATGGTTAGGGGAGTCTTTGTATATAATGTGTACTTCATCAATTGGACAGTCAATGTATCCCCACTTATTCCAATTTAATTTCAGCCACTTAATATCTATTGCATATCCCTCATTATCTTTTGGAATTGACTCTTGAGGTAAATGTACAAAAGTTAAGCCAGCTTTATATCCAGATGCAACTAATAATGAGTACTGTTTTTGTTGCTCAACAACCATAAAATCTACATAATCTTCATAGGGATATTTCCCCTTACATCTTAGTATTGCTCCGCGTTCTATATTTTCTTTTAAGTCAATCAATTTTATATTCTTCATATTAACCACACCTTAAATTATGTTTTCCAGAAGTATCAGCAGGCAAGTAAACTCATGTAAGGTAGGCTTTTAACAGCTTCATACATATGTTTTTGGATAATTATTAACTGGCTATTTCATTAGTGGATAAAGTTATCCGAAATTTAATTTAACTGCTTGGGAGTAATTCATAAATTACCATTCAGCAAAATTCTCCTCAACGAAATTTCCAAAAGATTTCGATAATACTTCTTTATCTCCTGAGTCGTGGTAGTATATTACGACTTCACCATTAGCATTTATTGCTATTGGATTACCTGAACCATCATCAGAAAAAATTAAGCTTTTGTTAATTTCAGGAGAAAACTCATCTCCTTCAAATGATTCTCTGCACCAATTCGTCAAATTAATAATAGTTTCATTACCTATGGATGAACCATTAGAAAAGGCATGAATTGCTATTCCTGCATAACTGCCTCCAAATCGCTTAATAAATTCTTTATAATCATCATCTAGCTTTATTTGAAGTTCTTCCTCTGCTTTCGCAATCTCTTTAAGCGTGGCAGGTATTCCTTTTAATTCAGGATGATTTTCAAGAAAACATTCTATTCTTTTCATCAGTTCTTCTCTCATTTTTCTTTAACTCCTTTTTTATTTAGCCCCGTCATCCAGCTATGTAAACACACCATTTTTATATTTTACAATCATTTGATTATAGAATTTTCCTTGTTCTAGCTTGTCCTGATTTCCAATTAATTACTGCACCAAACTTGACAGGTATTACATGGGTTATATGTGTTATTGATTGAATGATAGATTCATTCGGCACTAGGGTGTCCCACCAAAATATTATTTAATTTTATTTTTTATTATATTGATATAGCCCTGATACGTTCCCTTCTGTTCATCGAACATCCAAACATCCGCTAAATCTATTAAGTTGTTCTCTTCAACATTTACAATCATTCTATCTAATTTACTCTTATGTGCTGAGAGCATTTTCGAACTAATGGATGACAATTTTTCCATCAATTCCATTGAATCAATATCAGCATAGAAAGGTGTGTTCTGTTCATCAATCCTTTCAATAATTTCAAACGTTGCTAAATCAATAAAAACATCTTGTCTAATACAACGAATCAAATCAAAGTTTGATAACTCACACAGACGTTTCCCAGTAATTTCTAAGTACCATACAGGAAGTGACATATCCGAATATTGAGTTGCATTTTGTACTACACCTTCATATTCTTCATTAGTCAAAAACCCTTTTAATGTCATTTTTCTATTAATCATATACATTACTCCAATCACTATTTAGGTGGATACACTCCAACATGGGGGCAAACATATCTTCAATTTTTTTCATCGAAGCGTTTACCTCATTCAACTTAGATGTCGAAATTCATTATCTAAATTAGGATTTTTAACCATCCCTTCCCAACTTCGATTCAAAATCAACAAAACCTTAATATGCGTCAGAAACTTCTTGAGCATGATCATAATAGCCTCCGGTTTTGGAATAGGGTCACCAACTAAGTCCCTCTGTGCTCCTTTTAAATCCATTTAGGTTATATGTGTGTATGTTCTTTCCCGTTGATTCAAAGTAGCCCTCTGACTAGGTGATTTTAATTTTTGCAACATCTAATAAATCATCAACGCTTGGGAATAACCTGCAACGATCACCCGTACCCAATGTTGTAATTTTAAAATCCCTTAATAAAAAATAATCAACTTAAACCATATTTAAACTACTTCTCCCTCTTTATTATCGGTAATTCATAGGCTGTTTTTGTGCTTCATCATGCCGTATATAATGTTTACAAGTCATCTGATTGCCGCAGTAAGGCACTTCCTTTTTATTACACTGACTACTCTATAGAACGCAGTTGAGAAGTTTAGTAAAATAGATCAGCATTTTCTCCATGCTCTTTTTTTAATTGCTCCGCTATTTCTTCAAATGTATATATCTTTGCCTCTTTCTTAGTTCTCTCAACAAGTTGAAACTTTACGTCTAGCTCTGAACTATAACCAGTAGGAATCGTGGGATAGACAGCCATAGGCGTTGAAAACAGCTCATGTTTAATTACAGGGACACCTAATCCTAACTTTTGTCTCACTTTAAATAGATTAATTAGTTCCATAGGTACAAGACCAAAATATAGAAACTCCTCATCTTTCCATTTAGTTCCCGTAACACCGATTCCATTTAAATGATACTCACATAAGCTATCCCAATACTCATCCTCAATTTCATTGAATGAATGATCCCACTCAGCTACAATTCGCTCATAGATACCTAATCCATCACCGTATTGCATGACCTTATCTTTTATAGGATTCGGTATCCCTAGTTTCTCAATTAAGAAATGTATCAAATACGTACTTGGGTATACCTTTTGCTTAATGTATTCCTTATTATTCTTATACTCATCTCTTACTAAATCAGCAGCAGCTTTTGTTAATAGTAGTTCTATTAAATCTATTCTTTCCACATACAACGCATAATTTAATATTGGTGCAATTGGATCAATTAAAGGAAAACTAGCACCTGTATATGAGTAAGCATCGAATTGTGCAGTACGTTCAAAGAATTTCCAGCATTCATCATTACCTTGAAAAAGAAGATTTTTAGCAGCAATATGGTTACAATTAGGCGTTCCAGATAAAGTTTCATAAACAACATTAGTATTTTTCTTCAAATTCCTTTTTTCAGAGAAAAAGGAATAGTCTTCATAGAAATTTTCTTTAGTATCACACTGATTAATAACCTCATCATATCTATATCTCTTCAGTGCTTTTTTAATCAGATTATGTTTAAATTGCGGTTTTATTTGCACTTAATCTTAATTCTCCTTTTATCAACATTTATTTGTACCAATTTATATTTTAAAGTACCTTGAGTTTGTGCATTTCTAAGTTGTCTCATTAAATCATTTTGATACTTCGGCATATTACCCCAGTGTCCGTTTTCATTTTTTATTATTTTTTGAATATTATTTTTTGTCCATGTAGGCATATTTGATTTAGAACTATAACCTCTTCTACTTGATTTGACTTCTATAACATTGAGTTCACCTGTTGCACGATCTATTGCAACTAGATCAAAGCCTTGGTTTGATTTATTTTGTACCGAGCCTAAAACATTAAATCCGTTGCTACTTAGGTATTTAGAAGTGATTTTTTCTCCCCAATCACCTAAATTTTTATTACCAAAATTCATTACTTGACCCGCCGTAAATAAACCAAGAGGATCGAATTGAATATTTGGATTACTTACATATCCATACAAAGTCGGATTCCCACCAGCAAGCCCAATAGGATCTTGTTGTAAATACATTCCCTCACTTGGAGAGTAGTATCGGAATCTGTTGTAATATAATCCGATCTCCATGTCCTCATACTGTCCCTGATACCTAAACGGAATGAAATCCTGCTCACCCGTGAACTCCATCACTCGTCCATAAATATCAAGCTCAGCCGACCAAACCGAATTACCTTCTTCATCATAGGCTTCTACAGGCGTTCCTAGATAGTCACAAATAATACTGTAGTTACCATCATTCGTGATTTTAGCTGAAGGTACAAACCCATCATTAAACACCCATGTGACTAGATTATCAGGTATTTCAGACTTTTTCAGTGAAGAATATTCCTCTAGATCTTCAAATTTATCTGAATCATTCTGCGAGAAATACTCATGCAGAATAATATTCCCATCCCATACAAATTTCATTATCTTTTCGTCGGAACTCTTCTCTATTCGTCTACCTAGCGAGTCATACTTGAAAGTAACTTCTGTGTTGTTAGGCTTGATGACCTTCGACATCATGCCATTACCATAGTACTCGTACTTCCAAGTATCACCATTCTTCTCAACTTTCTCAATCAGATTACCTTCATCATCATAAGAGAAGGTTGCCTCTTTCGTTTCAAGTAATCTGCTGCCGGCACCATAAACACGATCTGTCTTTTCTTTCGTTTCATACAAATTCCCGACATCATCAACACTGCGATGTAAGAAGTCAAATTGATCGCCTTCATTTGACCATACGAGGTTACTGAATTCATCGTAACCATAGGTAACTTTTACACCTGTTAACTCGTTTACCATACTTCGTAAGCGATGATTGACGTCCCAATTATACATGCGTCTTCGTGTATCGCGGTTTTGACTACTTATTCGATGGTGTGTAGGTCTACCTGTAACGTCATACTGCCATTTGCTGATGACATCCCCCAGTAAGATTCTTTCAATTTCTTGGCCAAGTTCATTGTACTGCATTGACGCTGTCCAATTTTTTTGCTCTGAGCGAGAAGCTGTGATTTGCGACACATTCCCCATTTCATTACGAGCGACATCGATTTTTGCGCCTAAGCTACTCGTAATCTGTGAACGGTTGCCTAATTCATCATAGCTACTCGCAATCCAATGGTCATTTTGCCACTCCTTGATCACTTGTCCAGCCGGGTCTCGCTCTAGCTTTACAGCCACATGCTCATTCTCAGTTTCAATTAACGAACCATTTTTGTCATAGCCAAACGTTGCCCATGTTTCATCATAATAATCAGCCCGAATGACATTTCCTAAATTGTCATGCTGATACGCCGTCCAACGATCACCCGGACGTTGAATCCTCTGAACTAATCCTGCCAGACTTCGCTCATACGTTCTTTCCATCTCATCAAAGCCGATTTCCTTGATGATATTCCCTTTCGTATCGCGTTCAAACTGATACGCTTCGCCTTTTTCATTGATGACAGCGTTTAACTGCTCTTCTGTATCATAGGTGAAATTAACTTTCTTTCCACCTTGTTCTCGGGATATTAAACTACAAAGAATGGTGTAATCAAAGGCTACTTCGTATGGTTGTCTTTCGCAAGGGAGTACATGGATAATCAACAGACGTGTTATTATAATAAATTTTAAAAAGAACGAATCCTTTTTTAATGGGAATTCGTTCTTTCATGCTTTCATTATTTATATAAATCCATTCCTCCCCTGCTTTAAAGAATTATTCCTCTTCTATGGTAAAAGTTAGATTAAGCTTATTAAGTACAACAGAAATTTCTTTATTCAACAAATCCCTTTGTAAGCCCGTAATCAAATAACGCATATAAACAACCATGCACCTCCGGTACGATAAATGTATCAAATTGATATGCTCCCCGTTAGGTAGACAGATTAAAAAATAAAATCTGTTTATCAAATGGGGAGTTTTTATGAGGAAGCATTCCTTTTCTAAAGAAGAGAAGTTAGAAATTTTAAAGCTGTATCACGAAGGTCCACTTACATTAAATGAAGTAGCGAAAGTATTTAATGTTCATCGAGATACAATAAAAGATTGACAAAATGATTATCTTCATTTTGGAGAAGAGGGCCTTGAACGATTAAACCAGCATAATAGTTATTCTAAAGAACTAAAATTTGCGGCTGTCCAAGATTACCTTTCGGGCGAATTCTCTTTAAGAGAGGTTGTAAGAAAGTATAGACTTTCTAGTAGATCTGTTTTAAGGAATTGGATTAAAAAGTATACTAGTCATAGTGAATTAAAAGATTCGGGTAAAGGAATGAGCCAAACTATGACCAAAGGAAGAAAAACTACTGTAGAAGAGCGTGTTGAAATTGTAAAAACTTGTATAGCTAATGAGAAAAACTATCAAGAAACAGCGTCAAGATATGAGGTTTCTTACCAACAAGTATACCAATGGGTGAAGAAATATGAGGAAATGGGTGAGTCTGGTTTACTAGATCGACGTGGCCATACAAAGCCAGTAGAAGAATTAACCGCTGAGGATGAGTTACGTTTAAAAATCCAACGTATGGAACGTGAAAATGAACGATTACGTGCAGAAAATCTGTTTTTAAAAAAGTTAGAGGAAATCGAAAGGAGGCATCGTTAAGTAAAATTCGTATTCAAAGTCGTTACATCGCCATTCAGGAATTAGCAAAGAAAGAAGCATTGCCGATCATTGTATTATGTGAGATCGCTGGTGTTTCGCGCGCAGCTTATTATAAATGGTTGAACCGTAAACCATCCCCACAAGAAAGTGAGAATGAACAACTCTTAAAATCGATTCAACTTCTCTATAAACAAGTAGATGGGATTTATGGCTATCGTCGCATTACACTGACAATCAATCGTCAACGTGAGAAAGATAATTTACCAAAAGTGAATAAAAAACGCGTGTACCGTTTAATGCAAATCTGTGGATTGAAATCTGTGATTCGTCGAAAGCGAAAACAATATCGTAAATCAAAGCCAGATTATGTGGCAGAAAATATACTAAATCGTGATTTTATTGCAGATAAACCAAATCAAAAATGGTGTACAGATGTGACCGAATTCAAGTATGGCAATGGGAAGAAAGCTTATTTAAGCGCTATTATTGATTTACATGATAATTTGATTGGAGTCATATATTAGGTCATTCGAATAATAATAAACTCGTTTTTAACACAATGATACCAGCTATACAAGGTTTAAAAAAGGACGAACAGCCACTTATACATAGTGATCGTGGCTATCAATATACATCAAAATTCTTCAAACGGATGATTGAAGATGCTAATATGGTACATAGCATGTCGAGAGTTGGACGTTGTATCGATAACGGACCAATTGAGGCTTTTTAGGGTACGCTAAAAACAGAAAAATACTATCTCAATAAATATGATACATATGAAGCCTTAGAAGCAGCAATTGATACATATATTTCGTTCTACAATTCAGAGCGTTATCAAGAAAAACTAAACGGCTTGAGTCCATTGGAATTTGAGGGCACTGAAAAACTTGCATTTTTTATAAATAAATTCGTTTTAGAGAAAGATAGGGCGCTTCTTGTTCAATTTTGAACAGGAAACGCCCTAATTTTTTACCTTTTTATTACCCTTTTCCATTCAGAAGCTTCAAGATTCTTTTTAAATTGACAGCGAATATCGTCGTTGCTCCCTGAATTTGCATGCCAAATGAACCCGCAGCCGATGCTTGATCGTACCCGTGTTTATTTTTTAACTCACTATTTTTTGCTTCGATTTTATAACGTTCTCGAGCTAAGCGTTTAAATTCTTCTGTTTCTTGAAAAGCTTGTTGGTCTAAATGTTCCTCTGATTTAATGGCAACAGAATAGGTTTTAGTTTTTGCACCTTCTTTAAAACATCCTTCTCGGAGTGGACAGACCTTACATTTTTCAATGTCAAAAAAATAAACCATTCTTGCACTTGCTCCTGGATGCGAATCTGGTTTTTTACTTTTTCTATTTGCTAAATGTCCTGCTGGACATACAAATAAACCTGCATCTTTATTAAAGTCAAATCCTTTTCCGTTTGCTCGCCCATTTTGAGTAATCATTGGATTTAACTTAGAAATCAGTTGAATTCTTTGTTCTTTTGTATAAAGTAAATTGTTTTTCCCTGAATAAGCCGTGTCAGCGATGACTGTTTCAACTTCCATTCCTGTAACTTTACTTTTTTCAATCAGTTCTTGTAGATAATGTCCATCTGATTTTTCACCTGTTGTAACGACTGCTGCTGTAATAATACGTTCATCACTAATTGCTAAATGTGTTTTATAACCAAAGAAAGAACTGTCTGCTGTTTTATGTCCTACTCGTGCATCGGTGTCTGTTGAATAATTTAGATGTTCTTGCGTATCTTCTACAGCTTCTTTTAAAACGTTCAATTTTTCCTTTACAGCTGGTAGATGAGCAATTTGTGGTTTATTTTCAATAATGGCAATCAATCTTTCACAGTAAGTTAATTCATCTTTTACTTCGTTAGAAGTATTCTTCTTTGGAAATTTTTCTTTCATGGATTTATCAAATTGATACACTGCTTTGCGGGTATGTTTTGATTTTTCTTGTAAAAATTCTTTCGGTGATTTTTGGTTATAACGTGCTTTGGTATGTGTTGCGTCCACAATGATTGTTTTACTTTTGATAATGTTCTTTTCGAGTGCGATTTCAACTGTTTTTCCAATGAGCATATCTAATAAACTTACGTCTTGAAGACGAAGTCTGCGGAATTTTGTGAGTGAGCTTGAATCAATCACGTCATCTTCTGGCGCCATACCTAAAAAATACTTGAAAGACATGTCATATTTTGAACGTTCGACAAGGTCTACATCAGATACATTAAAAATGGCTTTTAACAATAAGTACTTAAACATTCGAATCGGAGGAATTGCATTTCTTCCATTATCTAAACAATATTTTGTTTTCAATTCTTCTAAAATGAATGAGAAATCTACTAGTTCGTTAATTTGACGAAGCATATTATCTTTTGGCACGACAATATCATAAATGGCCATATATGGACTTAAATTGAAAGTCTCTTGGTTTGAAATCATTGAGAACACCACCTGCATTTAGTCTCTCAATTATAAATTAAAAAGGCGAGGTATTCGACGATTGAATCGTCGAATACCTCACTAAGTGGAACCAATTGAAGTTTTTCAGTGCCCTCTTGGAATTTAGGGCTCAAGCCGCATAAAGCATTTTTATTATTTCCACTGTCTACTTGACAGGGAGCAGTTCAAAATTTAGTAAAATAGATCAGCATTTTCTCCATGCTCTTTTTTTAATTGCTCCACTATTTCTTCAAATGTATATATCTTTGCATCTTTCATAGTTCTCTCAACAAGTTGAAACTTTACGTCTAGGTCTGAACTATAACCAGTAGGAATCGTGGGATAGACAGCCATAGGCGTTGAAAATAACTCGTGTTTTATTACTGGAACATCTAAACCTAGTTTCTTTCTCACTTTAAATAGATTGATTAGCTCGATTGGAACAAGACCAAAATCTATAAGCTCCTCATCTTTCCATTTGGTTCCCGTAACACCAATTCCATTTAAATGATACTCACACAAGCTATTCCAATACTCATCCTCAATTTCATTGAATGGATGATCCCACTCAGCTACAATCCGCTCATAGATACCTAACCCATCACCGTATTGCATGACCTTATCTTTTACAGGATTCGGTATCCCTAATTTCTCAATTAAGAAATGTATCAAATACGTACTTGGGTATACCTTTTGCTTAATGTAATCCTTGTTATTCTTATACTCATCTCTTTCCAAATCATCAGCAGCTTTTGTTAATAGTAGTTCTATTAAATCTATTCTTTCCACATATAGCGCATAATTTAATAATGGCCCAATTGGATCAATAAAAGGAAAACTACCACCTGCATATCCGTAAGCGAAGAAATGTGCAGTCCGTTCAAAGAATTTCCAACATTCATCATTACCTTGAAAAAGAAGTTTTTTAGCAGCAATATGATTACAATCTGGTGCCCCTTCTAAAACAATATAGAGATTATTGAGATTTTTTTTTAATTTTTTTCCCTTAGTAAAAAAAGAATACCTATAAAAAAAATCTTCATTTGCCTTCTCTCGGTTAATATCGTCGCTATATTTGTACCTTCTTAAAGCCTTTTGTATAAGTTTATGATTGTATTGTTTTACTTGCACTTAATATTTATCCTCCTCTTATCTACATTTATTTGTACTAGTTTATTTTTTAAAGTACCATTCTTCTGTGCATCTTCTATCATTCCCATTAAATCTTTTTGATAATTTGGCATATTACCCCAATGGCCATTAGCATTTCTAGTAATTGTATTTATGTTATTACTTGTCCATGTAGGCATATTTGATTTAGATCTAAAACCTTTTCTACTTGTTTTGACTTCTATAACATTGAGTTCACCTGTTGCTCGTTCTATTGCAACTAGATCAAAGCCTTGGTTTGATATATTTTGGACCGAGCCTAGAACTTTAAATCCGTTGCTTTTCAGGTGTTTAGAAGCAATTTTCTCTCCCCAATCACCTATTTCTTTATTGCCAAATTTCATTACTTGACCTGCTGTAAACAAACCAAAAGGATCAAATTGGATATTCAGATCATTTACATATCCATACAAAGTCGGATTCCCACCAGCAAGCCCAATAGGATCTTGTTGTAAATAAATCCCCTCACTTGGAGAGTAGTATCGGAATCTGTTGTAATACAATCCGATCTCCATGTCCTCATACTGCCCTTGATACCTAAACGGGATGAAATCTCGATCACCAGTGAACTCCATCACTCGTCCGTAGATATCAAGCTCTGCTGACCAAACCCTATTACCTTCATCATCATAGGCTTCAACAGGCGTTCCTAGATAGTCACTAATGATACTGTAATTTCTTTCATTCGTGATTTTAGCTGAAGGTACGAAACCATCATTAAACACCCATGTTACTAAATTGACTGGTATTTCAGATTTACTCTGTGAAGAACACTCCCCTAGGTTTTCAACTTCACATGAATCTTCCTCCGAAAAATACTCATGTAGTATAGTATTTCCATCCCATACGAAACTCATAGTTTTCTCGGTAGAACTCTTCTCTATTCGTCTACCTAGCGTGTCATACTTGAAAGTAACTTCTACCTTGTCTGGTTTTATGACCTTCGACATCATGCCATTGCCATAGTATTCGTACTTCCACGTATCACCATTCTTCTTAACTTTCTGAATCAGATTACCTTCCTCATCATAAGAGAATGTTGCCTCGTTCGTTTCAAGTAATCTGCTTCCGGCACCATAAACACGATCTGTCTTTTCTTTCGTTTCATACAAATTCCCGACATCATCGACACTGCGGTGTAAGAAGTCAAATTGACCGCCTTGATTGGACCAAATGAGGTTACTAAACTCATCATAACCATAGGTAACTTTTACACCTGTTAGCTCATTTACCATGCTTCGTAAACGATGATTGACATCCCAATTATACGCTCGTCTTCGTGTATCACGGTTTTGACTACTTATTCGGTGGTGTGTCGGTCTACCCGTTACATCATATTGCCATTTGCTAATGACATCCCCTGGTAAGATTCTTTCAATCTCTTGACCGAGTTCATTGTACTGCATTGATGCTGTCCAATTTTCTTGCTCTGAGCGAGAGGCTGTGATTTGTGACACATTGCCCATTTCATTACGAGCGACATCGATTTTGGCACCTAAGCTACTCGTAATCTGTGAGCGGTTGCCTAATTCATCATAGCTACTCGCAATCCAATGGTCATTTTGCCACTCCTTGATTATTTGGCCAGATGGGTCTCGCTCCAGTTTTACGGACACATGCTCATTTTCAGTCTCAATTAAAGAACCATTTTTGTCATAGCCAAACGTTTCCCAAGTTTCATCATAATAATCAGCTCGAATGACATTTCCTAGACCATCACGCTGGTAGGCTGTCCAACGATCACCCGGTCGTTGAATTCTCTGAACTAATCCTGCCAGACTTCGCTCATACGTTCTTTCCATCTCATCGAAGCCGATTTCCTTGATGATATTTCCTTTCGTATCGCGTTCAAACTGATACGCTTCGCCTTTTTCATTGATGACAGCGGTTAACTGCTCCTCTGTATCATAGGCGAATTTAACTTTCTTTCCACCTTGTTCTCGAGATATCAAACTGCCAAACATGGTGTAATCAAAGGCTACTTGCGTATGGTTATCTTTCGCCAAAACAATATCGTCATAGGCATTGTACTTTAATTGAACGTCGTTACCATCTGATAGATTTGCACGTACAAGACGATTCAAGTTATCATATCGGAACTTCTCAGTAGCCCCTAGCGGATTGGTCGTTGTTGTGCAGTTACCACGACGGTCATATGCCCATGTCGAACTTGTCCCGTCTGGCAATGTTACTTGACTTAAGTTCAGATCAGCATCATAGGCTAAGCTTACCATATGGCCTTGTGCATTTGTCACCGTTTTAATTAAATATTGCTCATTATACGAAAATTCAGTCTTTGCGCCATCTTCTAAAACGTTTGCCTGTAATGTCCCATCTTCATTATAAATCCACTGACGACTTCCACCCTCTGCATTCACTGCCTGAATCAGCCTATCCTTCTCATCGTACTGAGCGGATACGGTACTGCCATCTGCACGAGTAATCGTCACTGGATTTGTCCACTCATCATAGCTATATGTCGTCACACGACCATCTTCATCTATTTCTTGGAGTAATTCAAAGTCCTCATTATATTGATAGCTAACTTCACTACCATCTGGATGAACAATTTTCGTACAGAGGTTATCTTCGTTGAAATAATAATAACTCTTATTGCCTAAGCTATTCGTAATTTCGTTATAGCCCTCGTGATAAGAAAGCTCATAAGCAAGGACATTGCCATCTCCCCATGTTTTGATGACTCGAGCACCTGTAGTTGGGCCATCATAGCGCCAGAAGAAGCTATTTTTATTGCGATCTATTTTTTGCATCATTAAATGATTAACATATTTTAAATGCGTACTTTGCCCTAACGCATCTTGGATTTCGACTAAATCTTGTCCATCATTGTAAACATAACGAACTAAGACTTCACGGCTCATCTGGTTACGTAAGGCAACTTCTGTCATTCTGCCTACCTCATTAGTCGTAACCTCGAGCACTCTACCAATACTGTCTGTTACTTGAGATAGGAAACCTTTAAGGTTATAGGCAAATTGAATATGATGCTCTTGCTCATTTTTCACTTCTTTTAATCGGTATTTCGTCTCTGTTGTTTGTTCAAATACATAAATCAATCGTGTATCATGCTCAAATAAATGATACCCCTCACCTGTATTTGTTAAGGTCATTCTTTCTTGTTTGTTAAAATAAGACAAGTTTATTGGTAAAATTGGAAACCCTATCGCGCGACCATCCGTCACAACAATCCCAATCAGGTCTTCTTCTTCAAAAATCTCTAAGGCAAGATCGTATGTAAAGTGCATACCATGACCTGATAAGCCAATCCGGCTACTATCACTGTACCAAACGCGTTCCCATGAAAGGGGGATGGGTCCAGGTAGTTCAAAGTCGATACCTTCATAAATCATACGCCCGGTAATTGTATCAACAGGATCTGAACATGTATTGGAACGTTTTTTACTTTGCCCATTTGTACACTTTTGCTTCTTTGATCCTTTACGATTAAATTTCTTTAGCGCGTCTTTGGCCATATCCTTCATACCATCTAATGCCTTCGACACTCCGAGCAATTCATCCATCGAAGAAATGACTTTATCTGCGGCCGTCTTCACAGCCTTAGATGCTTTGTTAGCTAGTTCCGCTAGTCCCTTTACTGCATCTAACGTTTTAGATATTTTCGGATAAGCTGCCTTCATCCCTTTTAGTAATGCTTTTGATCCATCCATAATCTTATCCGCAGTTTTTACAATTTTTCTCGCTTTATTGGCTTTATAGGCTACTTTTGCGGCATCACCAATTACTGGGATTGCCCCCGCTAAATTCATGGCTGCATCCATGTAATTCCCTCTTGCTAAGCTAATTCCTGCATTCGCAATATCTGCAAATGTACCGATGACAGGAATAAATCCAGCAACATCCAATGCTGCACTTACGCCATCTACTAAACTACTAAACCAGCCTTTCTTCTCTTTCTTCTCTTCTGCCTTTTGCGGGAAGATTAAGTCCACTTTCGTCGTAGCTTCGATTGCTTCTTCATTTAACTTCGGAGGTTGACTCTGCTTCTCTATACCTTCTTGCTCAATGAGCGTACTAATTAATTGTGTATCAGCGGCCATAATTACATGACTTTGTTCCTTGGCTGATATCGCAATCCATTCTTCCGCCTCTACGGCTAGCTCTTTCATACCACTAATTTCGAGTGTTTCATCGGCTGCTAGCATGATGGTACTGTTACTTTGAAATGTTACGCCATCTCCATCATCCATCTTTAAGTCCAATACTCCATCTACTGCACTAAAAGTAATATCACCAACACCTAATGTCACATCTTTCCCAACATTGGTCGCCAATGATTTAACGGTAGTGTCCGCCATTTTCTGCGTCTGCTTTTGCCCGCCCTCTGGTGTGGCTGGATTCACACGCACCGAGCTGATAACGATGGCTTCTTCTTCAACTGCACTCGGAAAATGCAATTGAGCACGCGCACCTATTTGAGGCATTAAATACATAACACCATTGGCATCTGCTGAATAAGCAAACCAATGTGCTTTTGCTTGATCCTGGCTTTTATCTATATCTAAATGAATTTTAACGGTGTTTTGTGTAACATCAATGATCTTTCCTGTAAATGCTGCACCAATGAGGTCTAAATTGCGTGCTAATCGCTGGCGAATACTTTTCTCTGGTTGGGCAGTATATTGAAACTTCAAAACGCCCTCATCAAGATGGGTTTCCCTAGCCGTTACGATATAGGAACTTCCCTTGAATTGCACCAACGTGCCTAGCTCATGGGGTTCCGTGCTTTCAAACTCACAAAAAGTATAATCGGCTTCACTTACATCCGTACCATCATTTTCAGTAATCAATCGATACGCATCGACGTCCATCCGTACTATAGAAGGCAGATGGTCGATCGTTATGCTTTTTCTACTTTGAGGTGTACCAAGCCAAAACCGAGCACCTTTTCCTTTTAAATCAGGAAAAACAACGGCGTGCAAACGGGAGGCCATTCTTTTAATGAATTCCCAATCTGTTTCTAAATATTGAATCGCAATACTACCAATGGCTTGACCGTTAGAAGCTTGGTCGATGTAATCCCCATTAGGATAGGCGCTTACGATGTTTTTTATTAACTGCACGTACGTCATGTTCGCATCTTGAAAAGAACGTGAGCGCTTTGCAATATCCATATTTGCTGTAAATGATACAGCCTCAACGGATACATAGTGCACCCCTTGTGATGCCTGCAACTCCGCATTTTCAATTCTTCCTGAGAACAATATGGCACTGTCTCGTCCAAATTTCACAACAACTTCATCTGTATAATTAACCCGCTGAATATACTTTTGCGCTTGCTCTTCAGCGATCATTCCCGTAAAGTACAACCTCGCATGGTCATTGCCCTTATGTTTGATAGTTAGTTTATCTAAATGAATAAGTGGATAAGGCCATTCGAGCACAAGATCCTCATACGTACTAATCATGTGTACTTCATTTTCTTCTAGCGATTTCATTACTTACCTCCTTTCCATCAACTTTGTCTTTTAAAAACCTTGTTTCGGTATTTCTATTTCCTCTTGCCCATCATGAATAATTTCGATTTTGCCTCCACCTGCTGAGCATTGAGTATGGCAGCGGCTTAATAACGCTTGTTTCCCCTCGACATTGACATTTTCCATACCTTCCATCCAATCAATGGAACATGTTGGCGTACATGGCTTTTGCAACTGTAAACAAACACCAAAGGTTGGGATGTTGTCAGGGTTTCGATCCCCTACATTCATTACGGCTTTCTCTTTAATATAAACGCCATGGTCTTGCGGCAAATTTAAATAATTGAGGTGGCTACCATGTTCACATGAAATGATTGCTCCATGAACGACATAACTAAATTGCTCCTGTTCTGAACCTTCTGTTTCCAAACTTTCTACAACTTGAGCCATTAACTATCCTTCCTTTCGTATCGATTGAACACTGTTTCAAACTACGACAGTGTTTTGGAATGATTTAGGCTTATCATCATAGCGTGTAGTTGATTTCCGTTCCGACTGGGCGCTTTGTTGCTGTCGCTTCGCTTTCGCACAGAGCAAAGCTTCCTGGGGGCGTCCGATGAGCCGCTTCGCTTTGCTCCAGGGTCTCGGGCCAACACGATGTTGGTCACGAAGGTGTTATCACAGGATGTGATGGTTTTAGCCTTCGTTCCCCTATCGCTAATCCCCAAGGAGTCGCCCAGTCTCTACTCCAATCAACTTATATAAATGAACATTAACAAATGTCATCCACAACTTTTGATAATGAGCCATGATTTATTAGAATGATCTATCGTCCTTGTAGTTTTACTCGTTGCAGCTGAATCCCGATATATGGTCGTCGTAGCATACTTTCTGCCACATCTAAATTGACGATGGTGAACGATTCCTTTTTGCCGTCGACTTGAAAAATACAATCCAGTTCCACTTTCTTCGGGTCAATTACGAGCTCCTTTATTTGTCCGTCTGGATAATAAGCCGTCTCATCGGAAATACAGTTCTTCTTTACAATGTCCATAAGCCAATGCACACGCTGTGTTCCTTTCTTCACATCCGTAAAGACAATGGCTGTAAATTCTAAGTTATCCTCATATTTCACCAATAACCCTTTTAAATCATCCGACACGATTCTTCGAGGCTTCTCTAAATAATCCAGATATACCGCATTCTCTTTTTCTATTACTTCCCCGAATACAGATGAACAGACGAAGTTATCATCGAGGTCTGTTTTGAAAGGAATAATTGGATTTGTAATGCTTTGATCTTGCCGAACAATAAAATACTCCATCTTTTCCTCCTGTAACTATCATTTCTGTTGATTTCAAAGTTAATGAATCCAATGAATGTCTTTTATCTGGTCTGGGCTAAATAGACATTTCTCTTGATCTCGTTTAAAAAAGGTAGCTCCTTTTAAATTAGCACCTGTAAAATTAGCGCCTGCGATCTGCGCAAACTCAAATTTTGCATTTTCCAAATTTGCATGACTGAAGTCAGTGCCAAGGTAACACGCAACTTCATCATCAGGAAGCATTAGCGTTTTTCCTTGTGCATGCGTAAAATTAGCGCCTGCTAAATTGGCATTTCGAAAATCAGCATCTTGAATGGCTGCATAGGAAAAATCAACATTCCCTAAGCTACAATCTACAAAACTAGTACCGACGCAAACGCTTTGCTTCAATGAAGCCCCCTCTAAGTCACTGCCATTGAAATTCGCATAAGAAAAGTCCATTTGGTTGAAGTGTTTTTGCTGTAATGGTAGGCTCGAGAAATTTTCAAATGTATAAGATTTATCCGTCTCGTTTTTCTCTAACCATGAGAGAAGATTTTGTTCCTCTCGTTCCCGGTCATCGATGACCCCAACATCTTCACTAAATCCTTTATATTCCCCGACACGAAATCGCAAGCAAACTGCCCGTTGAAAGTCTATTTCAGGCACTCTTTCTTTTTCATAACGGAAGAGATAGCGTACCAATTGAATAATATACTGATGAAACAGAATCACAGTCTGTTGAATAATTCCTCGAACGTCAGCTGCTTGGATAGCGAGATATGGTTTTCTTTCTTTTTCAAGCGTTTTGTGTAAATCTATAATCGCTTCGCTGAGCCATTCCGCTTCATACTGTGCCGTACATTCTCCCCAGTCGTAGTACCATTTTTCTCCATACGCTTCTAGCAAATACGTACACTTGTTATCTAGTAATGATGTTCGTAGCAATGAAAAATGAATAAAGGCAACTGGCGCTAACCTTCCTTGCTCTTGTTGATTTCTAATATTTTCAAACAGCTGCTCAAGTGAAGTAATGATTGGTTGTAGCAAGACTTCCTTCTCTTGGCGAAACTGTCGATCAATCTTCTCTTGTAATCGGCTGACATGAACCGACACGCATTCATCCATAAAATGCTGTAATGCTTCTTCTCGTTTCATGCGTCCACATCCTCACTAATTTGCTCGTACTTCTGTTCCTTTAATCTCCATTTTGTCTTCCATCTTGATTGAACTGTCTTTACAAGTCATCTCTATTTTCTCGCTCGCATTAATCATAATTTGCTTCGCATTGATGGCGACTTTATCTGTTGCTTGTAAGGTAATATTTTTATCACTTATGATGGAGATTCCATTATCATCCATAAGCGAAATCATTAATCCTCCACCAGATATGACAATCCGATCAGGTGCAAGTAGAATTTGTTTACCGTGCTTCGTTCTGAGCGTTTTGACATCTGGATCAGCCATCCTCGCTGGATCTTGGCGACTATCCTCTGGTGGTGCAGGTCTTGATCCGCCGCCACCTCCGCCACCGCCACTAGCACTTCCACCACCGCTTGGACTAGGCGGATTCGTCGCTGCTAACATCGAACCAGATTGTGGAGGCGCTTTTGATACGGAACTAATCGCAATCCCTTCATCCTCACGATTGCCTGGGAAATAGATTCTAACGTTATCAGAGAGCTCTGGCATGAAGTACCAGCCTGTATTATCTTCTGATGCATAGATCGTTGAATACGGAAACCAATACGCTGTATCTTTATCTTGACCTTCGTCGAAATCGACATGAATACGAATTTTATCCCCCGCAACATCAATTACTTTGCCTTGAATGGAGGCACCAATAATAGCTTGATTATAAGTAGTGTGAACACTGAAGCCGTTCTGAGGTGTTAACGTGTAGATGTGCTTGAACAAGCCATCTTTTAAAGTTGAGAAGATTTTATAGACAAATAATTTTTTTGATTGGAACGTCACTTCATTGCCTATTTTGAATAGTTGAAACGATTCTACTTCATAGTACATATAGTCACTATCGGTAATACCGTCGAGATGATTTTTACTGGACACAAGGAAATTGCCGATCGCCTTTTTAACTCGATAATTAATGGCCTCCATTTTCTGCGTACCCCCAGCTTGAAATGGTACGCCGAAGTAAAACTTTGCGGCTGGGTGAACCGTATCTGGCACCAGACCTGTATGGAATCTTGATGCCATACGTTTAAGAAACTCCCAATCTGTCTCTATATATTGCATCGTGAAACGGCCAATAGTAGCGCCCTTTGAGGCATAATCCATGAAATCTGCACCTTTTTGATCGGCAATACATGCATTTATTAATTCACTATAGGGCATACTCGCATTTTGATAGGTTTGGTTTATCTTCTTCACATCTAACACATACGTATGTGAAACGGCTTTAACCTCCAAATAATAGGTACCCAAAACCGATTTCACTTGTACATCTAACGCCAGCCCATTAAAAATAGGAATAGTTTGTCCACCACTACCGATTTGCAATACTTCAATAGCCGTTTCGGCATCGGTCATATATACATAGGAATCTTCGAGTTCATCTGGAATCACGCCCGTTAAATGCAAAGTAGCATGCTCATTCATTTGTTGCGTAATTTCGATTTGATTGACGCGAATATTATAGGGCATCACGATGATATCTTTATACGTTAAGGCTGTTTCCTTATTCATTCGACAACACCTTCTCCATCTAATAATTTGTTTTCAACCAAGATAGATTCCATCATGCCGTAAGCAATGGGTTTCCAAATATTCATCTCTTTTTTCAAACAATTAACCGAGCCCATCGTCACATTTTCGCCTACAATAAACAAAAACATTAAATTATAAATCTTGTTATCTAGTGCTGGCGAAATAAAATCAAAGTAACCAATTTGTAAACCGTTAACTTCATTCATGCCGCTATCCAACATTTTCGTAGTTGGCTGCGTTTTTTGTAGGATGTTCCTCATGGCCTCTGTGAAGTCTTCTAATTCCTCTTCTTTTACCTGTTGTTCCATGATTTTCAGCGTGACATTGATGGACGTACTTTCGCTTGTATAAATATAATCGGGTCTACGACTGGAAGGATATTTAATATCCATTAATTCAGTCTCCATCACGTCAAATGTTGCAGGCATGCACATCCGGATTTGATCCTCATAAAAACTTATTTCTTTAAACTCAATCGTTTCATCTTCAATCATGAGCTGACCATCTTTAATCGCTTTCACAATATCAGTATGTAATAATTGGCTTTCGATGTTCTCCATTCGTTTCTTCTGCCTTGCATGTTTCGTCATCTCGATAACTTTTTCATCCATAAATTTCATTGTTTTCGCTCCTTTGTTTCGATTCTTTTTTCTCTATCTCATAGCCCTGTAATTTTTTGCTTTCCTATTAAGGCTAACTCAGATGACATGATCGAAAATAGCTTCGGCGTTCAAAACGAAATCTTTCCTTCCATGACATGCTGAATCAATGACTGAAATATCCTGCTCATCTATATTGACAAAGCCCTAGGAAATGCTCCTCATACGGTGTTTATCATTCTTATAAAGCCGCTTCCTTGTGAGCTATTTCACGTTGTCCATTTCTTGAACGTTCTTCATCTACAGACCATCAGCTAGTCAACAATCATGCGCTTTGGTCGCCCTTGACTGTGCCCTGTCATACGACCACCACGCTTTGATTCCACTAAAATACGGTTCAAGTATTTATGAATCTGACTATTAGAAAATGTTTGGTAATCAAGCTCTAGTCGATTGCAAATATAGAAATCGATTGCATCTCGTTGAACGCGCTCCTGATTTAAGCACTCTAAAGCAAAAGCGACATCATACGGATTGGCTGGTCGATTTTTTAACAGCTCTCGTGCAAAATATTGCAAAATGATTGGATGATATGTGCTTTTTTGAAAACCTGCATACTGACAGTGAAGATAATTGACCGTATTGTATTCAGTAGCAAAATCAAGAAAATCAATATACTCTGAACGCAGTTTGGCACCCGATTTTAATTTAAAGCGCGCTAACTCTAGCTCATTATGTGCAAGCTCTAGCGAATCATCTAGGACTATCTCTGTTGTATGGTTTCTAAAATCTAATTCATTCACTTCTTCAGCAAAACGTACTTTTACAATCGTTTCGCTTCCTGTCGCCTCATAAGGAAGCTCATAGCTACTATGCAGCATATAGAGCTTTCCATTATGCTTGATAATGCCTTTTGTAATGATGAGGCTTGTATCTGCTACAATAATTCTGGCACCGGAAATAATGCCATTAGAATAATCTTGGAAATATAAATCTAAAAAATCTCTTGGGTAATCTCGCAAATTTTCTAGCATTTCTCGCTTTAAAATGCGGCCTTTTTGAAAATGTGGATATTGATTGGCAAACAAGCTGTCACCCACCTCTTTTCTTGTTTTTCACTTTTACTTTAATCCATCAAAGAAATCTAGCTCAGACAAATCGGTTTCGAAGGCAAAGAATTCCTTGTGTCCGATAAACAGCTGCTCGTCTTTTCTTGCTACTGGAACTACATGGAAGCCCCAATGATCTTCGCCTGCAAAGACGAAGAACTTCACTTCTCCATTCGTAATGGAGTCCGTCTCGTCCTGCGGAATTTTATCTTGATAGTGCATGGCGATATTCTCATAAAGAACAGGCGCATAATCCTCCTGACGATTAAAGTACGTGTATTTATACGTTGAGTGATTATCACTGCCCGTTAAGTAAAACTCCACCTCTTTTACACCCCATGGGCGAGAAATCGTCCCGTGAATTTGATTCAGTCTTTCTAAGCTACTAATCAGTAATTTTTCCTGACGATTATGTGTAAAGGCACTGACAGCATAAGGGACAACTGGTGCATGATTCGTCACTTTTGTTTCGATCATGCCGATTTTCTTGGCATTTAAATAACGAAGTGCTCCTCTTAAACAAGCAAGCTTTAACTCTGGAACTTTCCCAATATTTTCAGCCTTTTGTCTAAACTCAATGCTGCGTCCTGGTACAAATTCCTTTAAAGCCTCGCGAAATGCGTCTATTTTACAGGATTGTCCCGTCAATTTAATGATGGAATAGTCACTCAGTATGCCAGTCTCATAAAATTCTTCTAAAAACTCTCGTACAATATCATAAATATCAGCCTTAATGAGATGATTGATTTCTTTAATGTTGAAAAAGACATTTGGGAAGTCATAAACTTCTTTAAATTGATTGTTTTCTACTAACGACAGGCACCAGCGATCTACTGCTGTGACATTTAAATCACTATCGTGCTGCATATCGCTATCCGCATAAAAACGACTTCTTAATATACCTGTTTTGCGGAAAAATTCCTTCTTCATCTCTTCTGCCATTTCCCATAAGAAATAATAATTATTGCGGACACGGAGGTACTCATCACGTGTTCGATTTTCATATTCCTTAAAACGGGTAGGGATAATATATTCGGCATCTACAAAGGCTTTTTCGAATTGTTCGTACACTGCTTCAACGCCATGGTCGTCTACATAGCGATAAATATCCTTACCTGGAATGTCAATTAATGCATCGATATCATAATCACTTTTTCCTCGACTATAATAGTTTGCAAAGACGATTTTCATAAATTGGAAAATACGATAAGTAATATTGTTGCCACCAAAATTCGTATCTCCATTTTCATAGGTAGTATGAATATCAATTTTGTAAGAAATATGTCCGTCCTCTATGCGAAACTTACAAGAAGAAAGGTCTGTTGTTCCACCACCACAATCGATTACGAGTGCTTTATATTCCTTGCCATCGAGAAAACTATCATTTTCTATTTGATTGGCGATTGTATTATAAAGAACCGACATCCCTTCATCGAGGGCATGCTCCGTTTCAATTTGATATTCAGGTAAAATCGCACGAAACATATCTAAAAATTGTGTTTTCAGCTTAACGGGACTGGAGATATGTAAATGCTTGAAACGACATTTAAATTGGTGCTCCGCCATTTGAATAATATAAAGTATAAATTCTCTTAAAATTTGGCTCCGTGGAACAAGTGCTGTATTTCCGTTGGCATCCATCACCTCTTCCAGCTTGGCATAATTACTAACCCAGCGTTTAATACCTTGGAATTTCGTAGCCAATGATGTATAGCTATTTTTTTTCATCATTTTTAACGCTTCATAGCCGTAGTGATAGTTTACTTGGTCTGCATTTGAGCAATCTGCGACAGTCATGACCGTCGGCACTACTTCAATCCATTCGTTTTGATGAAGTGGATCTGGAAATTGCACAAAATTGATGCTATTTAGCTGAATTCTGTTATTTAACAAATCATGACTGCAAGGAGAGGACACATAATCGCTCTCTAAATACACACCAGCTGTTGTATTTGTTGTACCAAAGTCAATCGCAAGAATGGCATTCGTTGTTTCCAGCTGTTTCATCTCTAAATCTGGTATTGGAACCTTATAATAATGAAGATTTGTTGGCGGAAGTGGGGTTTCCTGATAATACGTCTTACAGATATACTCGGAATCTTGCTTTCTTAAAAAAATAAAGCTGTAGTTTTTATTGTTTGTCTTCCGAATACCTATTGCTTGATCAGCAGCGAAATAATATTGATTTGGGACTTCGTCATCTTTAAGGATATTAAGAATGCCACAAAGTTCCAGCTGCTCATTGACTAGTAGTACATTGGATTCAACAAGAAAGCCGCCTGTTTCCACGAAATACTGATCGGGTTTATCGATCTTCATCCCGCTATATAAGCTCATTTTGGCAGGAATTTTAATGTCACCATTGTCAGACATCGGTGTTTTTAAATACTCTTGCATGGCCGCTTCTACTCGTTCAAAGCCCCCATCTTTTTTTTCTCTAATAAGAGGGTTTTCTTCAGAGCCACGATATCTTAAAATCTTGTCGATTAACTCGTCTCTTGTCAGTGTATTAATTAGACCAGTTACAAGCTTTTCCTTATAGCAAATATTTCTAAGCTGGAAGGTTGTCATTTCCATTAATTCTACTCGTGTATAGGTCATATATTTCTTTTCTGTATTACGCTTATTGGCATACAGCTTATATGAATATTTAGTTGTCATTGGAATCCCTCCTCTGCTCTGTTTAGTAAAGAGCTATTCGATCTAGCTTCATTGTTTCCTCTGCATCAATAATGCCAAAGTGATATTGCCAATAAACCTCCATATGAAAGCCTATTGGCAGAAAAATTTCTTGTACAAGCTGGACCTTTTGCTGATTTTGTTCTGTCTGCTTTTGACGAATGTATAAAAGCAGCTCATCCTGGTCTTCCGATTTCACATAAATCATGCAATTTTTAAAAAGCCTTTTCAGCGTATCCTTTAATAAGTAAATTTCTTCACCTGTCCGGTACAGTCTTAGCATGTTGAGCGCAACTATTTCTTGCTCCTTTTTCGTAAAGGCATGAATATTGTCACGCACTAATTTACCAAATACATCGGCCTCGATTTCTCTTAAGATAAAACGAATATAGAACTCTCGTTTATTCATGCCCTGCATACGATCAATTTCAGCTAAAAAATGCAATACGGTATCTAAAAGATAATTCCTAAACTCAATATCCGCAAAATTATCTGGATGGAAGAGACCATTAAAAATCCCGTAATAGCGATAATATGGATTTACTTCAACGTGCTGTTCAACATACTGTGCATTTAATAGTTGTGGACTAAGTTCCATATAAGGTGAATAGGTTTCGGCAAGATGAAAATAGATATCCTTTTTAGAAAGGCCTTCATCCTCAGCTTTAATGAGCAAATCCCAAATATAGTTCATAGCCAAACACCTACACATTCATATTCAAAGAAATGCCGTTGCACTTCTGATACGAGGAAGCTTAAAATATCGTTTGCAATAAAGTTTCTCTCCTCATTCGCCTTAAACTTTAGTAGCATCGTTTTTTTATGATTATTTTCGCCTATCATTTCCGTTAAGAAAGTGTTCGCAGAATGAGTAAAGCTTGTTCCAGAATAGGCGTCCACTATTTCGACATCTACAAGTTCAAAGCTGTCAGCAGCCTCGAAAGAATTAATCATACGCGTAATTTCGCCCTTCGTTTTAACATTAGCCGTATACTTGTTAGCGAATTTGTGTATAAAATGCTCAATTCTTCTATTTGATACAAGCTCGTAATTTAATTTCCCGATTTTCTCATCTTCCATTTTTGCAATTTTTATTAACTGCCAAACCCCTGACTTATCTCGGGGTGAAACAATTGTTAATTCATTGTCTGAACGTTTAACGTAACGAACATTATCCTCTTCGGCCTCAACAAGATAGCCATGCTCGTTGCCGATTTTACGTATGGAAAGGACATGTTCATAATTCACCTTATCGATTGCAGGAATGGGAAAACCGACATTTTTGACTTCATGACGTTCAATATTCCATAGTGGAACCATATTCAGTCGTTTTACTTGCTCATACTCCTCTAAGTCAACAATTATTTCTGTAATTTCGGCATCCTCATTTAAAGGTGGACAATCTACTAAATTGATATTAAAAAATTTATAGACGAATGGATGATTAATTGTTTTCCATGGTAAGCCATTTATTTGGAAAAGCGGATAAAGCTTGTTAATCTCTTGTAAATAGTCCGTATTTTGTGTAAGACTGACCTTAATCTCTACTTGTCCTTCTGTCGTTTCTAGCTTTCCACTAAAGAGTCGCTGCTCCGTAAGTAACTGTTGAATTTGCATGGAATCACATTCTAAAAATAATGTGAACAGTTCTGCCGATCCATTGTTTTTAAACGCTTCAAGCATTTTTTTAATACTGATTGAATTACTTTCTAAATCAGCTGGTCGCATCGGGAATAAGCATTCATGAATAGGGTCAACATCCTCCTTAGAACTTAGCGTCACATAAATATCAAACCTATTCTCAACATCATCCATTTCGTTGAATATGCGCTCCTCGAGCCTTTTGTTCATTTCATCCTGATAATCGATTAAATTTACAAAAACGCCACTGACAATATCCTTTAGCAGTTGACGTTGCTCTAAATCTTCTATTTTGCGTAACCGTTCAATCATGAGCTCTTTCATCAATTTATTTTCCCTCTTTCATCACTTCAGCATTAGATGGCTCACTGGCAGCTGTCCCTTCATTCGTAGGCGGTGTTGCATTATCAGCAGTTTGCGGTTGAGGAGGAGGATTTAATTTATCATTGGTATTCATAACCTTTCGCTCAAGACCTAAAACCTTCGACAGTAGCTCTGTTTCCTGATAAATTTCCTGTGCAAGTGTATAATATTCAATCGCTTTCCCAAACTCTTGGCGTGCATAGCTCTGATCTCCGCTTTTTTCTAAGCCCTCAGCCTTTAATTCCTTCTGGGCCTTTTTTAATTCAGCAATTTTAGCCTCTGTATCTTCTATTTTTGTCTTTATTTCAGGTTCCCCAGTATAGGCAATTGTCAGGGCTTTTTTTCTTGCCTTTTGATACGTTTCAAGAGCCCCATTGTAATCCTCTGCCTCAAATCGGAAATCTCCATCTTTCACAGCTTCAGCAATTTGTACAATAGTATCCATATTGGCGATTCTTTGTTCAACTACTCCTTTCCCAAAGTCTTTAATAAGCTTTCCTTCTTTTTTAGCCTTTTCATATGACTCAAGCGCATCGTTAAATTTACCTTCTTCCGCGGATTTATCTCCACTAATAATCAGATCGGTAACTCTTAATTTTCTAGCTAGTATATTTCTATGTATTGGATCCTTCAATTTTTTAGCCGCATTCCTGCCCTCGCTATATTCCAGCAGTGCCTTATCATAAGTTCCATCTTGAAAATACTGGTTTCCGCTCTTTTCATGATCTTTCATCTCTACGGTTAATTCAGCCATTTTTTTAGCTTGTTTTGCCTGATAAAAAATCGTGCCTCCACCTACGACCAAAGCTAGCACTAATGCAGCTGCAATCATTTTGATGTATTTCATTCTTTTCTTATTTGTTTCCTGATAAACCTTGTTAGCAAATATAGCTGCAATTGTGTAATTATTAACAACTTTCTTTTGCCTACTTAACAAAACCTCTTCTAATAAATCAATGTATTGCTCAGGCTCTTTTGCTTCTTCCAACGCATCTGCCATTTCAATTTCATTGACATCTTCCCAAAAGCCGGCTGTACAAAGCACTAGTACATCGTCATCCATTAACTTCATTTTCTTAGAAACAAAAGGCTGAAAATCTTTTGGTTTACCAAGATAATTTAGTAAATTGGTTCTTTCCTCATGCTGGCTAATGTCGAGCGAACGATTCCTATTATTCACGATCTCTTGTGCTAAGCTTTGGTCTGTGCTTTTATACGATAAAGTACCATTACGGAAATGATACAGTCTCGAATTTCCGGCAACTGCCACAATCATCTTTGAGTAATCTGAGACAACCATGACAATACTAGCTTTCAATCTCACCCTTAAGCTTTGAGCTTGAAGTATGTCTTGCGCATTTTTCAAATATTTTTTAATGCTTCTTCTAGACATAGATGGCTTTTCCATAAATTTTTCTAAAATTGCCTTTACAGCAAGCTCTGCACTACTTATTTCCTGATCAGAATCTAACCCTTTTATAGCTACCCAGCAGGCTATATCGTCCAGCTCTGTATAGGCAAAGTAATCTTTATTTTGCAAAAATGAGCCCGCTTCGGATAAAAAGCTTGTTTTAAAGTTGCTATTTTCCTTTCTCATGATTACTCCTCCTTATTTACTGACTCATTTAAAGACGACAAGTAAAATGATTACCATGTTTTTTCTAGAATAACGATGGTTGCATTATCTTGATTTTTTAAGCGTTTATGTTCAACGGCTTTAATAATGTCTTGAGCAATATCATAGGGAGTAGCTTGCTGAGAGAGAATTTTTTCCATTTCAACCTCTGTTAAAGTATCATAGACTCCATCACTAAATAGACATACCTTATCCCCTCTATTTAGTGGAATCGGACTTTTTCCTATATCCATATTTTTAAAGCCTTCATACCCTAAATAATTGATAAGTCTCTTTTTCAAAGGATTTTCCTGCACCTCAAGCTGAGATATTTCACCAGATATATATCGCTCAGTTAACACTGATTCAAAAATATGCTTTTGATTGATTGCCTTAAATTCTCCGTTTCGAAAAATGGTTATGACACTATCTCCAACGGCTCCCCAGTGAAGAAATCCGTTATCATCAATAACGGCTGCCACTAATGTAGTACCACCATTCGAGCCATTTAAATTTTCGACAATCATATGATTACTTGCAAAAGCTGCCTCCTTAAAAAATTTTTCTAGCGTATTTAGACCGCTAAGCTTTTTAAATTCTTCAATAAATGTATTGACAGCAACCGTGCTTGCCATCCTACCATTTGCTAAACCACTGATACCATCTGCCAGGACAGCAATTGTCCCATCATTCGTTTCAGCTGTTGAGAAATAATCATCTTGCTCATCACGTCTGCCAATTGTTTGTCCATTTCCGATTTCTATTTTGTTTTTTTCATTTTGTTGCGCAAGCATGTTTCGAATGATTAATAAGGCAACGAGTACAACGATAAAAATAAGCGAAATTATGTAAGGCAGTAGTTTCGGATCCATTTGTCATCATTCCTCACTGTTGTTGTTTTCCCATTCAAAATGAACACCACATAAGGGAATAAAAAGAAACATACTTCTGCCTAACTGAATAACATCATACGCAGCAAGCTCTGTTGGCGTATAAACCGCTTCATTATTAAGATAAGCTAAGCCTGATGCATCTCCTGGAAGTAGATAAAAGTTTCTTTTTTTAGGATCATAAACAATGACTGCATGGTTACGCTGAGAAATTGAATTATCTCCAACAATACGAATGTGCATATCCTCGGCTCTACCAATAAAGTTTTTTTCCGATAAAATCCGATAGTCTCGACCCATTTGTGGCCCTTCAATACAAACTAACCATCCCGTTACCGGATCAATGCCATCCATTTCTCCGAGATATGGCATTGTTTTATCATCTACCTCAGCTACAGCTACTTGCTGACTGCTTGGTCTTTGCTCTTGTTCCACCATTACATTGCAATATGGACAAACATTTCTATGTCTTCTTGAACTAAACATGTGACCATTTGTACATCTAATCAAACTCATTTTCGCTATCCCCCGTCTATGTTACGAATTTAGTTGTCTCTATTTCACTAAAATTCGCGTATTTGCTATGTATATCATGTCTCCATTACCGATTGGGTAAGGGCTTTCGTGTTGTATTCTATTTTTAACGCGCTTATGAGCTTTTTTTAGTCCAACACCATTTACAGAATCAATATCCTCTATGTACCATACTCCAGAAACATTGTTTAATACGGCATGTTCATAGTTGATAAGCGATTCATATTCTGTACCGCTTAAATCGATATCTGCCTTATTGTCAGCTGAACTTTTCCCAATAAGTAATGATGTTTGGTCATCTATCTCCCATTCATCTATTTCAGCTCCTCGATCATTGAGGAGAACTAATTTTCGAATTTTTTTGTTTGTCACATCATCTTTTTTATCTCTTGCTTCATACTTAACAGAGCCATAAACAATTGCTAGTATGACCAACATAAGTCCAATAATTGTTTTCAACATAAACTCCTGATTCATGACAAATACGTAAAGAATGAAAAAGAAGGCGATTATGACAATAATGATATCCATAACTTTTATAATCATTTGTTTCTTTGCGTTTTCAGTGTATGCATCCATTGAATTTTGACCATACATGGTATCACACTCCTTCATACTAGCTATGGCTTCGTTTTACTTGTTAAAAAAACGTTCAAATAAATCTGTTGTATCTAGTGGATTCTTCTTTGCATTCTTGTTAAGGGTTGATCCCATTTCTTTCGTTTTAGGATTAAAGCCAAAAAAGTGCTCAAAGTTTTTTTCAATATTGCTCATATTAAAATCTGGCTTTTTTTCAGTAGACTGTTGGCGTGTAGACTGTTTTTCATAAGTTTGTCCATTACTCCAACTTTGACCAGCCCCATCTAGTTGAGCATCATATGCTTCTCTTGAAGTTTGATCCTTCAGTACTTTGTATGCCTCTGTCACTGCTAAAAAAATCTTTTCAGATTCTTTGTTTCCACCGCTCACGTCTGGATGATGTTTTTTTGATAGTTTTCGATAAGCGAGTTTTATTTGTTCTGGTGTAGCATCTCTACTGACACCTAAAGTTTCATAATGCGTTTTCATGTTTTTCATCCCCAGTATTAGGATTATTCAAAATTATCTAAGGAACTATGAAAGTCCCTTAGATAATGTGGAGTGTCTATCAAGCAACAATCTTAGACAGCGTAGCCGCCTTCGATTTTCGCCAAGTCTGTTTTGTCTTTCTTTTGCTTAATGAATAAGAAAAATTCACCAATACCTTCTGTGTCACCATATTTTTCTGAATAGTCAACGACAAAAGCATTTGGGAAATTAATTTTTCTTACTACTTGATCAGCAGAAATAACTTCTAATGTTACTTTACGGTAACAGTCAGCTTTTTCAGCTGGTACTAATGACCACAATCCTAATTTCATCGTATCATCAGAATTGTCACCATCAGTTGCAGTAAGGATTTTACCTCTTATTTTTAAAGTTGCTCCTACATCTGTAGAACGTGCGTTAGAGTCATCTGGAGTGTCTGTTTCATACTGAACAGACATAATGCTATCTAACCCTAGTTCAATTGCTTCTGATCCTTCTACTTTTAATACAAAACCCATTTTTAGTACCTCCTAGTATTTGTTGAATCGTCTCAATAAATTGCTTTAGGTGAATTTATAACTAGCTGTATGCATTTCTCCACGCCTAATGCAAACACATTAAACATGAAGAAATATGTAATGTTTTCACCTTGCAAATTTATGGAAGATTCTATTTATGTTAAAAGATTTATGAGTAAATCTTAAACATACTACATCAATTATGCCTCGGCATAATTGCGTCCGGAATCGGCTTTGTGCTTGCACAAAGAATTCCTTTCCGATTCCGTGACATCCGCCGGAGGCTTTAACTTCTTTCAGCGGGTGTTTGGATACTCGCTGAAAAGTAGCTTAAATTCGCATTCATCTCACCACCTATAGAGGTGGGAGACTTCTGTACCTGCCGCTTCGCTTTCGGTACAAAAGAGATATGCTGAAAGAAGTTAAAAAGTTTTTGATTGTCTGTGTAAACTTGTTAGGCCTTAACAGCACTACTTGCCTTTGTAATCATGACTTCAAGATTCTTCACATTACCGTTAAACACTAGGTCAATCTGAC
This sequence comes from Lysinibacillus sp. NPDC096212, assembly GCF_044763105.1. Classification (NCBI taxonomy): domain Bacteria; kingdom Bacillati; phylum Bacillota; class Bacilli; order Caryophanales; family Bacillaceae; genus Lysinibacillus; species Lysinibacillus sp. NPDC096212. The sequence goes on along the minus strand of NZ_JBIWFQ010000006.1, from coordinate 157,199 downwards.
ATGTGCTTGTTTTTTCATCGATAATGTAGCCGATGTCATCTCCATCGTGAATAATGGAGTTTACATAGCCTTTTTCTTGAAGCCATTTGCTTTTTTGGCTACTTGGATTATTACTAAAGAATCGAACGATATTTTCGTGCTTAAAGTCGCCTGATTGGAATCGTAAAATTCTCTCAATATACGTACTAACTTGTGTTTTGTAGATTGAATCAAATCCATCTTCTTCCATCGCTAGACTTCTAGCTTTATACACAGTAATACGTTTAATATCTTTATCTTGCAGCTGCGCATTTTCCGAAGAGAATACAAAGCCAAAGCTTCTGCTGTTAATAGCATCTTTAATATTATTAGTAAATCCTGAGATTTCTTTTGCCATTGTTGTAACGGCTTTAAGTGAGTTATCACCCGCTTCGATATCGAATCGTACACCAGGATAATTTCTCTGAACATTTCTGAATGAGTCTTTCAAATATTCTGGACATTGATAAGCTGAAACGATACCTGCTGCTACATAGCTAGCACCAACATAGACGCCCTCTATCCAAAGCTTTAAAATATCCTCTTTCTCTTTAGATAATCGTGCTCCATTTTCTGTTGTCTGCATTCTTGTATCAATGATTACACCTGATTTATCTTTAGGAATAATAGTGAAGTTCGGTAAACATGGTATCGCAAACTCACTATAATCTTTTCGAACAAGCACTGAGCATTTATCGATTAGGCGATCAATACCTGCAGTAGCAATTCCACTGAAAGTCGTTTCTTCTTCCGCCATGAAGTTGAAGAAGATCTGTACTTTATAATCTTTCACAGTATCTAAAAGAATAGATAACGATTCCATTGTATTGCCTTCTTGCTTGGCAACCTTATCGTTCCCTTTAAATCTAGCTCTGCTTACTTTCATTTTTCCAGATGCCTCTAGTTCCAGAGCAGGAACAATTCCATACCACACCGTATCTGTAAAGTCATTTTTCGAGTTAACTGTATTTAAATACGTGCGTAATCGTGGTAGATTATTACTTTTAACGAGCATATCTAACTTTGTGTTCGTTACAAGTAACGAAGGCTGCATACCTTTGTTTTTAGTTGCATACTGGTCGAAGTACATTTTTACGCCCAATAGCTTTTCCATTAATGGCTTTACAGTTTTTACAAATTCATCCTTAGCATCCTTATAGAATTCTAAGTATGTATTGTAATTTTGTACTTCAGTCTCTACATCAAATTCTGCCTTCACAGCTGGTAACGGAGAGAAAGTTCTAACGACTAAATCTTTGACATAGGAGGATGGTGATTCTGTAATCGCCTCATAATCCTCTTCAAAAACTGTGCTTAAACCATAGTTACTATTTTCTTCAATAACCATCAGTTCTGAGCTATTATTTTGCGGTGCCTCTATGATTTTTAATTCACCATTATCACCGATAGAAAGTGTCCCAATTTGTAATTTTTCGGATTCATCTTCATCCTGATTAACACCTAACAATAGTCTTGTTTTAATATCCTCAATTGCTAAAGGAAGCATCGCCATGACATTGTTGTAATTTCTACTTGCTACTTCAAACATCAAGTTTAGCTTGTCCCCTGTATCCAATTTTTTTGGATCACCGTCATCTAATTTGTCATATTCACCGTATAGGTAATGGATTTCTTTTCTGACTTGTCGAATGTCGTCCATAACCTTTTTAGGAGAGATCATATCTAGCAAATTTTCAAATTTAAAATCAACATTCGCAATACCCTGACTTCTTTTCGTATCAATTAGAGTAAAGAGCATTTTCAAAAAATCATTATTTTGGTCAATTGCTATTTCAGAAATACAGTCATCTTGAATTCCTTCTGGTTTCTTTAATGTATACATAACCTTTTGGTTAGCAGCATTGTAGAATGAATAAACCGTTGGAGAAAACTTGTCTAAAAATTCATCGAAGCTTTTGACAAGAAGGTATTCATTCATTTCTTTGATCTTTTCATCACTAAGGCTGTCAATTCCTTTTACATCTCCAACAAGCGTAATTAAATCCATTTTTTCCGGATTAATTTCCTCAAAGAGCATGGTTCTGTTTGTTTGACTAATAATCTCCATTCAGTCGGCCGTATGATTATACAGCCATCCCTCCCTTTTGTAACGAATTTCGAGTAAGCATAATCATCAGTGAGCACTAAATAAAAATTGACTATTAAGTAATAAAATGGTAACACAAGATAAAGAATATACAGTTAGAATTGTATTCTTAACCACCTACTTCTACATCACTGATGACAATATGTATCACAAAGTAACTATACAACATCTAATTATATTGTCAATATTTACATTTGAATATTTTGTAAAATAAATGTATTTAATTGGGTGCATGGTAAAAAATAAGCATTGAGAAATTTATGATATTTTAACGAATAAAGTGTATGTATTCATTTTTTTTTATTAAAAAACAGCTTATAGCGTATTTTTTTTACACCATAAGCTGCTTCGTAAGCACCTACCTTTAATTGTAAAATGATAACATAGAATCACATTACCTAAATTATTGGTCAGTTTGAATTATTTTCCTTAAAATGGTTCATTATCCTATTGACAATATCTTCAATAGTAATGACCAATTTCATATATTTTAATGAAGAGCACCTCTTCTTCGCTTGCACGGCCAGCCCCCACATTATAGTTTGAGATAAAAGAGTACTCACCTTATTATTGTATATTCTTACATTCTTAATATTATCCTCTATCAACCGCTGCGATATATCAGGTGGAATAACATCAGTCAAAGAATAATAAAATGTTGCTGCTAAACTATAAACATCTGTATATACACCTTGCTCAGATATAGTCGAATATTGCTCAAGAGGAGAATATCCCGCGCTAGTAAATATTTGATAATTTTCATCTATTTTATAAAAAGTCGCTGAACCGAAATCTAGTAAATATGGATTACCTTCAGAATCAATCAAAATATTATTTGGTTTAATGTCACGATGGAGTATGCCTTTCTTATGTAAATAGCATAAAGCATCAATAAGAGGGAGAAAAATATTAGTGTATAAATGAACTCTATCATTAATAGGATAATCCTTTAAATATTGATCCAATAACGTTCCTTCATAATACTCCATAATGATATAAATCGACTCATTTTCTTCAAAGTGGTCAATATATTTGACCATATTACGATGATTTATTTGCTGCATAATTAACGCTTCATTTAGAAAAATAGCTTTTAAATCCTCGAATTTCTCCTTTGTTGAAGGCAAACGATTAATGACTGTTTTATTATCCAAATCCCGTAAAGCAATGTCATTCGGAAAGAACTCCTTAATAATTAGCTGATTCCCTTCTTGAGTATTTTCTGCAATATAAACAAAGGACAATTTACTAGTAGCAATAACTTCTTTTATTTTATATGTATCATTCAGAACGCTGTTTGCCGGTAAGCCCAATTCAACTTCAGTCGCTTGCATTTTTGATCGATCATCCCTTTCAACACATGAATTACGAACAATTTATTACATCATCACCATAACGTGTGGTTGATTTCGCCTGTCATTTAGTAGGTGTTAGGACACCCACTGATAGGGGATCGCATCCGCACACTTCACCACCTTAGAGATAGGAGTCTTCTACTAGTGAAAGATAAATGGCATACGTTTTAACAACTGTCACCCGCAACTTTTGGTTGCGACCATTATTTTAACTAAAATATAAATTAATGTAAGTATATCAACGTACACCCTTATATTAAATAGTTCTCTTATAGTAGTTCTACATCGTATGGTGGTGTTAGGCACAATGTGAAGCTGTTGCTTTGTTTTTTCCCGGCACTTTGCTGGTGCTATAAGTCACTTCGCCGATTCTAACCATCTTTTTGATAGTTCTATTATAACCGCTAAAATAAAATCAACAGATTTTGCTCATTTCATTTGAACACTTTTTCACCGATAAAGCCAATTCAAGCAAACTAGAATTACCCATTTACAGGGGCTGAACCAATATAGGAAAAGCTTATGTTATACCTAGAAATACATCGGTTACGGGAACGAAAACTTCGAATATCACAGATTGCTAAACAATTGAAATAGCACGAAAAACAGTTTATAAATATATGGCTATGACATTTGAAGAAGCAGTTGAAGAATTTGGTTCAATTGAACGAAAGAAAAAGTTAGATCTTTAGCGCGATTGGATTGTGAACTGGCTTCAAGAATATCCTAGTTTAAGTGGTGCTCAAGTATTTGACTGGCTACAAGACCCACCAATCCCCACATCTATCCAACTATGCTCATCAAAAGGTTTAAATAGTATACTTCATATGCTACTAAACTTCCCATACTATATCCAAGAAGGGCAAATGGTGCATCAGTTAATTTTTCTATAATAGTTATTGCTATATCACTGACCATTTCTTTGAAATTACAATAAAATTCTTTCTCCATGTCCCGAATACTCAAGTGGAATAATTTCAATTACTTCATTGATGTATTTTTCAAGTGAGTTGTACATTACAGCAGATCCACCAGCATAAGGTAAGCAAAACAATTTAATATCTTTCACCATTCATTCCTCGATTCTACTCCACCTTTTGCTTTGTATACATTTACTACTTTTATTTACTCGCTGATACTTTCTGATTGATATCAACTTGTTCAACTGTGCTAAACAATCTTTTTGTCACTAATGCCAATAAGATTGTTATAACTGCTACTGCAAATACTAATGTATATACATAGTCTGCAAATCTATCAATTAATGTACCAAATAATACTTGACCAACAGGTACCGAACAAGTCGAAACCGCTGTTAAAATTGCCATTACCTTTCCTAGCAATAAATTTGGAGTTTGTTGTTGCAGTAATGTAATGATAAATATATTAATAATGGTAATAGCGAACATAATTAGCATTGAACTTAACAAGAAAATAAGGTATTGTAGGGTTATTTCCCCATTATTATTTACAAATTCAGGATAAATGGTAAGTGCCATTGGAATAAATAGAAATCCACTTGCAACAAACCAGAGATACAGATTATTTACTTTAAGTTTTTTTGAAATAATACCAATTGCAATAGCCGCAAATATCATACTCAAAGAAATACCACCTTGGGTTATTCCAAATAAACTATCGCTCATACCTAAAGTGATCTTGATAATATACGGAATCCCTACTAAAAATAGTGGTGTAATAAATAAATTTAATGCTGCAGCTATTAATATTACTTTGGATATAAATGGATTATCCTTTACGATGTATGACACTCCATCCTTAATATCCAGAAGAGTTGTCTTCACTGCCCCATAAGGTTGATCTCTCTTTTCAAATGGGATTTTTATGAACAGCTCTAATACAGCTGAGAGGAAAAAACTGATACAAGTTATAATGACGATCATTTCAATGCCTGAGATACTATATAAAAGTCCTCCCAAAACTGGACCTGCAAAATTAGTTATAGAAGAAACTCCTGACACAACACCATTTGCCCCTAGTAGTTTTTCTTGTTCCACTAATACAGGAATACTTGCCTGTACAGTAGGTTGGTAAAAAGCACTAACTATCATCATTAAAGTCATAACAATCCCAATCATCGGAATAATGGATGTTTCACTAGTAAATAAAAATATTGCCAATCCGCCAACTATGACACTACTAATAACATCAAGTATTACCAACAAATTTCTTCGGTTGGTGCGATCGGCAATAGCACCACCGATAGGCGCTAAAAATATAGTAGGAATTGTTGAAACTGCTAATATTAAGCCAAATATTGTTGCTGATCCAGTTAGATCAAGGATATACAATGATAATGCAAACCTTAAAATGGAGCTTCCAAATAAAGTAATCACCTGACAAATAACTAATACTCCAAAGTTTCTATTTAAAGTAGCCAATTCCAAGAATGCCTCCCAATAATTATTTGTTTAAATTAAGCCATAATTAATAATTGCACTAACAAACGCACAGCATGCAATTATTATCAACCACCAGGCCCACTTGTTGGGTTTCCCGTTCTTCTTACTGACTAATCCAAAAATCCCTACTAACAACACCAATACAGCTACTCCTGTTCCTACTAAAAATGGGATTTCCATGTTTTTTTCTCCTTTATAAAGATGAATTATAATATGTCAAATCAAGTAAAAACTCACTAGACCTTTCTTCTCTTGATACTTACTGAAGTAGCATTCTACTTCAGTTATCACTAGTTGTATTTAAAATTTTTGATATTGAAAAAGAACCGCCTCTAATTTCGGCACTAAATATATTCTTTCCATTTTTGTATATATAAGAATCTCCAGAGTGCATTAAAGAAAAATCGCTTTTAAAGTTTCCTGAAAGTTTTTTTAAATGACACGAAAAACCGTCATTTTCTGGGATCTCTACTTTCAAATTTGCTCCTGTAGAAATCGATTTGATTTTCTGTAACATAGTTGAGGAACTCACTGTAATAGTTCTACCAGTTGCATTGACATTTAGATCCGAAAATTTTCCCGAAAAATCTATTTTAGTTGCTGTCGTCTGTAAGTGTAATTTCTGAATTTCCAAAAAATCTCCCTCTACATTAGATCCGATGGCATGGAAAGTAAATTCCTCCATTTTCCCTGAAAGTTTAGTAGTGCCAGATGTTAAATGACACTTGCATTTTATTGTATCAAGATGATCGACAAACAAATTAACTCCAGTACAGTCAATAGAAATAGAATCAAATTGTTTTTTAGGGAGATATATTTCCAAATTTGTTTTATGAAGATTGAATCCAATTTGTATCTTCTTTTTCCTACCATCTGTAATGGAAAGCTTTCCGTTTTTTACTGTATGATGAAAAAGTTTATGTTCTGGAAACTTTGTATCTGTGATTTGAACAACTTTTATTTCATCATTCTCATTTTCAAAAATATGAATATCACCTGTGATCCAATCTAGTGCAATATCTGATATCGTATGATCTAAACAAACTTTTTTTCTATCAATTAATTCACTATATCCAACCATTTCGTTTTCTCCTTTTCATTTATTTTTTTCATATTTTAGCTATTCAAAAACAATCTTCAACACGTAATAATCAAAATGTCATTTTTTGCAAAGTCATTCCACTTCGATTCTATTAATTTTCCCCATCAAATTCATTGTGGCAATGATTCCTGCAGCTGTAGAAATCGCTAATATAATCAGGCTTAAAGTACTTTTCTCAAAACTGCCTATAACAGCATTTCCAAAGAGAGCACATAACAAGAGAGCTGACACAATGGTGCTAGGAATTGATTTATTGATAAAACCTATTCTCATGGCAATTAAGGTAATTCCATTCATACCTATAGACAAAATAATGATTGTTTTAATGACTGAAAACAGTAATTCTGAGGATAGCGTATCATTAACAATTGGTGAGAAAGATTCAGTAATACTAAAAATAACGATTGGAGGAATATTACTGATAATCATTGAAGCAATTGAAAACACAACAACTACCGCGATTTTAGAAAGTAATATTTTTTTTCGATTGACAGGATAAGAAAATAAAAGTATCATCTTTTTCCCCTTATATTCTTCTATTACAAACCGTGAAAACATAGTTGCGGAGAGGATGGAAAAAAAAAACATACTCATGATACTAGTGAACAAAAAGATATTCGAATAATTTTGAAAATCCGGCTCATTTTCTACTTTTGCTACAATAGCTACAAAATAGATAAATCCAATAAGAAACATACATCCAATCATACTTAACCTCATGTAAGTATTAAGATTATTTCGTCTTAGCTCCAGTTTCATTAATTTAAACAATTTTGACACCCCTATTCATCATTTCAAAGTAGAATTCCTCTATTCCACCAGGATACTGCTTTTTGATATCGGACAACGTTGCTTCTCCTTTAATAACTCCGTCAACAATGATGCTTACTGTATCAGCAATTTGCTCAATTTCACTGAGAATATGACTGGAAATCAGAATGGTCATTCCATAATTATCCACAAGATCCAAAAACAATTTTCTCATATCGCGAATCCCAGAAGGATCTAGTCCGTTTATCGGTTCATCTAATATCAACAATTTGGGTTGATGGACTAATGCTCTTGCAATTCCTAATCGTTGTCGCATCCCTAATGAAAACTTGGAGACTGGCTGTGAACCTGTGTTAACAAGCCCTACCTTTTCTAAAGCTTTAGAAATATCAACCTCTTCTCTGTTCAAATAAGAAAGATGCAAACTTAAGTTTTCTTCTGCTGAAAGATGTTCATAAAAAATAGGCACTTCGATAATACTGCCGATGTTTCTTAAAATCTTATCCCTATTGACAGTAACATCCATACCAAGCACTTCTACTTTTCCTACTGTTGGTGTAAGTAGACCCGTTAAAATTTTAAAAATGGTTGTTTTACCCGCACCGTTCGCTCCCAAAAAACCATAAATAGACCCCTGTCGAACTGTCATATTGCATCCTTTTATTACTTCTACATTAGAAAGTACTTTTACCAGATTTTCTGTTTTTACTACAATTTTATTGTTATTCATTTTGAATGTATCCTCCAATATCAGAATAATGTTCAGATAGTTTATTTATCAGTTGATCACTGACAATATCCGCCCCCAATCCCTTCATCATCTGTTGCAAAAACCTTAAACGATTAACTGTATCATCATGTTCTCGTTCAAATAGAATAGGATTAATCCAAATATTTACTAACAGCATAAAAATTTCTGCACATTCAGTTGGAAAATCCGTATTAATTGACCCATCCTCTTTTCCCTCTAACATGATTTTCGCAATACTAGGTGCATCCTTATTCACACCATTTTTAATTCCTGTCACGACAAATTGGGGATTTTTTATCTGCGTGATCAAGATACTGTCTATGGAATGTGCTTTGGGATCTGCTACCATGTGTTCTAAAATCTTCGTAAGTTTTTCTTTAGAATTAGCTGCTTGAGTATTATTAATCAAATTATCAAACATTTGTGTAGCATAACTAAATTGTTTCTCCATCACTGCAAGTAATATTTCTTCTTTTGATCTGAAGTGGTGATAAATCGCTCCCTTCGACATACCTAACTTGTCAATAATATCTTGTATACTAGTCTTTTCATAACCTTTTTCTTTAAAGAGTACTGTTGATACAGATAGTATTTGTTCTAAAGTTTGTTCTGGATATTTATTTCTTGCCATATTTCTTCCCCCTCTTTAATACCGACCGTCGGTATCTATAACTCATAATACACAACAAATTTTCCCTTGTCAATATAAGGTAATAGCCTTTTATAAAAGGTTAACAGCTACTTCGTTAACAAATTTATCAGCTGATTGCAGGTTATCATGAGGATGATTCGGCAGACTGTTTAACACATGATCTGATTTTTACACAATTGCTTGATACACCTGCACTCACTTCTCAACCGTCGTTATCAAGATTCTTCAAGCGCTTTGACATGCAAGCAACTCATCAATTTCAAATGGCGAATCAGGCGTTACTTGATTGAGTTCATCACATCCGACAATATGGAAAATTTCATCAATGAAGCAAGTATGATGATAAGCCTACTTGCCTATAATTTTACGAACTGAGTACGCTTACTCAGTTTCCAGAAAAAATATAAAGCGATTCAAATCCAAACTATTCGCACACGTCTGATCAAAGTAGCGAGCAAATTGGTGAAATCTGAACGCTCGCTCTATTTCAAAATGTCCTCGAGTTTTGTTTATGAACACTTCTTTTGGAACGTACTGACCTGGGTGCAGCAGCTCCAAAGTGTCTCGACCGTTCCGGTGACGCCCCTCCATTTTGGACGTTTAACCGACATTTCCCCTCTCCTATCCGTCGCTCTCGACTTCCCATCCGTCGATTCGCTGGTTTTGTCCATCACTTTGACACTTCCATCCATCACTATGCAAGTTCTATTCTAAATTCGGCTTTATTGAACCGCCTATTTTTGCCTTTAAAATGGCTAGCAAAAATAAATAAAAAAGCGTCCAACAAGTATTTAAATACTTATCGGACGCTTTAAGGCAGTTAATTATGCTTTTTGATAGCGAAGCACTGGTGTACGAGCAGCGCGTGTTTCGTCAAGACGAGTTACGACTGTTGTATGTGGTGCTTCTTGTACGATTGATGGATTTTCTTCTGCTTCTTTTGCAATTTGGATCATAATATCGCAGAATGCATCTAATGTTTCTTTTGATTCTGTTTCTGTTGGCTCGATCATTAGTGCCTCTTCCACATTTAATGGGAAGTAAGTTGTTGGTGGATGGTAGCCAAAGTCTAACAGACGTTTTGCGATATCTAAAGTACGAACGCCAAGTTTCTTTTGACGACGACCTGATAGTACAAACTCATGTTTACAATGACGGTTATATGGTAGATCATAGAATGGCTCTAAGCGACGCATCATATAGTTCGCGTTTAGTACAGCGTATTCTGTTACAGCTTTTAAGCCATCTGGACCCATTGTACGAATATAAGTGTATGCACGTACGTTGATACCAAAGTTACCGTAGTAAGGTTTAACACGTCCGATTGATTGTGGACGGTCGTAATCGAAGTGATATGTTCCTTCCTCTGTTCTTACTAAAACTGGTTTTGGAAGGAATGGAATTAAATCTGCTTTTACACCTACTGGACCTGAACCTGGGCCACCGCCACCGTGAGGACCAGTAAATGTTTTGTGTAAATTTAAGTGTACGCAGTCAAAGCCCATATCACCAGGACGTGCTTTACTCATAACTGCGTTTAAGTTTGCACCGTCATAGTATACTTTACCGCCAACAGAGTGGATAAGCTCTGCCATTTCGATAATGTTTTCTTCAAATAGACCAAGTGTATTTGGATTTGTTAGCATTAATGCAGCTGTATCAGAACCAACTACTTTGCGTAAATCTTCAATATCTACTAAACCATTATCATCTGATTTAACAGTGATAGTTTCAAAGCCTGCAACAGTTGCCGATGCTGGGTTTGTACCGTGAGCAGAGTCAGGAACGATAACTTTATTACGATGGCCTTCACCGTTTGCTTCATGGTAGGCACGAATCATCATTAACGCTGTCCATTCACCGTGAGCACCTGCCGCTGGTTGTAATGTCACTTCATCCATACCTGTAATTTCAACTAATGAAGTTTGTAGATTGTAAAGAAGTTCCATCGCACCTTGAGCTGTTGATTCATCCTGTAATGGGTGAACATTTGCAAAACCAGAAATTCGTGCAACAGCCTCGTTAATTTTAGGATTATATTTCATCGTACAAGAACCAAGAGGGTAGAAGCCAGAGTCTACACCGTGGTTGCGACGAGAAAGTGCTGTATAGTGACGCATAATATCAAGCTCAGATACCTCTGGTAATTCCGATGCTTCCGAGCGTAATAAGTTTGCTGGCAGTAAATCTGCAAGATCAACCTCTGGTACATCAAGTGCTTCTAAGCTGTAGCCTACGCGATCTTCTTTGGAAATTTCAAAAATGAGTGATTGATTTTCGTTATGCATTAAGAGCCCCCATTTCCGCAACAAGTGCATCAATTTCTTCCTTCGTGCGTAATTCTGTTACTGCGATTAGCACGTGATTTTTTAGAGAGTCATATGTTTGACCTAAAGGATATCCACCGATGATTCCTTTATCAATTAAGCCTTTATTAATTTCTTTCACACATTTATTTGTCTTCACGACGATTTCGTTAAAGTGAGCACCTTGGAATGCTACTGTGAAGCCTGCCGCTTCAAAAGCATTTTTAGCATAGCGAGTTTTCGCGATATTTTGCGTTGCCATTTCACGAACGCCCTGTTTACCTAGAGCAGTCATTGCTACAGAAGCAGCAAGTGCAAGAAGCGCTTGGTTCGAACAAATATTAGATGTTGCTTTATCACGACGGATATGTTGTTCACGCGCTTGTAATGTTAAAACATAACCACGACGACCTTCACCGTCTACTGTTTCACCAACAAGACGACCTGGAACTTTACGCATTAGCTTCGTTGTTACGGCAAAGAAACCACAGTGCGGACCACCGAATGCTTCAGAAATACCGAAGACCTGTGCGTCCCCTACACAAATATCAGCACCTAGCTTACCAGGAGGTGTTAAAACTCCTAGTGAAAGTGGATTTGAAGATACGACAAATAAACTTTTTGCTTCATGTGCAATATCGCCAATTACTTGTAAGTCCTCTATTTGACCAAAGAAGTTAGGATACTGTGTAATAACAGCTGCCGTATTGTCATCAATTAGTTCTTTTAAAGCTTCTACATCTGTCACACCATCTTTTTGTGGAACAGTAACAATTTCAATGGATTGACCGTATGCATATGTAGCAACGACATCACGATACTCAGGATGAACCGCCTCAGATACTAAAATTTTCTTACGGCGTGTATGTCCAGCTGCCAGCATACCCGCTTCCGCTAATGCTGTTCCTCCGTCATACATAGAAGAGTTTGCAAGATCCATACCTGTAAGCTCTGCAATCATCGTTTGGAATTCAAAAATTGCTTGTAATTCCCCTTGTGAAATTTCTGGTTGATATGGAGTATACGCTGTGTAAAACTCTGAACGAGAAATAACATGGTCCACGATAATTGGTTTATAGTGGTTGTATACGCCTGCACCTAAAAACGATACGTTAGCATTTGTATCTTTATTTTTCGCAGCAAGTGCCGTTAATTCTTTTAATAAAGCTGATTCAGATTTTGCTTCTTTAATATCATATAGGCCTTTAAAACGTACTTTTTCTGGAATATCCCCAAATAACTCATCAACTGAGGATACGCCAATTACGTCTAACATTTCTTGTTTATCTTGCTCCGTCATTGGTAAATAACGATGTTTCATAAATGTAGGTCCCTCTTTTCAACTTTTATTTTGAACGTTTGTAAAACGGTGTTTCAACTGTTACTACCTTTAAGTGCTTACCACGAATTTCGATTTCTAATTCAGTTCCGATAGTTGTGAATTGGCTGTCAATTAACGCGTGACCAACATTACGTTTAGAAGAAGGAAGCTGTGTACCAGTTGTTACTTCACCGATTTCCTTACCATCCTTAAACACTTTGTAGCCATGACGAGGAATTCCTTTATCGATCATTTCAATACCTACAATTTTACGTGAAAGTCCATTTTCTTTTTGTTCAGCTAATGCATCATGACCAAGAAAATCCTCTTTATTTAATTTCACAGCAAAACCAATACCAGCTTCTAGAGGTGAAATTGTTGCTGATAGCTCTTGCCCATATAATGGAAGACCTGCTTCAAAACGAAGTGTATCACGGCAGCCTAAACCTGCTGGAACAACGCCTTTGTCTTTTCCAGCCTCTAAAATTTCATTCCATAAAGCTTTAATATCTTCTGGAGAGCCGTATAATTCAAAACCATCTTCTCCTGTGTAACCGCTACGAGATACTAATGCTTTATGACCAGCAACTTCAACGTCTGCTTGGAAACGGAAGTATTTAATTGTTTTTAAATCAGTGTCTGTTAATGTTTGAAGAACCTCTTCTGCTAATGGTCCTTGCAAGGCAATTTGTGCATAAGCATCTGATTGATTGTCAATCGTCACATCATATTGATGTTGATTTTCCATCATCCAATCATAATCTTTTTCAATATTTGACGCATTTACGCACAATAAATAATGATTGTCTGCTAATTTATACGTTAATAAATCATCAACAACGCCACCATCTTCATAGCACATTGCATTATATTGCGCTTGACCTACTGCAATTTTTGAAATATCATTTGTCAAAAGATTTTGTAAAAAATCTAGTGAATTAGGTCCAGTTACTAAAATTTCACCCATATGTGATACATCAAATAAGCCAGCACGATTACGTACTGCATCATGCTCTTCTTTAATAGAAGAGAATTGCACTGGTAATTCCCATCCACCGAAGTCGATTGTTTTACCACCATACTTTGCATATTCTTCAAATAGAGGTGTACGCTTTAATTCATTCGTCATTATTTTTGCCCCCTTAATGGTAGTTACATTTTTTACTGGTAGTAGTTCGTCTGCTTTTATTAATGCATCATGCTTCCCCTGTTTGTTCATTCAATTAAGAAATAGGAACTAACATCATTAGCAAAACATTTAGACATAAAAAAAGACAGACGAACCCCTTTTCGGGATTCTCTGTCCTTAAACCTGAAAGTTACACCAGACTGGCTCGCATTACTACAATGCCAATCAGCCGGCTTTCCCCTTTGGTGGCTGTAGTACTACAGCTCTCTCCAGAGTTGCGTCTTGTACGAGTCCTTTTACCTGAGAGATTCATAACATTTTGTTATTTGCTCCTTCGGTGACGTCTACACGTGCTCTCCCCGCACAATCATCCGCCCAAGATTCATCTTGGTACTATTTAGTATTCAATGAACATTCAGTTACTTATTTGTCTATATCCTAACATTAATTGCATTGAAAAGGCAATCATTTTTTAATCTATATCAAAACACGAACATTCAACTCATTAATTTTTATCAATGTTCGCCTTTTAACCTTTTGACTTGGAATACTAAATACTCAAGAATTTGGCGGAGTGTTCTGCCCTCTGTTAACACTTGTATATGTCCTGTTTCACGATAGAATCTTCTTCTATAATGATACAGCTTCTCTAGCTCCTCTTTCGTTGAACTCTGTACTATTGGTCTGTTCGGATCATGCTGTATTCGTTTGTATATATCTTCGAATGTCGCATCTAAAAAAAACACGAGCCCACTGCGTCTCATTATTTTTCGATTTTCAGCATTGATCGCTACCCCACCACCTGTTGAAATAATACAAGCTTCGTCTCGGAAATTTTTCAAAAATTCTGTTTCTATTTCCCGAAAACGTGCTTCTCCATATTTTTCAAATATCTGTGGAATTGTCATTCCCTGCTGCCGAACAATCTCATGATCCATATCATAATATGGCATCTTTAACAAATAGCTTAAACGTCTTCCTAACGCACTTTTGCCGGAGCCCATAAAACCAACTAAATATATTTTTCGCATTCGAATCACCTTCTTATAACTACGATTCTACACTGTCTGACAAAATTTGTCCTAATAAATTTATCGTAGCTCGAATATTCAGCTTTTCTAGGTCATTATATGTTCGAAACTGAATCTCATAAGACGTACAATACGTAAGAACAAAAGTAGTTACAAAAAATAATAATGCAATTGCGATTAAAAAAATAGCCCCTCTGTCATTTTTCAATAACTGGAACATAGAAAGTTCGCTCCTTTTTGATACCACTTGGAAGTTCAACAGCTACTGTTAACATATCTTTTTCAAATTGGAACCTACATTTATTAATACCAATTAGCATTGGTACATGACCACCATTTACTTGATCACGAATTAAATTGCTATAACAATCAATAGAATGAATAGTAAGTCCTTCCTGGAAGGTTATTCTCTTTTGGTCTTGTCGAATCGTAAATGAAGAAATATCATTTAAATACATATTCAAATCATAAACAAAAAGCTCCCACTTTGATTGTTCATCAGATAGTACTGTTGTTTTCATTTCTGCAAACCAGAGCATAATAAACACAACAAGGTGTGCAATAAGCACAAAAACAACTAATTGAAATAACGCTTCTAATAATGTATAGCCTCGTTCATTCATCTACTTCACCTGTCAGTTGTATACATTTTTTACGTAATTCTCGTGTATTTTGAAAACTTACACATATCCCCTGTCCATTCATAGACCATTGAAAATCTACATTTTCAACGGTGTTAGTGCCTTCCATTTGCTGTAAATAGCGATAACGCTTTAAGCCTTCATAGGCCGTTTCAGCTGCGATAACTTCTAACTTCTTGTTATAAAGAGTCGATTTCATCATATAGCTGATCGGTATTAATGTCGTGCATAATAACATAACAATGACGATTGATAAAATTGTTTCTACAAATGAATAACCAGATTCATTCAACTCTCGATCTCCCTCGCCCTAACGTAATCACAACCTTTTTAGTGCCTTGAGGCGTTTTAAAATAAACTGTCCCTGGGGTCATAACGTTTCCATTGTAATTGTAAATAATCGTGGTAATTGAACTTGAAGAAAGAATGACTTCAACCCCTTTAGGAAAAGGACGTTCATATAATTCTGTATAAAAATCCTTTTTAATGATATATCTTTTTGATGAACTCTCAAACTTCATCGAAATGTATTCCCTTTGGTGCATGCTATACGTTTGTATATATTGCAGATCTAATTGAATTTGTGTAAAAAATCGCTCAAGCTCCCTAGTTTCCTCTGCTTTAACCGAATACTTTACGACAACCGCTGACAAACACATAACGATAAACAAAACAATGATCATTTCAACAAACGTAAAGCCACGCTCACTTTTTATAGTATCCATTAGTTAAGAGCCATTATTGGAAGAAGTCTTCGCCAAACGTACCTCTCCATCATTAGTAATCATTATCTCTTCTTTATTAGGACAAGTCGTTACATTTTTCTTTAAATAGCCTTTTGCTACCAAATCTTCAATTGTTGGATAAGCCATAAAATCTACTCGATAGGCCTCTACCTGCCCCTGCACCATAGAGATATACGCTTTGCAGCCCTTCTCATCGACGGTGGCAAAATGTTTCGTAACATTTGGGATTGTTATTAAAATTAATACCGAAATAATTAGCAAAACGATGAGCATTTCGATCAATGTAAATCCAGCTTGCTGCTTTAGACGTTTCATTATTATCCTCCTATACTAGTTCAATCATGTGATATATCGGTAATAATAAACTTACATATGCAGCAACTATGCACATTGCAATAATGATAAAAAAGGTTGGTTGCACAAACGCAAGGATTCTATGCAATAGTTGCTCTTGCTTTTCTGTCAATAATTCGCTGTACAGTACCAGCTCTTTTCCTAGATAACCACTTTGCTCTCCATGTTCAACAAATGTTGAAAAGTCCATCTGCCAAACCGTCATCAAATGAACAGCTTGTGTTAGCGTATCACCAAAAACAACACGCTCCTTTATACATCGTGCCAGATATTGTAGAAACGGTTGAAGCCGCTGTTCCTCTAAAATTTGTAGACTTGCCTGTAAAGAAAAGCCACTTAGGAGTAGACTTCCTAAATAAGCAGCAAATTGTCTCGTCAAAGACATTCGTATATAAATTCGAATCAATGGCGTTTTTAAAATAATATTTAGCCGGTGAGCAATCGGACGGCGTTTGAGATAAAGGTAAAAAAAGAAAATACTACAAATTACGGCTATGCTTACGACAATTAAAGCATCAGGAAAATGCAATAATACTTTTGACAAAGCAATGCTTGTCTCCTCTGTGCCAGCAGTTCGACTTGCCACCATTTTTTCTATATTAGGAAAGAAAATGGTGCGAAACACTAAAAACAACAGCATCAAAAATATAATGAGCACTACTGGATATAAGAGTAGCTTCATTAATTTTTTCTTCGTCGATTCACTTAAAGCCATTTGCTTTGCCACACCTTTTAAGGTCTCAATCATATGTCCATTATTTTCGGCAACTGCAATAGCTACTAAATGCTGCTTTGGAATTTGTAACGCTTCAAAAACTCCTAAAACACCGACACCCTGCCTCAGTCTTTCATTGACTAGCTTTTGTATTTCTTCATGCGCTTCAATATGATGGGGTAATAGAATAGAAATAGCTTGTGGGAATAAGTAGCCTTCCTGCATTAACACGCTTAATCGACTAAAAAAATGAGCTTGCTCCCTTACTCGCCATTTTGTTGCCTTTTTGTAATTTAATCGAACTCTTTCAATAAACTTTCGTATTCGCATAGATCTGACTCTCCATCAATTCTTTTTGACCTGTAAGCGTTAAATCATGTGGTAATTCAAAGCTAGTTTTTTGCATAATTGCTTTGATGGCCATTTGAAGATGAACATCGCTTAATATTTCAAACAATGCACGGCGTTCTTCTTGAACTATTGGTGATTGGAAAAGTGTTTGAGCAACAATACCGACCACAGTTTGACGAAGTTCTTCAACTGAAACGCCTAAGTCAATAAATCGATAAAGGCAGTTTATCGAATCTTTCGCATGAATAGTCGAAACTACTAAATGACCTGTTAAAGCTGCCTCGATTGCGATTTTTGCAGTCTCTTTATCACGTATTTCACCAATCATAATGACGTCAGGTGAGTGGCGCAAAATAGCCTTTAATCCTGTAGCGTATGTAACGCCAGCTCGTTCGTTTACTTGAATCTGCAAAAGGTTAGCTTGATTATTTTCTACAGGGTCCTCCAATGAAATGACATGTCGATTTAGCTCTGTCGAACAGTAATGGATTAGAGAATATAAGGATGTTGACTTACCAGAGCCTGTTGCACCTGTCACGAATGTACAAGTTCCCAAAAGCATTTCCTTCTATTATATCTGTTATTATCCAAGCCAATTATAGAAAGGCGCATAGTTAATTACAAACACAATTAAGACCACCCATCACGGAGTGGTCTTTTATGGTTGTAGTTTATGATTCTTCCACAATATAAACTTTACTAACTGTATTATCTTCGTTAAAAACATAGATTCTATCGCAATGAATACATCTCCATACTTCTTTCTCAGGATCAGGTATAGTTAACACATCTATTGTGTCGCCCATATTTATAATATCGTCCCATTCCTTGTCTGTATAAACATGCAGTTGAACATCGTTCGGTGCTTGTACAGTAGATAAGGTTTTTCCACACTTACATTTCATTCTAGCCAAATTTTTAATCCTCCTAATTCGTTACTATTTCTTTTATCCATATCTCTACTTTTCCAGGAAGTTGCTTATCAGGGTAGGTTCCTTTAGCACGTGTAAGAATCTCTTGCGCTTGTTCTCTCGTAAGCCCTGCCTCTCTAGCATCAATAATAACTGCTTCAGCATTTTGTTTAAATGCATCTTTTATCCTTCCTACCCCAGTATTGACATTCGGATTTTTAAGAGTTTTAAGTTCCGTCAAAACTCCATCGACTTTAAAATCAGGTGTCTTTTCCCCTGGAACAGTTGATCTTGGAATCTGTTCAACTATCTTGCCCTCTGCGACTAATTCATTAACAACTTTTCTTTCATCTGGTGTTAACTCGTTAAGATTTCCAATAAATTTACCAGGCTTATCTATGTCCTCTCTAGCCTTTTCCTCATCTTTTGCTCTAATCAAAACATATTCAGCGGTTGATTCATCAACACCTGTCCCAGATACTATTTCAGGTACTGTAGCATCACGTATCTTTTTACCTGTAGCAACATCTATCCAAGACCCAACAGCCGTATCTAAAACCGCGGTAGTACCATCTACGGTATTTAATAATGGTTGTTTCCAATCAGCTGTTCCTTCCCACGGAATACCGTCAGGGAGCTTTAACAACGTTTGCCCGTCAGTTGATAAACCAAGTCTATAGCCATCCGGTGTATATGCTTGAGCACCAGGATTATAAACACCTAATTGTCCGTTTGGTATAGCACGTTCACGTATCCATTCATCCAAGCGATTGTAAGTACTTGCACCAGGAGTAACAACAGTACCATCACGATATTCCATACGTATTTTAGACCCAATACCAATAGTAGCCCCAAGTGAAATCATATCTGCAGGAGTTTTAACATTCCCTGCTTTTTGCACCAAAGTAGCATAACTAGCATTTGATAATTCACCAAAATCTATGGTACCTCTTGTATAACCATCAACATAAATTTTTGCATAGACAGTGTTATCCCATTTTCCTGTGAGTATAGCAATTGAAAAAGAGCTAAATGCATGATTGTGAAAGTTATCAGAATCGATATATGTTAATAGCAGACTATTAATAGTGGCATTTTCAACAGTTAATATCGCATTACCACCGCTAGATTTAGATATATAATTTACACCACCTATACCAGTACCAGTGTTATCACCAAACTTAGGTTTAAGCGCATCCAACGCACCTGTAATCCAATCACCAACCGTCACAATACCGTCAGCCATTTGATCTAGACTAGATAAAAAATTAGCTTTCATATCAGGGGCCATCGTTTTCCAAGATTCTTTGGCCGTCTGATACATTGCGTCCACATTGTCCAACAAATATTCCTCTGTATGCATTGCTCCAGTAGCCAATGCCATCGTACCCATGACTACACCGGCGTAAGATGCTGCAGCCCATTCTTCAAAAGTTGCAGTCAATACATTGGCATGAGCTTCTGAAGTTTTAAAAGCACCATAGTTCGTATTAAATAAAAGTAACAGTGCCATTAGAGTAATTAATATTTTGTTTAATAACTTTGTACTATGTAACATTTCTAACTCTCCTTTATAAAATTAAACATACATCGATATACCAAAACTACCATATATAACCTTAAAAAGGAATGTACCCTATACAAAAATACCTCATTACGACACAACTAATTACTCATTCTATTATTTTGATTGTGGAAGGCTATCACGCTCGTTTAACCAATTATAGAAAGGCACAGGACGTTCACTGTGCGCTTTGTCCTCCACAGATGATGATTTAGTTGTCTTGCTACTTAAACGCTCTACAGCCTTACTATATGCTCCTACAAATACAGCTCTTAATGTACTAGCAACCGTCAGTACACCTTCTTTAATATCCATAGCGATTTTAAATAGAACGTTCTTAGCTTTGATAAAGTCTTCCGCAGAATTTACATGTGAAGCTATTACACATTTATGTAATTCATCTTTCAATGAATCAGTCAATGGCAAGCTATTCATAAAATCAAACAGCATAATCTGGTACTCATTCATGTATTCTTTTTTCTTTTCAGCTTGCAAAGCCAATTCATTTTCTAGACTCATAATATTATTTGCTTGTTTAGAACTTAAAAGATTAAAAGAGTTAAATGCTTGGTTTTCAGATTGTGGATGGTAAACAGCGTCATTACTGGCTTCATCGACTGTCTCTCGTTGGGACACACTCGATGGGACATAAGGTAATATGCGATAAATACTAGCCCCTTTTATGCCGTTTAATTTAGTAGATGCTACCTTCTCAATGATGCCTAACTCAACCAATTTCTTTACGCTACGATAAACTGTCTTTGTGCTGATCTCCAATGATGTAGCAATTGTGGAAGCTTTTAAATGACAAGCCCCTGGATGTTCCAAAGCGTGACTAGCAAGTTTAAAAACGATGGCACGTTCTGATTCTGTTAGGTCATAATAGTGAGCCGCTATATGGTCCTCCACACTATTATCCATATCTGCTACTGATTCAAATGTTTTGTAAGTTGCTAAGTATTCAAATGCCATCGTTTTCACCTCGCTTTCCAATTCACGAACATTCCGGATCCTTAAATGTTAGTTTTGTTCGTTATTTCATTTTTGTTCAGGAAACTTATCTTCTACAGCTGTTAATCCTTCGTCGATGATGCCCAATAGTTTAGTTGCGAACTTGACAACTTCACTAGATTCGTCGTACTTGATAGTTCCTTTCAAGTAACCTTTTACGGTAGATAATACGAGCGTTTGCTCTAATAAATAGTTAGATCGTTCTTGTTCGAGTTTGAAATAATTGTTCACGAATGTTCCTCCTAAAAAGTAATTTAATAAAACTTATTAGTTATAATATAAACCCTAAAATTTATAAATACAACTCTTTTTATAACTTTTAGGTTATTTTTTATTTCATTATAGGTTTTAATCATATATAATAAGTTCAAGGAGTAATTACAAAGCGAGGTGTATAAATTATGATGGCCGAAAAAATTCGAATGTTATTAGCGAAGAAGGATATGAAACTTACACAATTAGCAGAATTGTTGGGAACGTCTCAACCTAACCTGTGGAAGAAAATGAAGCGTGATAATTTTAGCGAAAAAGAGCTATTGGAAATTGCTGAAGTGCTTGGAATTAAATACGAAGCGAATTTTATCTTAGAGGACGAAACGAAGATATAAAAGCTAAGGAATGAAATTAATTGAACAGATTAGAACAAACAACTCAGGAATTACTAGATGCGGGTTATACGATTGAGGAAATTAAAGCTGCCTTTGAGGAAGTAATTGAAAACGCTAAAGATGATAAGACAGATAACTAATTACAGTTGTCTGTTTTTTATATGTACTTTTATCTTTCGATTCCCTAAAATGGAAATATAGAGGGAGGATTTTGTAAATGAAAAAATTATTCTACATAGGAGCTATGTCAGCATTACTACTTGCTGCGTGCGAAGAAGCTGAAAAGCCTATTCCTGAAAATAAAACTATTGAGTATCCTAAATCTAGCGAACAAAAAGATGCTGAGGAAAAAGCTCTAGCTGAACTGGAAGCGAAAGAGGCGACTGGAGACATATCTGAAAAAGAAATTACGGTAAATGAAGTAAAAGAGATAGTCGAGTACGATGGTATGGGTGAGAATGACAAATTAATTAGTTTAACCATAGAACATGGTGAGATTAAAGCAGTAATAGATTTAGCGCCAAATAAATTCAATTTACCACCAAAAGATATCGCTGTGTCAAAGTATAGCCAAGTGTCTGATGCGTTGCTAGAAGAAGAAGGTTGGAACACATTAATGATTGAATATGTCGGTGTTGGAACAGTATCTATGGATATATCCGAAAAAGAATCAAATGAGCTCGGTATGTATTATTTCCCGGTAGCAACCATAACTGAAAAGTTAAAGTAATAATTTAGTCACTCAAATGAGTGGCTTTTTTCTATCAGCATATAAATCATTTGATTTATATTACATATGATTTATAATTGTATTTAAAAAAGGAGTGTTAGGCATGAAACTTACAGAAAAAGTAGAGGCGGTTGTAATGGCTGCACAGGCTGCTAAAAATGGTGAGGGCGAACATACATCGTATCGAATCTTTAAAGAGTGTGGGCTTACACAAGGAGCGATTAAACGCTATGTAGATGGAGTAAGTGACATCAGTCGTATGGGATTAGGCGTAGCTGAAAAGCTTGGTGAATACTATGATAATCACCTTGCAAAATAAATAAAAAAACTTTTATAAATCACTTGATTTATATACATCACTTGATATATAATAAGAGTATAGAAAGGAGGTGAACAAAGTGGATTATGATAAGATTCTAGCTTATCTAGTAGCTATCGCAACTGTACTTAACTTACTAACAAGTTCAGCAAAAAACATTAGCGATATGAAAAATAAGCCAAAACAAAAGCGACGCCCCCCTCGCAAAGGTAAACGTCGCAAGTAACTCTTAGAAGGAGGTTAGCGCCTCCTTCCCTATAATCTTATCACATCCATTAAATTATGAAAAATATCGGATATGTGGCTGCGTTAGCATTTGCTTTGTATATCTTAACTGACATGGTTAACTGGAATGACCCAAAGTTTTTTGATTACTCAATGATAGTCATTTATTCATTATGCTTAGTTTTAGTCATTGTTAACATCGTTGTATATTTTAAAAAGAAAAGATGCAGCTAAGGAGCTTCAATCGAAGTATAAACCGTATGACGAATAAACAAAAAAGGACCAGGTACTCATATTAAAATGAGCGCCTGGTCAATTTTTATCTTACTTAGTTAAATACAGTTACTTTTACCTGGGAATTTCTTTTCCATTTTTTTAACACAATCCAGATGAATACCAGAAAGTGTTACAACAATTCCTAATATATTGCCTCTAATACCTGCTTTCACCAGATGGCCAGCTGCTAATTTAAATTCCTTATCTGCTAGCAAATTAGCTAACGTAGATAAAACTGTTACAGGTCCATAAGCAGCTTTTATTCCTGCACTTAAACATTTATTCGATGCAGATGTATACTCTGGACTATTTTTCATTAAATGCCACCCACAAGCTGCTAGCCTTGGAGCGATTCTTATGTTATTCTCGTTTTCTTGATCAGCAAATAAATTATTAGCTTCCATACCTTGAATAATATCCTCGTAGATAGGACTATCTTTTAACTCTTGCTCAAACAATTCTTTGTTATACCCAAGAGTCTCACCTTCACTATCAGTAACGATTCCGTTTTCAAATATCAATTCCAAAGCTTTTTCAATATCTGCAATTTCCTCTTCACTTTGAATAACAGATTCATTTTCTATTGCATACACTTGATTAATCGGCACATTTAAGCACAGAAGGCTTAATGTCAAACATACTGCAATGACTTTATAACATTTTTTAAACCACATTTTTACAATCTCCTTTTATAAAAAGTATTTCCACATAAACATCTTAACAAATTTTAGTATATTTGGTATACGAATACATGTAAAATATTGCTCATTTTTCCTATTATCTTGTCAAACTGTATACTCTATATTTTTTTTTAGTATATTATTGCTTAGGAGGTTGATTATATTGAGTAACATAAATATTAAAAAGTTTATTATAAACAGAAAATTATTATCGTTAATTGTATTTTTCTTTGGGTTGTTAATTATCTCATTATTTATTGCAGAAAACCTAAGTACCATGGAAAGGTTATTTTATATTCTATTCTTAACAGGAGTTTATGCTTTTGTTGATTGGGCATTGACATCTAAAAAAAGTTGAAAATAAAAAAGACCAGCTCGGCTAAATTAGCTTCGCTGGTCTCTTAACATGGGTTGTGTTTTCAAATTCTATTTAAAGCATGATCTAATTCATTTAGCCAATGCTTCCCACCATAAACGACAAAGATTGTTTCGTTTGCT
Source organism: Lysinibacillus sp. NPDC096212 (assembly GCF_044763105.1). Lineage (NCBI taxonomy): Bacteria > Bacillati > Bacillota > Bacilli > Caryophanales > Bacillaceae > Lysinibacillus > Lysinibacillus sp. NPDC096212. The sequence continues at coordinate 132,604 of NZ_JBIWFQ010000006.1, read as the reverse complement.
TCTTCATCAAAAATATGAATTCTTTGCGTAATAAGTAAATTCAAACCGAGTTCAACTCGATCTACATCCTCCAAACTAACTTCCCAATATAAATTAGGATTTATATTTATAGCATGGGCGCAAAAGATTAACCTTTGATTTGTTAATAACAAACGACCTCCATCAGATTTCGTCGCACTGTAATACATGTTTGCTACACCTGAGCGTATCGGAAATTCATTTGTATTCATTTCAATCTCATGAAAGAAGATTTTTTTATTTGAGAGTTTGAATTCATTAGAATCATAAGTAATTTGTTTTGCTTCTGATGTAATTATATAACTACCACAGTACTCACAAACATTTTCTTTTGGATCAAATGTTGCAGCACAGTTTGGACAATTTAAAGCTTTAACCATAGCTTCATCGCTCCTAATTATGTATATATTCTTTAGTATATTATACTTCCAATTACTGAATATACCAATAAAGACAAAAGAAAAAAGCCCAGGCTCAAAATTAATTTGAGTACCTGGGCTTTAGTATTAGGCTTGAATTGCCTCAGCATACGATAAAACGCCAAGACGTTTCATTTCAGTAATGGCATTATTAGCTACTACATGAGTTGCGTATGTGCCAGTAATAAATCTCCATTTACCACCATCTTGGACAATTCGTACATAATCAGCATTTGCAATTTTGTATTTACCTAATGCTTGTTTAGCTGCATTAACTTGAGTTTGCGTTGTATAGGTGCCGGATTGAACACGATACAACTTTCCATCATTCACGCCTTCCACGGCTTGTCCTTTGTCTTTAACAATAAGTTGAACTTTTATTTTGCTATTACTCGGGACGATAACTGTACCCTCTAACTCGTAGCCTGTAGGAGCTTTCCAATTAGTAGGGATTTCAAAGTGTGGAGCGTCATAGCTACTAATCGGCCAATAACCCCCCCAAGTGATACCAAGCTTTTTAGCAATCGCTCCTACTCTTGATAGAGTAGATATATTATATAAATCTTTAGGAGGTGCCACGGCAATATCCCATGCTCTACGCGAGGTATGATTGCTAGTAAGTGTCCATGTTACCTTTGAGCCTGGTCGAGTACGACCTTGCTCATACAAATAATTTTGGCGTGCTTGTGAACGATATGTTTCTGTGATAAAGATATCATCAATCCCAGCTTTTACACACTCCTGGAATAGCAATCGACACGCTAATTGCGCAGCTGTAGTTAATTCGCTTAAATCTCGACATGTTTCTGTTACGCTAACCATTACAGTTCACCTACCTTTTTGGAAGCCTTTAATAAATCGAACGTCCCGGAAGCTGTTAATCCTGCAATAAATCCAGCCATCAGCATCATATAAAGTGGATACTCTGATAGCGGCCAACAAATAACGCCAACAAAAATACCAATCACAACCGAAGTGATTGGCATGTATCGAGTATTAATTTTGAATGTGTTTTTAAGTACCTCTGCTACCGCTAAAACAATAGCCACCATAACCATTGCAATCATAAAAATGTTTGTTAAATCCATTATTCATCATCCTTTTTTAAGTATTTTTGTTTCTCATCGATACGTTTTTGTGAGCGTGCAATTTTATGCTCAATTTCATCTGCAACATAATTTAGTGCCCAAACGGGTACCCATACATCCCAACCACATCTAACCACATTTGCAGTCATGGATTTCCAAATGTGTAACCCAAATGAAAATAAAACAAAGGCAAATATAACGTTTGGTAAATTCATCATTACATCTGCTCGGTGTGCTAGTGCTGGCACAATTAATAAGAAGGCTGTACGAAACCCTCCATCTATGCCGTATTCACTTGCATAACTTCCATCTCTTTTGCTTGCCCGATACCCTGCAATCCAATCGAGAGCAATTGCACCTGCATAAATCAAAATAGCTCCTATTGCAAACTGTGTGCCACCATAAACATAAGAAAAAATTGCAGTTAAAATAGCTCCAATTGATCCTGCTACTGGGTGCCCAGTCATTAAAGATAAGTAATTCTTTAATTGATCCATAAAGCACTTCCTTTTATCCAAAATAAAAACCATCCACACTGTGGAAGGCAAATTCCCAAACGTTTAGGATTATGACGTTTGTTCACATAATTTCTCTGCAGCATCTTCAATTATGGTTATTGCTTCTATAATTCTTTGATACTGCTCATTATTTTGTAACTCTGGATAACGTTTTTTTATTTTATTGGTAACCCACCAAAGGTCACCTAATTCATTGCTTAATAAAGAATCAATTTTAATTTTTTCGTTTTGACTCACGTTATCACCAATCCTTTGCCTTATAAGTAGCGCTGTCAGAAGCATCGAGAATCAATAACCTGTACCATTGCTCATTTTGATTGCTCTCACAGCGCTAAAAAATCATAAAAAATAACGCTAAGCTTCTGCTCGCGTTACATTTAATTATTCAGCTAAAAAGCCGACTCCTGATTCTACAAGAATTTCTTTTACGCCTTCTTGTAAAGTTGCAGGTACTTCATTAAATTTTGTTTTACCTAAAATTACACGTTGTGCGAAAAACATTGCCATCATAACCTCACCTCCTTTAAAGTACAAAATTATCCATCTTAAAAAACGCATCATTCATACACCTTCATTGCTATTTCCGCAATTAGGTCCTCCATAAATTCCATGCGCTCTGCGTTTGCCTTGTTTTGTAACTTCAGTAATTTGTTTTCTTTCTCTAAACGTGCAGTCGTTTCAGCTAAAGTTTCCTCGTTTCCAAGCTTGACAGGATCGCCAAGTGTGCCATCTTCATTACGCGGTTTATATTCCAAAGCCATTACTCAACCGCCCCCGATATTAGATGTATTTTGTGATTTACAGTTGCGTCTGGTCTAGTCGAAGACAACTTTAATATGATGTTATCCTTTGCCTCTGTAGACTCATGGTAAAAAACATCTTCAACAACTCCGACCATGTTTGTCATCGGTACTGTTTTAGTAGGTTCAAGAGTTTCATATTGCTCTTGTTCACCAGCTAACGTCATCGATAATTCGACTTTTAAATCCATTTCCTCGTCGCGTTCAATGAATAATAAAACGCCCTTTGCGGATCCGGCCGGAGGATTAATTTTGTACCTCGCTACCGAATGCAAAATAGGCGTTTTAACGTTATTTTTATTAAGTTTTATTGTCTTGTTTGTTTTAGCACCATAGTTATCGATGACCTCAACAATAATCGTATTTTCTCCGATTTTGAGTTGGCCAAGTGAAATATCAAACTCCCATTCACCACCTGGGCCACTGTAAATTTCAACGGCATTTCCATTGTTAATACGTCTAGTCACTTTAAGTGTTGAATTAGCATCTTCATCTGATGCTCTACCGCTAATTTTAAATTTATCAGCATCAACTACACCAGACGGAACAACGGCATCCACAGATAAAATTGGCGCTCGGTTAGGAATAACATAGAATGATTTTTCAACGATTGCTGAAGATGCTTTTTCACTGTCCTCAGCCCATACTTTTAATTTGTGGGCTACTCCAGCTGCTAAATCGCCAGTTAAAACGTTGTCACCATCATATAACTTACCACCATTAAATTTGAGTTGTTTTGATAATGGAATCTGTATTTTACTTAGGTTTGTTGCTAATACTTTTTTAGGTTCGTTATTTATTTGATAATAAGCTGTTACTGCTTGGTCTGGATCAGCATCATAAGCTGTGCCTGCGATGTTTAAAGTGTCATTTTCGTACAGTGTTACGTTTTCAGATGGACTGGTTAATGCCACAGTTGGAGCTACATTGTGCTCGATTGTGAAAGCCTCCGAATATACATAGTCAGAATATACATTACTTGTATCTTTTGCACGTACTCGGAATTCGATGGTTTTTAATGCTTTATCCGTTGTAATAGTCAAACTACGAGTGAGCGTGTTATTGTACGCTAATTGAGCCCATGTCCCGCTGTTGTATCTGAAATCTACTTCATAAAGTGATAGATTAGCAGCACTAGAAGCTCCAAAAGCAATATTTGCTACCTCGTTAGGTTTGAATTTCTTACCTTGTGATGGCGAGGTAAATGGTGAAGGTGGCGCGATCGATTGATTTACACGACTACCTCTTACATACCAATAACCATCAGCGTTTTTTGCATCGGTTGTATATGTGTTGTACTCGGCTATAATGTTTGATTGTATTAACGTTCCTTTGTCATAAACAGGACTTCCTTCGACCAATTTATAGACCGTTGAGCTGAATGCTATGTTATACCCATCATTTAATGCAACTGTAGCTTTCGCTAGACCTCCACTATTAGCATCAAAATAGACAAGATTTCCAACACTTAACCCCGCTACTAATGGAACTGGTGACGTAAGCTTAAATTTACCATTTTCGATAGTATAGCTATAGTACACTCTGCCTTCGTAACCTGAAATTGAACTTGAACTAGAACCATCCCATGGATATGAACCAACAAACTGTTCGTTGAAAGGTCTTGTTTCTGTAGTGGAATACTTGCTCCAATAGTATTTGGCCGGTGTAACTGTATAGGCACTACTTTCACGATATGCACTTTCTAAACCGCCTGTGTCGACCGCCTTGACTCGCATTTTTAAGCTTGTTGCCGTGGGAATAGTGTACGTAAAACTAGGTATTGTCGTTTCTCCAACCTTTGAATACGCCGCATTGTTTATAGAAGCTTCCCAAATGTACTTTGATAAATTACCTTCAGCATCGGTTGAAGCACCGATAGAAAATACTTTTGCATCGCCAATTTCTAATGAACCGGACGGCTGTGTAAAGGACCCAGGTTGCGTTGGCGCAGTATTCACAATTGTTCCTTTAACGTACCAATAGCCGTCAGTATGGCGACCGTTTGCCGGGTATGCGCCGTCTTCTGCCGTAATGTTGGATTGTACTAATGTGCCTAAAGTATAGTTTGTCGTTGTTGTGTTTTTTGTCCTTACTTTTTGGTGTAATGCGTAGCTAAGTTCGCTACTAGCTTGACCACTATAGGTTGTTATAAACCTAAAAAGGTAGTTGTCGTCATTCTTGCCATAGGCGACACCATCTACCGGAACCATGTCTGAATAGTTCCATATATCAGTTGGCGTGTACGTATTAGTGGCATTATTGAACGTATATTTTTTATATGAACCTTCAAATTTCCCTCTACTAGTATTAAGATACTCCCATGGCGCGTCGTCGATATATACTTTATTTTCACTAGCAGTAAACTTGTTATAATAATATAAGGCCATCCTTATACCACCTCCACTAATTCAACGTTGTAAGTATGCCAATCCCCGACACCCATTTCAGCATTGACTGTATCGATTTGGACGTTACTACGAGCCACTTTAGCGCCTTTTTTGTATGCGTTTTTAAGAGCTTGTACTTTAATTGTATCTTTACTTACCTCAGTGATAACAACGTCCTCGCTATGCATATCATCAAAAATAGTGACTTGCGTAAATGGTGTGAATCCATCAACACTAGCCACTTTTAAAGTAGTAGTACCTATTGCTACAGCTTCAATAATATCTGTCATCGCTTTATCCAAAACAATTTTATTAGTGTTACCATCGAGCGAATCAACGAATGTTACACTGTTGCCTGGTACACGTCCATCGAGCTCCATTTGGATTTCCATACGTCTAATCTTTGCTTGCATCTCTACAATGAGATCATGGGCCATATAGATACCTTCATCCATATGGTTTAAGCGTTTAGCATTGACACGAGTGCCGTTTTCAAGATATTCATATTCAGGTTGACCTGTAATAGGATTGTATTTGATCTGATCATTTTCATCCCTTTGAGGAATCAACTTGCCATCAGGACCAATTTTCCAAATACGATCCTTCCACTTTAACAACTCATATTTATTTGAGACTACCAAGCTCATATTTGCAACTCTCCTTTCGGAATGCCAGAGATTGTAAAGACAATCATAAGACCCTCTTCACTGGGTTCTATAGATGTGGTATAGCGATCTAATTCAATACCTTGGGCATCTACTAATTTAGCTTTGGTTACTTGACCATGACCATCATCTAAAAAAACATATGTCTTTACTGTGTCTCCTACAATTTCTTGTGAGTGAAAAGATTTAATCACATCTTGGCCATCTATAGTGACAACCGCATTTTTCATCATATCTTTCCAAAATTGAAGTGTTCGGTCTATCATAATACGAGTTACCATGTATCTATCACCTCATTTGGATGAATCTGACCACATATCGGCATATAGACTGGATATGTGAAATTCTCCGTTTCTAATTCAATATTTTTATTTGTGCTAACTCCTGGCATACCTTCACAATAAAGCTCACCACAAATAGGCAAGTAGACAGGATAATGATATTTGTTTGATTCTATTTCAATGTATTGTGTTTGTTTTATTTTGACAGCTACATATTCAAGCCATGAACGTTTGTTTTTTGTGGCTTCAACCATTCTTTTTAGACGTTTCATGTCCTCGTTAGCGATAAATGGCTCTTCTACTTCGATTTTAAATCGATACTCTTCGCCACCATATTCGAACCATTCAAAGACTTGTGCATTTTTATAAATAATAGATACAACATCTTCTACAGCACCTCTTGTACCTTTCTTTCTGTGCCATTTTCTCGATGCTTTCACAAGTGCTCTTTTTTGTTCCACAGGAAGATCTACTTCGTAGAAATCGACATGCTTTTCGTATGCTAATAAATCTAACAGTGCCTCTGGCATTTTATCGATGTCGACTAGGTTATAAATCGCCTCTGCTTCTTGATAAGCTTGTTTCAGTTGTATTTCAGCAGCTTCAGCAATGGCTACAAGTACTGAATCTTGACGTAAACTGTGGGGCAATAATTTTAATAGATCACTAGTCATTCGATAGCCCTTTGAATGTAATTTCAGCTGTCATTTCTTTAGCTACCTCTGTTTCTCCAACCTCGATAAACATTGGTGAACTTGTGGATACACGCGATGCCCCTGCCTGTTTTAAACGCGCTATAAGTTCTGAAAAATCTACGTCACGGCCCATTTTTGAACGCTGCCATACAAGATAATCTTGAAATGCTTGATTGACTTGCTTTTCAATAATTGAGGCAACGGTAGCACTTTTGTTCGAAATCCAATACTCTACTTTCACTGAGTAATTAACAACGGTTGCTGCTTTAGTAAGAACCCTATCTGTAAGAGGTCTTGTCTCTTTGTTCATCAGATTTTCTTCTACTAATGCAAGATCCTCTGCACTCGGTAATTCTCCATTGGCCATCAAAATATATACATCAACTACGCCTTCTTCTGTAGAATCCACTTTAACATCTACAATCTCTTGACTAGCTGCCTTCGCCCAATAAATATAGGCACCCTCAGGACCAGCAACAGAAAAACTCTCTGGTGCAAGTCGAATTCTTTCAGCGTAAGCATCGTCGCTTTCCTCATCCGCACCACCATTTGTTATTGTTGTATTTTGAACAGATTTTACGTAAGGCAATGGCTCCACTAAAGTAGATATTTCACCTGGTAAAAAGCCGTTTCCTATTTCACCTGGTAATTCACAAGTAGCATCTACAGCAAATAAATGAGTTCCTGATGGAATAACATGTGTCTCATTAGTTACAAAATAAATATCACCTACAAGGTATCTTGTTCCTTGGTGAATAGGTAAAGCATCCACACGATCTTCTTCTAATATAAAAGCCATCGTTGTACCTGCATATTTTGAAGGTAGGCGTTCTGTAGAATTTTCTGTACCAAAGTGATCTAACATGTCATCCTCTGCATACGACAAGCGATTTTGACGTAATCCGTGTTCTAACTTGTTTCGCTCAATGGACACGAATACTGCAATAGCCTGTAAAAATTTTAGTCTTGGATCTGCACGTTGCAATGTTAATCCTGTTTTTTCTCTGACATGGAATAACATTTCACTTTCTATTTGTTCTGGTGCCTTTTCTAAAAAATAAAGATCCGGTAAATTAAACCGACTCATTGATTTTCACCTTCACTTTCGGCTTTAAGCTACCAACCAATCCATCTCCGGTTACTTCGATAGACTCTATAAGTGCACGTGGTTCAAACTTGTTGATTGCTTCGGTTAATTTTGCTGTTATTCTAGCTTTTGCAATATTGATAGGTGTATCGATAACGGTCATATCCCATCCAAAATCACGATCTAGTGGGCAACTCATCATAGCTGTAGCCATAATAAAAGCGACATTCTGTAGTATCTCTTCTACACCTGTCGCTCCAAAATCTATATTTTGCATTGGCTCTACATCATACATGCTAATCACCCTTTCTTTAAAGTAGAATACGATTTATTGGATGTAATGTATTTACCACCGCCAAGTGAGTACCAACCATTCTTTTCTTCATAAACCGTCAACTTATCATTTTTCATGGCATAACCAAGCACCTTATTATTTACACCTGGTCCATTTCGGATATGTACCGATTTCACAATAATAGTTAGGGTGCCAAGTGCTTTTTTTGAACTGCCTGCAGCTGCTGTCTGGTTTCCATTTGTAGTTGTTTTTTTTACTGGTGTCTTGCTCTCAACATACTCTTTTAAAGATACAGTCACTTCTATTGTAAAAACATTACCTTGTTGATCAATGTTACGTAGTTTTTCTGTAAGATCCGTTACGACCAATTTATTTATCATTATTGGCTTTTGCCCTAAGATGAAATGATGAGCTTCTCCTTTATTTTGCATCCTTTCTAACCTGGACATTTCTTTAATAGGATTAATACCATGTTCAGCACGTAGCAAAATATTGTAATTTAATTCTGCTAGTCCTGGTCCATCAAATTCTAGTTTTGCCTTATTCCCACTGATCTCATGCTCATTCCACTTAGCACTACTTTTCTTTTCTAAATCATTAAATGTTAGTAATTTGTCTGCAGACACTTCAAAAATGACATCACCAAAACTGCCGATTGTGGCCATTTCAAATCACTTCCTTTATTCCGATGTTGAGTTGTTGCCACCAGGTGAAAGTAATTGCCCATTAACTGTTACAGGACCTTTTGTTTCGATGTTTATTTCACCATCTATGTTTAAATGTAATTTATGTGCTTTAGTGTCATATTCGATAAAGCTTCCATCTTCAAATTCCATGCACCGTTTTTCTGGATCGGTACGTGGTGGAGGTGTTCCATCCGGATAATAGGAACCTAAAATAAAACCTTCGCTCCGTTTTGTGAAAAGGCAAAGTACTGGCTCTCCAATCTTCGGCATCCAATAGTCTTTATTTTTTAACGTGCCTCGATATAAAATGAATAACGGGGCCGATACCTTGTCGTCTTGCTCTTCTATTTTAACGCGAGCTGTCCCTTTTGCTGGATCAACAGTTGTTACTTCACCAACTTGAGTCCGCATTAATATCCCTCCAAACATTTGCGTAAGTCTATGGAAATTTCACTTTTGTTGTGTGTTACTCTCGTTGCGATATATTTGCCATTTAAACGGCCAAATCCAATTAAATCAAAAGTCATTCCAGCATCGATATGCATTTCACTGATGACCGTTAATTTAATTGTCGTGGCGTCTTTATTAGCCTCCCTCAATCGCTTCTTAGCTAATTTTTGAGCCTCTGCAACAGATTTAACTTCTTCCTTCACAACTAGTGTACGGCCTACTTTCGGAGACTTTTTAGGCGTAAAAGTTGCTTTTATTGTTTGCTTTTTACCTGCGTTGTGAGATTGTACACGGCAATCTTTATAGGTGCCTGTGAGTGTTGTATTAAAACTCCAGTCAAGCACCTGTATTTTTGATGTTTTTTTGCTTGTACGCAAAATGGTTTCAACTGTTGGTTTTGCTTCGTAATCTGCTTCATCTAAAACGACTATAGAGCTATTGGACAGTTTGAGACATAAGCCCTCATCTTTACATAATCGATACAAAAAAGCTAAATCTGTTTCAGATTCTTGCTCATAGCGATCATTTTTAGGATCTTCTTTCGTTTCCCAAAATAGCTTTAATTTATTTGCTTTGGCGATATCGCTAACCACTTGTTTAAGCTTCGCCTTTTCCCAGGCTTTAGATTTAAATTGTCCACGTATAGAGGTAGACTCCGGCACAGCTAATGCTTTAATTGTCATTTTTGTAGGCGGACCACTGCCATCTAATTCATCTACTTCAAATTTCCCTAACTTAGTTTTCACATCGTTTTCGGTCCAGTGTTTCCGTACTATTTCAGCCTCTATAAGAGAGCCTTTTGCTGGAAACCAATCATTTATCCAATGGACATCTGCATCTTGTAAAACAAGCTGTAAATCGTCTATTTCTCCACTTAAATTGTCATTATATGTCCAGTCAATTAAGTCCCCACCTAATACTTGAGTTAAAAGCGTTTGATTATAAGTTACATTTAATTCTGTACGTCTGGCTAATGTCATAATTCATCATGCTCCCCAAGCCAACTAGGGCGTTCAGTATAGATTGCTGTATCAATTTCAGGGACGTTTAAAACAACATCACCTGTGAAAAAAATAGTATTGCGATGTTTCTGATTTGCCTCAAGTAAAAGAGGGAGCAAATACTCGCTCCCCCATAACTTATATGCAATTAAATCCCACGTATCGCCTTGTATAGTTGTATAACTATTCATATTGCGTCCTCCTTGATGTAGCTCCTCCGCTATTAGGTATCTGCACATTATCAATACGAGTCTTAAGAATATTTAAAGCTGCTATAACACTTTGAACAGCCGGTTGAATACCTTGTATCGATGCAACCCATCCAGAAGCCTGTCCAATGGTTGATGCTAAACTAGACATATTTGAACTCGATAGATCAGTAGCTGTTTTCAACGAGTAAAAGGACGTGAAAAAGTTTGTACTTACTTGTCCTGAATACATCGTCAAATTATTCAAGTTAGCAGCTGTTGTACTCGTGCTTGTTTGAAGCTCTGTAAATGAACCAAGGATAGTTGTACTTGCGGTACCAATACCAGTCGCTAAGGTAGTCATATTTTGACCAACTAACGGCGCGCTTGTAGATATTGTTGTAAAGGCTGTATTAGTGGTTTCTAAAGTTGTTGCAAGTTTGTTGGCAGATTCATTTAACTTTGTTGTATCGACGGGTTTAGCAGCTTCAGTACTCGCCTGTTTTGTTGGAGCAGATACTGGTGTCGGTTTCGGTGCCAGTGTAGGTCTTGGTGCCAGCGCTCGCATTGGTTCTGGTGTAACCTTAGCAGCTTCACCACTACTTCTTGCTGTATCAACAGCTTTTCCACCTAGCCATTTACCACCAAAATATCCAGCTGCACCACCAAGGACTCCTCCTATTGCTGTACCAATACCAGGAGCGATAGCTGTACCTAATGCAGCTCCTGCTTTCGCACCTCCCCAGCCACCAATAGTACCACCAGCAGTTTCTCCAGTGGTTTTTACTTTGTCTTTCGAGCTAAATATATCCAAACCGCCTGATATTAAACTTAATGGTACAAGGCCTTTGCCGGCCCATTTGCCTGCGGATGATAAAGCTTTGCCACCACTTTTAAAATTTCTTTTCCCTGTTTCCCACATTGATGAAAAGAAAGACTTCTTGCCTCCATTACCGCCTTTGGAGGATGATGTATTCTTGCTAGGACCTTTGTTAGTTCCATTTTTCTTTTTTCTTTTTTCCTTTTTGGATTCCGAAGCTTCAAAAGATGTACCTGATGAATCTTGGTCTTTTGATGATCCTTTGTTGGTACCTTTCTTGCCACGTCTCTCCATAGCCCATCTACCTGCACCAACAGCACCTTTGGCAAGTGTACCGCCACCCATCATCCATGCAGCAGCACCTAGTCCAAGGGCACCACTAAAATTACCTTCTAAAGCACTAGAAACAGCACCACCAGCTGCGCCAGTTAATGCGGCAACAAACGCTTTCCCTGCAATTGTACCGAGTTTTGTAAAAATCCGTCCCATCGCTTCACCACCTGGACCGCCTAACCAGGTTTCTGCTTTTTGGATAGCAGTATCTAACATGTATTCAATTTTTTCACCAAAGCCCATATCATTGAACATGTTGTATTTTTGTAGGTCTTTGCTGTATTGAACCATCATCTTTTGTGTATCTGCAGGGTCCATATTAGGTTTGATTTTTGGTTTAATTGGCTTTTGTGTGCTGAATGGTGCTGTAATTTCACTTAGGACTTTTGCTGTAGCTTCACCAGCTTTTTCAATACCGCCCATATTTTTATCAAGGGTCCCTGTTATACCACCGAAAAACCTTTGAAATACTGGCAAAACTGGGGTCATGAATTTGATTTGGGCACCCTCAATACTACTCTTTAAAAGTTGAAGAGAACCAGCATAGTTATTTACCATTTCTGCCGACATTTTTGCTGCAGTTCCATCTGACTTCTCTAATGACGTTGTCATTTTTTGAAGTTCATCTGACCCAGTTGAAAGTAGAATAGCCCAATGTTTAAATGCTTCTGCACCAAATAGTGTTTGCAACGTATTAACTCGCTGTTTATCACTCATTCCTGCTGTCCCTTTTTCTATCTCTTTTATCAGGGCAGGTAGTGACTTCATTTTTCCTTGAGCATCAAAAAACTCCATGCCTAATTTTTTTGTTTTTTCCGCTATTCTACCTTTGTCTTCGGCTAATCGACCCATTGAGCTTGCAAATGCTTGACCTGCAACCGAACCCTTTAAACCTTGATTAGCAAGTGCCATCATTGCTGCAGTTGTTTCTTCGAGTGACCATCTAAATTGATTTGCGGTAGGAGCTCCATATTTCATAGCTTCACCAATCATCTCAACGTTTGTATTTGCATTAGCTTGAGCATAAGCAAATACATCCGCTGCATGTCCGGCTTTATTTGCGTTCATACCAAATGCTTGCATCGTATCACTTGTTATATCTGCTGCTCGACCTAAATCCATAGAACCTGCTGCCGCAAGATTTAGCATGCCGGGCATTGCCGAAATGATTGCATCTGTTTTCCAACCAGCTAATGCAAGGTATTCCATACCTTCTGCAGCTTGAGTAGCAGAAAATACTGTTGACTTACCGAGATTTTGTGCCTCAGCGTTCAGTTTTTCAAGATCTGTCCCAGTTGCACCAGATATAGCAGAAACTTTAGACATTTGTTGTTGGAAATTTGCTGCTGTATTAAGCGAAGACATTGCTATACCTGTGGCAGCTGCAGCAGTGCCAACAGCTCCCACACTTGCCACTGTTTTAGCCGTATTCATACCACTTGAAAAAGTGGATTTTAAAGCACCGATACGCCGTTGGCTACCCTCTAGCTGTTTTAGCTCGCGAGAGAGTTTTGCTGTACTTTCTGCATATTGCGATTGATGGATCTTGCCGTTTTTAAAATCACGTCCTAATCGATCTAGTTCGCGTTGTGCTTCACGAGCACGGCTTTTTAAATCGCCTAAACTCGTTGTAGCTTTTGAAAAAATATTGTTGAAGGAGCTACCGACTTTACCATTTATCTCGAAAGTCATATCAAAACTTTTAGCCATCGTCTTTCGCTCCTTCCTCGTTCATTACCTCTGTCCATTCTTTTAACGACGAAAAGGGTTCTCTTTCCCAATATTCGATTGATGTATAGGAATTAGATGCCAATGCCAGGAGTAACTTTCTTATTTCTTTGCTCCCACCATCTACACCTATTATTGGAAGAAAAAATTTCGAGCTGAGAATGTAACTTCGGCAAAGTCTACTAGTCCTAATCGCTCTAAATCATCTACTAAAATTCCTGATGCTCTGGACGCGATTCTGACACAAACTTGCTGATCTCCAACTGAGTTAAAGCCCTCTACGTGCCCTTCTGCTTTTAATTCCTTATCAATTTTTAATACATCGGCACCTGTCATTTTTCCAAAATCCAATTTAATTTCATTTAAAAGAGCCCCATCGATATTGATAGGACTCTTTAACTCAATAATTTTCACATTTGGATTTTCAACAACGTTTGTTTTTTCTTTTTCTTTTACTTCTGTATTGTTTTTAATTTCTGGATTTTGACTCATTATAATTTGCCCCTTTTTTGTTTTATTGTCCTAACGCTTCTCGAAGTCTCGCACCATAATCTATACCATCAACTTTATAAATGTAATTATGACGATCATATTCAAAAAGAACTTTACCTTTATCTTCAAGCTTTAAATAATGAATCTCTACTTCAGAAGACCCATCATAAGTAGAACCTTTTTCAACCTTACCTAGTGAGTTTTTTGTGACAGAACCTAGAACAAGCACTCTGGATGGTGTAAGCTCATGTTTACGTGTTTTTGTATTAAAATGTTGATTGGCCATTCGACAATCGACTTTAATGCCGTCAGGTTTATAAAAGTCTATTAATTCATGTGTAATAGAACGCCAATTTATCTTTAATTGCATAGATTCTAAGTGGCCAAAGTTTGGGCTTTCGTACTCACCAAAAATACCCCCACCGTTAATCGTTTCACTCATGGAATTTAAATCTGGCAATTCAACATCTGATACGCCCAGTAAATCAGGTTTATCATTAGCGTATATCCGGAACTCATTTAATTTTTCTGGAAAAAGCATTGTATTTTACCTCCTATTCACTAATGAATAGTGATTTATAGTAACTTGCATCAAATTCTAAGATATTTTCAATGTCTTGTGCTGGTGTCGGTTCTGCAACCGCATAACGGAAACGTATTTTTCCACTTAGTAAATCCGTTATTGGATTATCCTCTTCTCGAAATTCTACACGTCCTCCAATAAGAACTCCTTCAGATTGCAAACCATTCATCCACATGTTCATCGTATCCAATACGTTATCAATTAAGCGACGTCCAATTGGGCCATCAACCTTATCCCAAGTAGTAAGAATAATTGTATTCCCTAACCAGTTGTGCGTGATACGTACGGGAATAAACATATCTTTAACATCTGTACTAGCCGGAAATGCACCAGTATAGTTGCCCCAAGCGCGCCAGCCACCGATAAAATTAATGGCCGTTGTAATACCTTGGTTGTTTAATAACTCTGCTTGGTCTGGTGATAAATCAATTTCCTCGTGTCCATCTTTCGTTTCCACTAACAATTTTGTCATTGGTAACGGCTTGTTGGATGGTGATTCGTGAGGATAATCTCCGTTGTCATATGCTGTTTTCATAATGCGACAAGCAATATGAGTGGACATGTGATATACCTTATCGCCTATACCTGCCAGTGGCCAACAAACAACTTCATTGCTACCTGTGTAGCTATTTTTGTTTTTCCACTCGTTAACCTTTGTGTAGGTATTAGCATCTAATGTGTCTACATCATCTAGCGCTTGTGCCTTAAAGTACGTATTAATAGATGATGCTTTTGCTTTCATGACAGATGCAACGGTTGGGTCTTTTGAAAACTTTGGTGCAAGTACAAGACCTGGTACCATACTAAGTTTAGGAAACACAGAATTGAGTAATTCTAATCCTGTGCTTTTTCCAGTATCAATGTCATAACCACCAATAATATGGTTATTTTTAATTGCATCAGGCTTTAAATGATCGTATTTAACATTTACAGTTGTTACCTTTTCAATCAAAAACGCAATGACTACTCGGCCATCTTCATTAAGCGATGCAATGTAGTCTTTATCACTTTCCAATTTATTATCAGCATTACTAATTTCTAAGGATTGTAGTAAAATGCCTTCAGTTTCAATCACAGCTTTTTTATTAGTTACTTCAATAGATTCTTGTTTATTTTCTTTGTGCTTTTCAGGATCTAAAACATTAACAAAAACAATTGGACCAACATTACATTGTCTAAATGCTGCATCAGCCATTTCACACAATGTATAGTCTTTCCAGTTGTCTGAGTATCCTAGAGCTTTTGCAAACTCAGAAAACGAATACGCTAATACAGGCTTATTTACGTTTTCCAGCGTTTCGGCTAGATTGATTGGTGCTGTACCAAAGACAACTGGAAGAGTGGCTGTTGCTACAACTGGTGCAGATAGTGAAGTCGGCTTTTCAGTTACTCTTGAGCCATGTCGTGCCATTTTATTTCACCTCGCTAAAATATTCTTCTGTCTTTTTAAACAACATCGATTCCACTGAATAAGCATCTAACATGCTCTTTTGAAATTCTGTAAGCTTCTCTGGTTGAATAAACATCTTTTTAAATGCAGGTGATTTATCCAGATGATCTTTAAAATGTTCTGGATAACCACCTACAAAAGAGCTAAATCGTTGTAACCCTTTAATAGGTGGACCTACGTAGAGAAGTATTTCATGTTTAATACTTCCCTCTAATACCTCGCCAACTTGTTTTACGGATGCTTGTTGATTTTTAATAGTTGAAGTCATCCCCCAACACACTCCTCTCTAATTGAACTGGTGGCGTTGCAAAGTCTACTTCCATGACTCCATGCCACAATGGTTTTGGTTGTTCTTCAAAAAGGGCTGATTCAATTTCCCCTGTCAATATACCAGGACCAACGCTATTCACTTCTTTTAAAGCAAATTTAATGTGGTTCATCACATCTAGAGTTTCACGCCATCCTTGGCGTTCATCTTTGCTATAAGTACCTATTACGAATCTAAATTTCATGACGTTTTCATCTTTTAAGTTATCTTTTTCAAATAAAAAACGGACAATTACAAAGGGATAATCGTCCTGTTCTGTATCTTCTTCACCACGTCTTACATTCTTTTTCGGTGGTGAATAACCGTCATATATAGTTGGTGCTTTTAATATATTTTCATCCTTAGTTGGTAAACGCATATCTGCTAATGAATCTGTTAAAAAAGCAACCAATTCATCTGTCATGTTTAGTGAATCCATTAATTATCCTCCATATAGTAATCGATTCATTTCATGCTCCATACGCTTATCAAGCGTTTCTTGGGCATGAGTAGCAATACTTTTAATCACTGTATCTTCACCCATCATCTGTGCTATAGATGGTCCGTATAGTCCCTTGATAGGCAATCTACTTTTACCTACACGTGTAAATACATTAGTGTGTGAATTACTCATCCCGGCAATGAATCCATGTGTAATCGGCTTCCTACCGCCACTTTTTTTAACACGTGCACGAATTATTGCATTATTAGATTTTGTAGGTGTTACATCGAATTTCATCAATGGGGTAACAGGTCCACTTGCACGAATTTGTGCAGAAAGTTTACTTGCATTTGCTTTATTTATTTTAATAGCACTTTTTGCATCAGAAGCACGAATAATATATTTCGCTCTTATTTCTTGACTTGCCTTTGATCGTGCAGTCACAGCCGATCTATTAATTGCCCGAGCGAATACTGTTCGTGCCTCTTTTGGTGTTTTGGAGAACAATTCTTCTAATTTTTCTACATGATGCAATTTTAATTCAATCATATAGACACCTAGCTTTCATTTGCGCTGATTAAAATACGGATAATCCCCATATCTTCTGCGGATTCTTCTACATAATATTCATTCCCGTTCAAAACTAAAATACTGCCAACTTTCGGGACGTAAAAATCACTACTTCTCACAAAAATTGTTTTGAAATGTGAAAACACTTCTTGTGCAGCACTTAATTGATCTTTCCCATAGCCTTTTAGTTCTTCAAGGCTAGTATCTTCAACTACTAAGTCTAACGTTTCCCCTTCTAATTCATGTTCTTCTGCAAATTCATTGGCATTAAAAAAAACACTAGAAAGGTCTTTTTCTAATGCTTCCTTAAAATTCATATTTCCACGCTCCCTTAGTCCTCTAATTGATCTAAGAAATATGCCGTCTTCTCATTTTCAACAATTAAAGCAATAATGTTTGACTTGCTAATATTACCTTTCCATTCCAAACCCTGTTGTTTAGCACCATCTTTTAACTCGTCTAAATCAAAGTTAAGATCCAATGTCTTTTCGATAGGTTCATCTTCTAGTTCATTGGTTTCATCTGGTTCTTTAACAGTTGGAATTACTTTCTCATCCTCTTTTACAACTGCAGTAACAACACCTAACTTTAAAAGTCTAGCGCTCTCTTTTTCTGTAATTGCAGATTCTGCGAGAAAGTCACCTAAATAATAACGTTCACCATTATGACGTAATGGAGACAGTACTTTGTATCCTTTCATACAAACCCTCCTAGACTACTTTTGAAGTTAACCATGCATCTACATTTCCTGGCTTTGGAATAGGACGAGATGCAAGACGAACCATTTTTTGTTCATTCTGATGATCTGCCCAAATTTTCGGCACTAGTTGACCTTCATAAGTCATGAACTCATCATTCTTTTCCATTTGTGTAATAGCACCATACGCAAAGCCAGCAAAATTTTTCTTCGCTAAAATAGCCGTATCTACAGGGATATATGGTTGCTCTTTTCCATCATCATCTAAATACCAATCATCATAAGTATAGATTTCGACACCTAACCCTGGTAACTTACCAATGAAAGTTACAGCATCGCTTTTAATGCTAGGTTCAATATTCCCGAAATTCATATTCTTTTTATCAAACATTTCTTTAATAATTGGATGATTAATAAATGCTTTCTCTGCATTTTCTCCAAGAATTAATGTGTCAGGTGCAACACCCGATTTTTTTGTTACTTCTTTTCGCCACTCTTTAATATCTTGGTATGGATTTGAAACATATTCTTCATCGGTATTTTTAGTATAGTTATCCCACTTGTCAGTACCTGCTAAAGTGACACCTTGAGTAAAGTTAAAATCAAGTTCCTGTTCTACATAACTATCCGGACCTTCACCAGTGTAACCCTTCATGATAACTTTACCGTTAATCAATGTTTGAGCTGCAAGCCACTCTTCACGACGACTAATCATTTCATTTAATTCAATCAAATCATTTGCTAAAAGCTCACGTGCTCGTTGAGCAGGTGTTTTTGTACTAACTACACTTTCACCGGCTAGTCGCTTTGTAATATCATCAATTGTTAATGATTTTTGTGGAGCAATACGTGGAGCAACGTATTTTTCAGTACGGTAGCCATCACGTTTAACTGTTACACCACCTGTACGTGGTGCCACAAAAGGTGCCATTTTGCGTTTACCTTTTGTATAATCAATCAGAACATCTTCAGTTGGGAATGTTTCAACTGCATTAAAAAAAGTGTCACGCAAGAATGTGTGTACTTTTGGCATTTGGGTAATAGCTTTTAAGATTGTAAGAGTTTTATATAGTTGCATGTTTGTTCCTCCTTAAATTGATGCCTTTAAATAAATTCCTTTAGTGCGTAAAACATCATAATGAACAGAAACTTTATCTGTCCCATCCGTTAGTAAAGCATCTGAATTAAATGATCCTGAAATATAGGTTTCAGCAAAAACAGACTTTCCAGGCTTACTACCTGTGTCAACGTCATCCGTCAAAATAGCATCTGCAAGGATAGGTGTTGTAGCAGTTGTACTAGCTACTAAATATTCCCCATCACTGTTTTTACCAATGATTGTGCCTTGTAATAAAAGACCTTGGCCAGCTTTTAATTTAACTGATCCTGTTTGAATGGGAAATGAAGTATCATAGATTAAATTGTTTGGCTCATAAGTACCTACTTGTCCATTTAACTTCATTATTGTTTTCCTCCTTTTGCAAAAATATTAGCTAACGCTTCAGCTTCTTTTTCTACCTCATCCTTAGGATCGGATTGAACCGGCGCATTAGAACCAGGAATTTTGTTTAATGGTGCAGCATCTTTTTGCATATTAATTAATTGATTTTGAGCTTGTTCTTTTTGAGCTTTTAAAGCATTAATTGCAAATTGTGCAGCTGGAATAGGATTTTCATATTTCGCATTGTTAACTAATGCTTCATTCCCTGGCACTGCAATATCTTCAATTGCTTTGATTCTAGAGTTTTCAGCTTTTACACCTTCTGTATACCCAATATTCTTTACTTGCTCAAATAGCTCTGGATGTTCATTTTGTAACGTCTTTAAGTCCATAACATCATTTCCTCCATTATCTTTATTTTCATTTATTAAATTGTTAGCTTGATTTACAACATTCGCTGCAGGATCTTTTGCCATTTGTTGCCTTACTTTATCAATGACTTCTTGAGGTATTACACTGTTAATGCCTAAATCAGCAACCGCATCAACCTCTTTTTCAAACATAATTGCATCTATAAAACCATGCTCTTTAGCTTGTTGAGCTGTCATCCATGTTGTTTTATCCATCATAGCTTTTAGTTCATCACTAGATTTGGCTGTTTTTGCAGTATAGGAATTGATAATAGAAGCATTTACATTTTTCAAGAACTCACTATTATCATCCATTACTTGATAATCACCATGCGCGCCATTCGCTGCATTATGAATCATCATTTGTGCAGTAGGCGACATGACAACATTCGTTCCTGCCATCGCAATTACAGATGCAGCACTTGCAGCAACCCCAACAATTTCTACATTAACTGTACCGCCAAAAGATTTTAGTGTTGTGTAAATTTCAGAAGCACTAAAAACTGAGCCACCTCCACTATTTATCACCACTTGCAACTCTTTATGGCCATTTTTAATAGCTTGATCGATTGAGTTCAATACCTTCCCAGGACTCACAGCTGGTATACCAAAATAATCGTATACCCATTGATCACCATCGTTAATAACAGGTCCTTTAATGTCGACTCTCATTATTCTTTCTCACCTCCTTCATCGGATTTATCAGATTGAATATTTATATTTACAGGTGCATTAAAACCTGCTTCCTTTCGCAACTGTTCCTCACGTTTTCTTAATTCATGATTACGGAAGAAGTCAGTTCCTGTTAATTCTTGTGCTTCTCGGGTACGAGTGCTCAAATCTGATTCAATACGTAAAATTGCTGCTTCTACTTCTTTTTTAGGATCTAATTGACCTTGTGTTGGTCCATTCCATTCTGCACTACAATATGCTTTTCGAATTAAAGGATCATCAAAAAAGCCTGGTGCATGTATGCGTCCCTTTAAAACTGCTTCCACAAGAAACTCTTCATAAATAGGCTGGCAAAAGTTTTTCGCTAACCATATTCGACGCTTTTTAAACATTTTCCAAGCCTCAAGTAACGCACCTCTTGATGCTGAATAAGAAGAGGTAAAATGTTTCATTAATACTTCATAAGGAATCTCTAATGCAACCCCTATTTGGCGAAATATAGCTGTTGTAAAAGCATCAAAATTTGGGTTTGGTCTACCCGGATTGGATTCTTGAATTTTTTCTCCCTCACGAAGAAATGTGACTGATCCATTTCCGATATTTATTTTTGAATTATCTTCCTCAAAATCATCATCTTCTTCTCCGAAGCCTCCACCAAACTCACCCTGTTCAGAAGCTTCTGTTGTAATAAATACCGAATACATACCACTTATTACAGCTGCCATTAATTCAGCATCAGTATATCGATCAATTTGTTTTAAGCTTTCGATAACAGGTGCTAAAATCGGTATTCCTCGGCGCTGTTCTGGACGTTCAATATCTAATAAATGAATAACATTTAAACGTCCAGAGAGCTTTCCATACTTTTCAATTCGCTTCCAATCATTTTGCCCAGTCAAAGAGCTATTTGGATGTTTATCTGCAATGTGATAGGCAATAACTTCACCTGTTGAATCTATCTCTACACCATTAATTAACCGTTCTTCATAAAATGTATTGATCACTGGATTACAAATCCTATCAGCTTCAATTAATTTCACTGTAAGTTCATACAGTGAACCAACTCGTTTTTTATAAGGCAAAATTGCAAAACAGTCCCCAGAAGCCAAAGTTGATAAAAGTGCCAATTGTTGCAATTGACCGAAGTCGCACATACGATTTGCATCACAATTTTTAGAATCAGCCCAATATTCAAATTCACGCTCAATTTTATCCTCAATAGCTTCGGCTTCTTCTTGTGAAAGGCCTAAAAAATCGCCGTCAATTTGAGCATTTAATTTCAGCTCATAACCGACGACGTTGGTTACTATAGATTTTAATGATCCACTAGCAATAGGTGCACCCATATATAAATCTCTGGAACGTTCGCGCATTTTTTCAACATTACGCTCTATATCATCAATTGGATCACTTAAAGAACTAATCCAACCAACAACAGCACGTTTTGTACCACTTGCAGCATGATTGCCGTAACCTGTATTTGTTGGTACAACAGAATTTATTGGTGATTTTTGATCAGATTCTTTTTTTATGCTCTCAGCTTCCACACTTTTTCACCTACTTTCTAACTATCCCAGGGAATAAATTGTTTTGTTCTTCGCATCCGTTTACCCTTTTGAGTCATTTCAAACTCAGCAACTTTATTTTCCCAATAGCTAATTCGTTTAGCGACTTCAGACAAATTGGCTTTTGTTAAACTTCGATTACTTATTGTATAACTTTGGGCATTTGCAATAGTACGCTCAGCTTCTAACCAAATCCTTAGATTTTCTTGAGCTTCCTCTAATGTAATAGCCATTAATAATTTACCTCCTTACTCTTTTTCTTTTTTTAACACCATAGTTACCCGCATACTCTTTTTCAAAGTTCGGATTTACTATTTCAATTGCTGCTGTATTATAGACTCGTAAATCAAATGGTTCATTCCGTGCGCGGATTTTTATCCATGTTTGATATGGAACACCTTTTTCATGACGAGTCTCTAACTTTTCGGCAGTCAAGCCAAGAAAATAATTTAATTCATAACCTTGCCCTCTTGGGAAATGGCAATAGTTTGGTCCAGGCTCTTCTACTTTCAAACTTGACATGACACGGGCCTTCCCATCGTTTACACCCAGCCGTACAAGCAATGGTTTTAATGGCTTAGGTCGTGAAGTACCTGCTAATAGCGGTACATACATGCCTTTTGCTACGTTCATACCCTTGATCGCATAAATTCGTCGTGCTTCTCGAGCCTTTGTAAATCGATAAACCTCTTGTGTATAATGTCCACCACTATCAATACATGTGCAGGCAATCCCAAACTGCTTACCGTTTGCCTTGCTCCATCGCTTTTGAAGCCATAAATCAAGTTGTTTCCATGTTTCTTCCCGCTTCAAGTCCCCATATAAAACATGATATTCAATTCCCCATGACTCACGCCCAGCACCCCAGCCAACTACTTCAATTTCAAAGCGGTCATCCTGAACATCCACAGCTGCAGTGAGTACTTTAACTTGTTCAGGTACTTCAGCATCATATTTTTCACGACGCTCGAATAAAATTTCCTCATCAACTTTTGTGCCGCTTTCTTCCCATGATTCACCAAGGACAGTATTAACCCATGTTTTTAACTTTTCTTGGCCATCTCGTTTCGCTTCCAAAAAATCTCGCACGATTTTTTCCCACGTTACCCACGGACTCGAAAATTGATTCAAATGAAAGCCACGACGGCGTGAATGTTTCTTTTGTGCAACCCACTTACCTTCAGCACGTTTCCATTCACGTTCACTATGTAAGCAGCCACATTCACTACATGCATGATTCACTTCGTCCACAATAAATTCGTTATCCTCAGTTTTACGATACTCGAATTTTATTTGTCCCCATTTGATTGGCTGGTAGGTATCACATGACGGACAAGAAAATGACCATTGTTCCATCGTACTATCTTCATACAGCTGCTCAATTCGTGAAGTACTCTTATCAAGTGGCGTCGATACATAAACATGCTTTCGGTTAGATGGGAAAGTTGTTGTACGCATTTTTGCTAAATTGATCGGATCCCCTTCCTTACCAGCTGACACTGGATATCGGTCTACTTCATCACATAGCAAAATCCGAATTGGTCTACTTGATAAAGATGTCGCTGCATTTGCACCAATAATTGCAATTGAACCACCCAAAAATGCTTTTTCATCAATTGTGTTACCTGCATTTTTTGCTACTTTATCACGTAACGCCTCGCTTGCTTCAATCATTGTGGAAAGCCTTGTTGTTGAAAAATATCGAATTAATTTTTTGTTTGGTAGCATGAACATAATTGGACATGGATCATAATCAATGTGATAACCAACCATGTTCAACATAAACTCTGTTTTACCAACCTGAGCTGACGCCATAATTGCTACTTCTTCAATGTTTGAATCTGTAATACAGTCCATAATTTCACGCATGTACGGCGCTCTGCTTGTTCGCCAAGGACCTGGCTCTGCAGATGTGTCGGATGTTAATGTACGATATTGGTCAGCCCATTCTGAAACAGTCAAGTTAGGTCGTGGCGACCACAATTGCGCTAAATCTTTAAATAAATTGATTGTTTTTTCAACAGCCAATTTTATTCGCTACTTTCTTTCACAAACATTTGTGGCGAATATTCCACTAAAACAGTCAAAGTATCTTCAATTTCGGTTCTTAATGTTTGTTCGATTGTTTTAGTGGACTCACCTTCCAATTGTCCGGCTATACGTGCAGGTAACGTCAATAATTTCGATTTAGCGCTTAAAATCATGTCACCCATAACTAGCCGTACATCTTCTGCTGCATGCAACTGTCCACGTAGTTGCTGAAGCTGCATCTCTGTTTTTTCCTTCTTTAAAATTTCATGTTCGGTTTTGGCATCTACATAACGGGGCTTACCATTTTCCTCTTTTCCTCCCGAGATATGTTCAATATAAGCAAGTATATTTTCTCCCAAATTATATCTACCACGGCCGCATTGTGTGAGCACACCATCACGTGTTAACTGACGAATCCATTGCGGTGTTTTTCCCACCAATTTTGCAAATTCACTTGTTCCAATCTCCAAAATATAAATGTCATCCACTTTCGCTTTAGATTTTGTCATTTCTCACACCTCACTTTCGCTTTTATGCTTAGATCCTTGTTTCCTTTTCCAAAACATTAGATGAAGAGATTTTTTCAAAGTTGTAACTTTCAGCTCCCACAAGCGAAAGCGAAAGTGAAATTTTTTGAATAAAAATAGACCACTTTTGGGGCTCGCAAGCCCCGCATGCAATAAAAGTCCTAGAAGAACCTAAAGAATTAAATGAATACGTTTGTGGACTGCTCACTCCTGCCTTCCAAACGTGTTGGCAATTCAATATCTTCTGTCATACGTACACCATTCTTTCTATCCTCAGCAATACGTTTATAAATTAAATCGCATGCATCATTGATCTCTTTGTCGTATCTATAATGGTATTGAATCCATTGCACCTGTGTTAAAGCATGAGTGAATTCATTCGGTGTCCAATACATTGTTCATCCCTCCACAATTTATAATTGAATGCATAATAAAAAGCTACATCTATTGGATGCAGCTAGAGTTTTAGTAAATATTAAACTTTCAGTTCCTCTAATTGTTCTTTTATATATTGATCAAAACTATTTAAACTCTCCTCTAAACTAGATAATTCATTAAAAAAACCTGCCAAATTATGTGGCTTTTGTTCTTCTGGTAATTTATTAAATGATATAATTTCATTATAAATATGATTAATAAAATGATTAAATCTTATATAATCAAGCATAAACCCTTCATTTAACAATTCATCGTTAACATCATTTACACTGTTTGATATCCATGATATTGAAGTCTCAGACGACTTTAATTTATAGCTCAATTCTTCGCTATACGGTTTATTAAATTCCACTTCAAACGAATTAACAAATCGCTTTGCAAATTCATTTAACAGTTGTAATTTCTTTAGCGTTTTCTTTATTTGTGTAATTTTAAGTGCTTCCTCTTTTTTCTTTTCGTATTCAAATTGTTTATTCATTTGATAAGTAGCAACAATATAAGCGCCTAAAGCTCCTATTGCTCCTCCGATCATACCTAATATTCCACCAATAATTGAGGCTTTATTAGGACTGTCTTCTCCAATTACTTGAAAAGCAATCGCTATAACTCCAAATAAAAATACTCCTGCAAAAATACAAAAAATTACTTCTATGACTCTTCTCATTTTGATTCCTCCAAGATTTACTAGGATTATCTTACCATTGTGAAATCCAAATGAATACTTGCATAGTAAAAAGCCACACCTGTTAGATGTGACTTTGTAAATCAAGTAAATATATATTTGCTATTAATTAAAGAGTTTATTGTTAACTAGTTCACGATACTCTTTTTCCATAAATAACATAAAATCTTCTAGATAATCTTGATCTTTAAAGGTAAATGTTTTAATTATTTCACCTTCAAAATCTATAATAATATCTATTTGGTTAATAACGTATTTGCATTCGATATATCCAATTTTTTCAAATCTTTCTACAGGCATTGGATTATTTTCTCCAAACGCTGCCAGTTCTGAAATAAAATCAGGTTTACTAGTAATTTCATTAATCTTTTTAAGGTATTCTGATTTTTCTTCTTCATTTTCTACAGGACATTGAATTTCATATTTTTTATAATGTCCCATATCCACAACCTTTGAAAGAAAATAGAAATTTTTCATATCTCCTGAAAGTGCATCTACAACAATATCTATACCATTAAACCTATCAATTAAACTATTCATAATAATTACACCTCCCTCCACACTAATCATAGTATGGATGGAAATGTATGTCACTATTAGAAAAGTAAAACATGAAAGAGACTACCAATTTAGTAGCCTCCCAAGCTTGTTTGCTGAACAAACGTACAATCTACTATTTCTCCATCTTATTTATCTTCTTAAATTGCATTTTAACTACATGATCAAGGGATATAAGACGATCTTGAATATACAAATACTTTTCCCTATTTTTTGTTGCCGCTAACATGTTGACCCGAAAGGCTTCTGAAACCTTTAAAACATCTTTTTCACCAGTTGAGTAGGTAATAGTTACTTCAAGATTTTTAGGTAATTGTTTATCACCAATATCTTTTAGCAATTCTTCAAGCTCTTTAAAGAAGTTCTCTTTATCCATTGTGATCACTCCATCATTCTCTGTTATAAAATATAATACCACACAACAAGAACAAGTGTTTGTATATCTTTACAAATCATTTCTTGTGATCACAATTTTAAAAATGAAATTCTTCCTAGCAAAATGCATTTGCTAGTTAGTTTTCTTTATTGTTTTCTTTATTGTTTTCTTTAGGAGTTTCGCATATATAGAAGAAACTCGTTTCACTAGACGCTAATTAGCGACATTACTAGACGCTAATCCGCGACATAAGTAGACGCTAATTAGCGACATAAAAGATGACGCTAATCCGCGACAGTTAATACCATGACAATGAAAAAGGAATCAACTAAGGTTGCCCTTAATCAATTCCCGATGTTATTAATTTAACATGTATAAAACAAAATGCTTCATTTTATATTTCTAATGTTTTCATTTATTTTTTCTATTATTTTTCTACTTTTTTTCTATTATTTTTCTACAGTACGAGCAATGTTTAAATCCAAAGCGAGTTTGTAGAAAGCTTTCCAACGTATTTTGTCATAAGTAGTCGCTGAAATAGGTGGCTGAAACTTAAAACAATAGACTTTCATATCTGTTAAGTATTCAGCATCATCAGCCATGTATCTTGTTTCAATCAAGAATCTTTCCATTGATGGCAGCCTCTTTACAGCACGTTCTACACGTTCACAATATCTTCGCCTTGCACTCTTTTCATCAACGTTGTAAATAGCTACTGAGCCTGTTTGGTTACTTGTCAAATTACCCTTTCCTCCACCAATGTCATTAATATGTGATGTGGTAGCAGCTTCCTTTTCCTCAAAAGTTAAATGTTTAAAAATGCGGTATTTTTCTAATTCTTGCTCTACAGCTGCTTGCGTTGCTTTTCGATCTAGTTCTGGCAATTCAAAGTCCAAATGGATTCCTCCTTCTATAACAAGAAAGATACCCTGGCACCAACCAGGGCAATTGATATCAATCTAGTAAATCATCTTCATTTCCCGTTTCATCGACTTCATCCATACTCATCTGACCAGATGGCACCGATACACTACCATCTCCATCAACATTATATTCAATACCATCATGCTCTTCCTCAAATTCTTCAATGCTCATTTGGCTTTGTTCAAGAGAAAGTTTTACATTGAAACCTGCCTTCGGATATAGTTTAATAGTTTTTTCTTCACTGTCACCCTTAGCTTCAAATTTTAGTACGACTTTCTTGCTGTCTCGTTGAATGGACTTAAACTCTGCAGACAGTTTAACATCTCCAATTTCAATTATTACAATGCTGCCTGCCATATTAATTAATTCAGATTTATACTGAACATCGTCCCCTAAGATATGAAACTCTAAAACTTCCTTCTTATCGTCTTTCTGGATCTTTTTAAATAGGACATCTAATTGAACATTAGCCATTTTTCACACTCTCCATTTCAATATTTTTATTTCCTAATATCGATTTGACTACTTCTACTTGGTAAGAAGGGCAATCAATAAATTTCGTTCTATCAAACTGGTACATATTTCTTGCAATTTGAGCTAAAATATATGCATCTACAACGTTGTCACTTTTATGTGAAAAGCCATAGTGATCTTTTACTGCTTTCATAACGGCTTTTTTCTTTTCTACACCAGTAAGGCGTTTTTTGTTCCCAACCTCACCAGTGAAGCCTGTTACACCTACGAATTTCTTAACAGCATTAGGTGCAACTTCGTAGTATTTAAAGCCTCGTCTAGTTAGTGACATTCGCATACCCCAACCAATCCCACCAAGTTGTATGCCTTGCTGTGTTGCAAATCCAAATCCTTCTACAGTAATGATGTCGCCTTTTTGCATGTGGGCCATAACTTCGTCAATAAGGGTAATCATGCGTAGAGGATCTTTATCGCCTACCCCTGTTAATTCTTTAGCTCTAAGCACCTGGCCACTTTCATCAAGTGCGACAAATCCCGTTTTAGTTGAAGGGTCTATTCCTAAAAATCGCATTTACCTTCCTCCTACCTTTCAACGAACTTAATTAAATATTTTTAAATTTGAAACTTCTTCTAGTAGTTGAACGTATAAACCGTATTACAAAAAACTAAAGCGAGGTAATGATAATGTTCAACACAACTGAGTTAGTTGACAAATTAGGTTATGAAAAATGGGTTATTAATGAATCTTTACTTACTGTAAAACAAGCAAATGGCACTGTATCAGATAGAACCATCCAATTTAAAATTGACGGACTGATAAACCACTCGTTTATGATAAAGGATAGTATGGGATCAAACAAAAGTGTTAGTATACTAGAAAAATTAAGTCCTCTTGTTTTTGTAACATCCTATAAAATTCTTGATATGATTTTCGAATGGATACTAAAAGAAAATTGCGGCAGAGTCCCGTGGCAGTTTGCCCAGAAAATCAATCTGTACAACGAATTAAAACAAAATTCCAATTTACGTTTACCAGAATTAATACAAGATGAACAAGAGCTCTTGGACATATTGTTTTTACTTTATGAGCAATTGACTGTTTATCGAAATCAAATCATTCATGGTTCATGGGGCTCAATCATCAATAATGGCGATTTATCATTTTCATTTACAAAATCTGATGTACTCTATGAAAAGGAAATTTCATTTAAGGAAATTTTAAATTTTTCTGAAGCTGTTACATTGTTTGCAAATGAATTAACGACACCGTCACAAAATAGTCCATTTGTATTCACAACTACAAAATATTTACTAGATAAAATACCGAACTTACACTTTGGAACATTATTTGATGTTCATAAACCCTTCCATTATAAGGTTGAATATGAAGCGAATGAGATAAAAATTGTTGATGTACAAAAAATTAATGATCATCTCCAACATCAATCTTACAATTACCCTTACTCATTTGAGTTAATTGTAATTTCCCCCCAAAAAAGATGGGCATTCCCTTGGAGTTACCTGAAAGATGTAACTAAAGAAATAAACTTAGATTCCCAAATGGATCAATATAGCATATAGTAATATTCTTTGCGCCTTAAAAATTAATTGAGGCGCATTACTTTTAATTAAGCTCCACAAACTTCTGTTTCCACCCCATAAACAGCAACTTAAATTCATTTATGCCAATATCTCGACCTTTGGCAAAAAACTGTTGAATGACTTTTCCTTGTGGCATTTTGTCAGCTGGATCGTGCCATAAAAATTCCACAACGTCAGCGTCTTGCTCAATGGAAGATGATTCTTTTAAGTGTGACAGCTGAGGCTTTTTAACATTGTCGCTTTCCCTGGTCATTTGCGATAACATCATGAAGCAACAATTCATATCACGCGCTATTTGCTTGGCAGTAGTCGTTACATTGCCAATAGCTTGCGCCCTGGTCTCGTTTTTCCGTTGGGGAATCTTCATAATTTGCAGGTAGTCCACCGCAATCATGGCAATTTGTCCGTATCGCTTTTTAAAACGCCTTGCTGTGGCCCTCACTTCCTCGATTGTTACACCCGATGAATCCTGTACAAAGATTGGTAACTTTTCTAACTCTTTATAAGCATGCTCTATAACACCAAGCTCTTCTGGATTTAGGTCTTTGTTTTTAATACGGCCATATTGAATGCCTGTTGAATTTGAAATCATCCGATCAAACAATTGGTACTTGTCCATTTCTTGTGACCAAATTAATACAGGACCACTTTTGGCAACCCCCATAATTCTTTGAAGCAGCATAGCTGTTTTACCAACACTAGGACGTCCAGCACTAACAAACAACCAACCTCTCCAAAGACCGTGCGCCCATTTGTCATATAGTTTAAATTCAGTTGGAATAAATTCAGCTCGTTTTAAAAGATGTTCAAAATAGCCTTGCCGTGTATCTTTCAAACTTTGCATTTTTCCATCATCTTCGGGCCTTACTTCTGAGGCTAGTTTTTCAATTTCTGCAAAATAATCATCATCCGTTTCAAAATCCTCATGTACAAGATTCATAATTTTTTGCCCTATATCTGTTCCGCGGCGCCTTATTGCCCTCGAACGAACAATATTGGCATATGAAACAACATTCACTGCAGTAGGACACGAAACAGCTAATTCAGCTAAATAGGAAATACTTACTTCTTCCATCTTGTTATGCTTCATGTACAGTTCAGTAACGGTTGTAATGTCAATAGGTTGGTTTCTATCATCCAACCATTTCATTACTCTGAAAATTTGTTGGTGGCGTGCGCTAATAAAATCCCTTGCTTCAAGGAAAACAATGTCATCAATTACACTTGGTTCAAGAAATATTGCACCTAACACCGATTGCTCGGCTTCAAGTTCATATTCAGTTGCTCCAATCAAAGTCATTTGGATCATTCCCGTCTTGTATCCAACGCTGGAACTCTATTTCTTTATCTCTTGGGTCATATTGCGGTTTTTGTTTTGGTTGAACAAGTTTCTTTTCAGCATTCATTTTTATTGCTAGTTCCATAAACTTATCTCTAAGTTTTTTTGCTGATAAAACATTGGTGCGCCAAAATGAATCTTGTGTCACCCAATCCATGACTTGTTTAGCCAGGTGCTTATCAACCTGATCTATTTCAATAAGCTTTCGCATATCATCAGCCCAGGTTTGCATGTTAGACTTTTTAATCAAATGAGAAATTCCAGCCTCATTTGCAACTGCAGCCACTTTCTCATGAAAGTAGACTGCCATTTTGTAATAAGTATTTTCTTCATCGTATTTTAGCTTTTTAACTTGCTTAGTTTGATCAGGGATTTTAGGAACTACCTCTTTGGATGGCAGCTGTTCATCCCACTCGTTATATTTTTTATTAAATCCCATGATTCTCGCTCCTTTTGAACCAATCCCAATAACTGAGATTATGTTTCTGTCAATCAATGCTGCCAGTTCTCTATTTATTTGGGTTCTATTAGCATTGATTGCTTTTGCTAAAAAGCTTGTGGACATTTCATTCGTTTTACGTTGAAAACCATACGTATATCTCCAAATGGCCAATACCAAACGGAATTGTGTGCCATTGAGATTGGTCTTCATGATATGATCGAAGATTTCATTGGCAATCCGTGTATGCCCATTTTTGAGTTGTGGACTTGCCATGATCACTCACCCTATTCATGCTTTCAATTGGCTATGGATGTACTTACTAATTTCTTTTGCAAATATTTCAATGTCCTGACGTTCATCTTCGCCCTGGTAAAGTCTGCTTAGCCACTCATCGATAAGGTTTGCAACAGCTGCTAAAATATTTTGTAGCTTCATGATTTCAATTTGTCGTTTCAGCTCATCATTTTCTTTTTTTAACAATTCCAAAGCAGCTAGAATCAAAGTATATGGATGCATTAAATGACCTCCAATTCATAGTGCATACCTGAATGGTATCCTTTTTTCAATAACTCTCTTTTGACGGTCATTTCTGCAAGCATAGGAAGGTTGTTATTGCTACTTAAATGAGTTAGATAGATTCGTTCGCTTTTACCTTGTACAAGCTCAGAAAGTGCAACTGCTGTTTGCTCATTGGATAAGTGACCAATATGGCTCAATATCCTAGCTTTCACGCTGTTTGGGTAAGTAGACACTTCTACCATTCTCGGTTCATGATTGGCTTCAATAATATAAATATCTGATCCTTTCATGTGCTGCAGCATTTCTTTATCCACCTTGCCAGTATCTAAGCAGATAGAAGCTTTAAAATTATCTAAAGTTCTTACAACATATCCCCTCGGATCGATTGCATCGTGATGAACTTTAAAGTCAGTTACTAGAAAGTCATCACAACCAAAAAGACCACCAACACCAATTTGTCTAATTAATTCATCTTCAACACAAGTGATGTTTTTCCATTCACGTTCACCGGCATAAACGGGAATTTTGTATTTATTGGCCAAGGGTAGACCTTTAATATGGTCACTATGTGCATGTGTGACAAATATTGCTTTAACACTACTTGGTGTTATGCCCACTTCCAATAACCGTTTCTCTATCTTTGTTTTGGCAATACCTGCATCGATTAGAATGGTAGTTTCATTGGTTGTTAAAGCTATACAGTTTCCACTTGAACCACTTGCTAAGATGTCAACTTTCATTTTCTACCCTCCAATTCCTTATGGCACCGTGAGCATATTTCTAGCCCACGGTACAAGTTGTATTCATTTTCATTCATTTCTCGCCCACACAGCTTACAATCCTTATTTCTCTCATAAACTATTGTTTGTGGTAGTTTCATAATTTTTACTCGAGTAAATCGTCATTATTGCTTGTCTGTGTTGTAAGCATTTCAATATTTAAATCTAGCAATTCAATCAAGCCAACCATTTCAGCCTCTGTTGCTGTCTCAGGGTCGATATTAGGGGCATTTTTATCCAGGTATTCTTTCAAAGCCTTTTTCGTTTTAATGCCGAGTTGTTTTAACTTAGTGTTAATTACCTCGCGTAATTCGTCAGCGCGGGTTAATACATGCTGTTCAACTGGCGGCTCTAACTGTTCTTGATTAGGTGTAATATCCTTCCGTGCTTGCGTAACCGGTTGCGGTACATCATTTTGTGTAATCGTTACATCTTCAAATGACAATCCATATTGTTTTTTCAATGCACGTTGCTGAACATGTTTGCCAAACATGTCACTTGTCCATTTGTTCCAGTTATCTTTGTTTTGACCTGTGAACATATGAGACACTTCATCAATGTCCATAATGACTGTAACTGGTGGATAGCCGTCACGATAAGCAACTGAATAGGCGCCAATAATCTTCCCACGTGGGAAGCCGATTTCATGTTGAACCACTTCCATTTGCTTTGTTTCTTTATTCATTGCGATTTTAAATTCATCGTTCTCATGTACCATTTGTGTATCAGGTGGTATAAAACCTTCCTGTTCGCGCGCTTTAGAAAGATAAGCCTCAGCCGCAAATTGAATGCGTGCTTGACTACCATATTTGATGAAGAAAATCTCATTTTTGAATGGGTCTAAGCCATATGATGCCGCCTTGTGAGCGAATAACAGAAATTCTTGATCATTAGCTGTAGGTGCAATCGAGTTGCGAATGACCTCTAATACTGCAGGTTGAAAAGCTTCTGTAATTTCAGGTGTTAAAGTTGGTAGGTTTCTGTTCATAATTAACGTGCCTCCGTAAATTTATTTAGGCCATTTTTGACCTGTTTTTTCATGCTTTCATATGCTTTGCTGTAGAGTTCGTCTTCATTTTGCCCAGGCTCTACAGAAATAGTTACTGCAGCATCTACTTTCACATTTTCAAAGTTTCCTAGGTTTTTGGTATATGTGTAGCCTACTGTGATTTCTTTAACAATCATCCTTGACTACCTCCCTCATACTCAATTGTGTTTTGCAGATTTTGCAGGAGCTGAGGTATATTTAAACGTTTCAACATATCGGCATGTAATTGTTGCTGTAAATTTTCTTCTAAGTTTTTGATTAGCGACTGCTCTGCTTTTTCTTTAGCGTCACGGATCATATCACTGACTTTTGAGTTTAGTTCTTTAGCGATATACCCTTGTGTTAGATACTCGACAATTGAGTATTTTTTGTCTCCATTATAAGAAGTAGCTTTTCCGTACTGATCTAATGTTTTTTCTTTCATTGCGTTTTCAAATTTATTGCCAACATATTCAGATAAGGACATATATTCAATTTCTGAACCCCATGAACTTTTTTTGATTGGAATTTTGATACTAGCTATGTTATCTTTCATAATTTTTGTGATAAATTCATCAGCAATAGAATCTACTTTTTCAGTAATAACAGAAGAAAGTTGTTGTTCCATTTTTTCTTCTAACTTTTTTGTTAAACGACTTTGTATACCTGAAATAATTTGTCGTTTAATTTCATCATCCAATGTCATTTCTTCATCTAGCCAATCTAATTCCACTTCGACAGTAAATTTCGCCATTACTTTTCCATCCCTTCAATTTGTAATTCTTGCCCTTCAACAACTTTGGTGATTATGAGTTGTCCATTTGGTTCTTGGAATTTGGTAATTGTTTCACCATTGTCTACAAAGCAAGGTGCAATTACACCACTTTGCGTTGAGAGTACATCACGCACTTCAAGACCAGCCCTTGTTTTTTCGCTAAAAGATAATTGTGAATAATCTATTCCATCCATTTGGACAACAAAAGTCGCGCTTTCTTCATCTTTTGTTTTCAATTCTGCAAACAATTTAATTGTTAGATTTGTGAACAAGTCTTGCACTTTCTTAACTTGTAATTCTGCTTCTTTGGTTTCAAAATCTTTAATGGCATCTAGGATAAAAATGGACTCATTAAGTGATTCAAGTGTTTCTTTTTCATTTGCTTCTGCAGCAATAACTTGTTCCTCTAAGCCCTTATACTGTTTATGCTTAGAAATCTCGTATTCTATTGGATTTATCTTCGCTTGAAGTAAACGTGCTTTTTCCAATTGCTCCGATACATCCACATATTCAAGTGTTTTAAGTTCTTCCTCCAACGCCTTTCGTTCATCTACAACTTCTTGGAATTTCAACTTTACTTGTTGAATACGTTGCTCTTTATCTACCTCTACAGCATTGATAGCTTCATCTTGTAACGTTTGGTGACAAACACGGCAAGTATCTTGTATTGGTTCGCTTTTGAGCTGATTAAAGGTTTCTTTGATATGATCACGCTCTGTTGTCAAAACATGAATTTTGCTATGAAGCCTGTTTATTCGGCCATTTGTATCCTGTGCCTTATCTGTCACTTCTTCTATAGCGTTTCGTTCTTTAACAAGCTGTTTCAATTCCACATTTAGCGAGTCTAATGGAACTGTTGGAGCATTTTGTTCTAACTGCTCTCGTAACGTCTTTGTGCGACTCTTAGCAGCGATATATTGTTCATTTAATTTGTTCTTATTTTTTTTGTGAATCTCTCCCAAATCTCTCAAAGAGTACTTTTTAACCAACACTGATAACTTGTCTGATTGTGGCTTAGGCAGCTCTTTTAATACCTCTTTATTTGCAGGTGCAGTCGTGTATTTTAAGATCATTTGACGCTGCTGTTTCCAATTAAATGTGAAAAAGTAATTTGGACTAAACAATGACAAAAATAAATGTTTGTCAAATAGCTTCTCTACAACCTCTTTAAATTCGGTAGCTTTTGAGGGAACTTCATTAACATAGAACTTATTGCTCCCTTTATCGATTTCACGACTCAGTAGTAAATCTTCTCCATCAACGCTTAAATGTAGTGTTACTAACGTATTATCTGCCTGATACGTTTTCGGTGATGGTTCTAATTTGCCACCTAATAAACCGAAGCCGTATAATAGCCATGTAACAGCTTCACCAATGGAGCTTTTACCTTTTGTATTATCCGCAAGGATCTTAGTCAGGTCGCCAAACTTAACTTCGAGATCCTTGTGGCTTTTAAAATTCTGCAAGTTTAATTGAATGAATTTAATTTCCACTATTTTTACCTCATTTCGTGATATATTGACTGTATAATTTTTAATATCGGAGCTCGAACCGTTGCAGCGGTATAGGGCTCTTATTTTTTTGCCATCACTATAGTTCCTCGTTGCCATTCGGTTACAAACTCATGAAACTCCCAACCTTTGTTTACTAGATTGTTAGCTACAAAGTAATCGCCTAGGACTTCTAAAAGACAATCGTTCATGTTCTTCACCTACTTGGATTGCTCAATTTCAGCAATTAATTTTTGGGCACCATCTGGACTTAGAACTAATTTGCCACCTAGTAAACTGATATTATTGTCTGAGACTTCACCAGTAACAGCACACGTCATGTTAGCCATGTATTTTTTGAGAATAATTCGATCACCATCGATAAAGATTTCTAAAGAATCCTTTTCTCCAATTCCTAATGTTCTGCGTAACTCGATTGGAATAACCACACGACCTAAATCATCTACTTTGCGTACAATACCTGTTGATTTCATTTTGTCTTCTCCTTTCGTTTAAGAGCTCCCATTTTGCCGTAAATATCAGCAATAATTAATCCCGTTTTAGTGAGCTCAGGATCCTGTTGGAATAATTTATTTTGATTCATCCTAGCTAATTGTGCTTGAGTAATTAACTGCAAATTTTCAATCGAAATATTAAGTTTGTTTCGATCAAGAAAAATCAACACATGACCTTTTGGTATCGGTCCATTTACTTTTTCCCATATCACTTTGTGCTTATGTCTCCAACGATGATGCCAAGCACCCGTGTCAGAAACTTTAATCAATACATAGCCATCACGGTCAATACGCTCAGTACCTACAGGTTTGTAGTTCTTTGGTTTGTTACCTTTTTTAAACGATGTTTTATTTATTTGACCAGGAAATTTTTTACCCTTATTAGCAGGTGAACTGCCTTTCTCAAAATATCCAGTACGACCACTAGTAATATTGTGATTTTTTAAGCAAGCTGTTAATTGTCTAAGATTGATATTTAATTGAAAATGTTGATTGAATAAAACCAATAAATCGTTTTGACTATTTGACGGATAATGCTCACGTAAAAATTCTTTTTGCTCATGCGTCCAGGTATGTCGCAATAACCTCACCCTTCCAACATTTTTGGTTTGTGAAGATCTTTTGATTTGTACTCAGTATGAAACTTTTGAGCTTGTAAAACTAATGTGCCATTTGAAATAATTTGATTTGCCACGCTTGTAACAGCCTTCGCTCTTTCGATTTCCTCTGCCAATTTGTCACCATCTAAATCTTCATCACTCAATCGCTCGAGCTGTGTAAACAAATGATTGTTTAAATCACCTAATGTGTTTCTCATCCTATCTCACCACCTTTTAAAGCTACATAAACTTTCTGAGCATACGCGACTTGTTGCTTAATGTATGGATCAGTTTCTTTCCCACCACTTGCTAGCCAGTCACCTATACGCTGTTTAACATCTGACAGAACGTTTAAAGGTAATTCGCAAGCAATTTGGTGTAATTCATACAGTGGGCTAACAACGTTTGTTAAAACTTGACCAACTAATTCAACTGGTACTGGTTTAATTTTCATTGTATTAACCTCCCACTCG
Organism: Lysinibacillus sp. NPDC096212; assembly: GCF_044763105.1. Classification (NCBI taxonomy): domain Bacteria; kingdom Bacillati; phylum Bacillota; class Bacilli; order Caryophanales; family Bacillaceae; genus Lysinibacillus; species Lysinibacillus sp. NPDC096212. Next base: position 94,946 of record NZ_JBIWFQ010000006.1, on the reverse strand, counting down.
TTTATTTAAAGCAGCCTGTTTATCCTTATCCGACATTGCATTCCACTCTGCTACTTTGATTTTCATTTAGTTCACCACCTTTTCTTTTTGTTTCGCTTGTTCTGCTAATATACGAGGTATTGATGTCTGCATGAAAAACTCTTTCATACGTTTGTATGTGTCTGGCGGAATCTCCGGTGGTTTAACTGGTTGTATTTTTAATCATCTCCTTCTTTCGATTTTTAACGTTGCTACCGTCACATAAGCTATAAGTCCGAATACTATACCGTCATTGGCTCGGTATCACAGCGCACTTTACTTTTAATCTAGTTCAGTTCCCTATATTGACATTTCGGCACCATTCTATACACAAATTCTCTCATTCGTTTCCATTTCGGCAACATTAATAGTAAAAAAAATCACAATATTTTCTCGTTCAATTCCAAACTTATTTGTAATTAAAGAAAATTCATCAACATCAATTGGTAATTTTCCGTTTTCTTTTTTTGAATACGTCCCTTTTGATACACCCAAAACTTCGCCCATTTCTTGTACTGTCAAACCTCGTGCGACTCTTTCAGCTTTTAAACGATTATGGTTGAATTTCATATTTTCACCTCCAACATTTGTTAACCAAATAATAGCACCGATGTTTCCATTCAGTCAACAAAAATATATTAATAGATTAAAAACAATACTTAATTCCTCCTATTGTTTCCTATAAGGAAACGTGATAGTATATTTATAAAGGAGGTGCTATTAATTGAAATCCATAGAAGTAGCTAAGAGAATAGAGAAAATTGCAGAAGAAAAAGGAATCAGCGGTGCTGAACTCGCACGAAGGATGGGAACAGATAGAAGTACCATTACAAGATATTATAAGGGTATCCGTAAAATATCTATGGAAGAGATACCGAAGTTTGCTGAAGTATTAGAAGTAGATGTGATAGAGTTACTTTTTGGACCTGATATTAAAAACAATAATATTGTAAGCGAAGAAAAAGTTGCTGTTCCTATTCTAGGAAAAATAGCTTGTGGTGAACCTATTTTAGCTAAAGAGAATATAGAAAACTATATTTATAAACCAGCAGATAGTTTACCAAGTGGAGATGTCTTTGCATTACAAGCTAAGGGTGACAGTATGGAGCCAACAATACCTGATGGCGCAATCGTTCTTTTACGAGTTCAACCAGATGTCGAAAATGGTGAAATTGCAGCTGTACTAGTAAACGGTGACGAAGAAGCAACACTTAAAAGAGTTAAAAAACAAGGTGATACCGTTTTCTTAATGCCGGAGAATCCTAAATACGCTCCTTATATCGTTGACGAAAATAACCCAGCACGAATTATTGGTAAAGCAATAAGTTACGAAATGCTACTTTAATTACAAAACGTTTTGAAATTAAAAAGTTAAGAGCAGACTCATCCGTCTTGCTCTTTTCTTATATACAAAGAGGTGAGAAATATGGTAGTAGGTTTATATGTACGAGTGAGTACACTTGAACAAGCTAATGAAGGTTATTCTATTGCAGCGCAAAAAGAAAGTTTAGTAGCATATTGTAAAGCTCAAGGTTGGTCAGATTATAAATTTTATGTAGATGAGGGTGTATCAGCAAAAGATACTAAAAGACCAAAATTACAACTGCTATTAGAAGATATTAAACAACAAAAAATCAGTATTATTTTAGTGTATCGACTTGATCGTTTCACCCGTTCTGTACGTGATTTACATCAGATGCTCGACTTACTAGAAGAGTACAATTGTAAATTCCGTTCTGCCACTGAAGTTTACGATACAACCACAGCGATGGGCAGAATGTTCATTGGACTCGTTGCTCTATTAGCCCAATGGGAGACGGAAAATTTGTCAGAAAGGATTATCATGGCATTAGATGAAAAAGCAGCAGATGGTGAATGGTCAGGTCAACCACCATACGGGTACGATGTAGATAAAGATGATAAATTAGTGAAAAATGACAAAGGTAAATACGTGATTGATATTATAAATAAATTAGAAGTTGGATGCTCTTACAATAGCATAAGTAACCATTACAAAGTCATAGATCAGAGTAGAGGCTGGAGTGCTAATGCGGTATTACGCATAGCAAGAAATCCCGCATTATATGGAGCATCAAGGCGAAAAGGAGAGATACGAGAAGGCACACACGAAGGTTATATTACAAAAGAGCGTTTCCTACGATTACAAAAGATGCTTGATGATAGAGGGAAGCAATTTAGAAAAGATATTGAAAGCACAGGTATTTTCAGTGGCATTTTAGTTTGTCCTAATGATGAATGCGGGCATAGATTAGTGGCTACAAGATTTATAAGAAAACGCGCTAACGGTTCAGAAAGAGTTGGTTACACTTATAGATGTAATTACTGTTCAAAAAATAAACGGGCTCAAAAAAGACCTGGCGAAAGATATTTTATCGAGGGACTTACAGAATACTTGAAAAATATTAATTTCACTGATTTAGAAGCGCCTGAGCCAGTCCACCATATCGAAACAGAAGAAATTATACAGCAAATCAAACAAGTAGAACAACAAAGATTGAAGTATCAACGTGGATGGGCTGCTGACCATATCGACGACGCTGAATTTGAAGAACTTATGCATGATACTAAAATTGTCCTCAATAAACTACAGAAACAATTAGATGATTATGAAGAGCCCGAAAAAGTTGATATAGATGCTATAAAGAATGTTGTAGTCACATTCAATAATTGTTTTACACAGTTAAATCAAGATGAAAAAAGTGAATTCGTACAACGCTTTATACGAAAAATTGAGTATCGTTACGAAGATCGCCCTCCAACAAGCAAAAAACATAAAAAAGGGCGACCTAAAATCATCATAACCAATTTAGAATTTTATTGACTAATTTACTTGTACTCTTATGACAAAATCAGTTGCACCTGTGAAACATAAAAGTCCTTGTTGATGTTTCACTAGTTCCATTAACAACTCTGCTACATATTTGGAATAGGATAAGGAAGTAAGTGGGAATGCATGATTTTGTAAAAGTAGCCGGATAATTAGGCTTTCTTTTAAAAATACTGAGGGAAGTGTAGAAACACGAAAGGCATATTGATCTTGTTCCATAGCTTTTTGGAAGGAGCCGCTTTGGGGTTTGCGTCGCTCGCTAATATCTAATGCCGCTAAAAATTTATAAAAGGAAATCATTCGTTCCGCAAGCCCGTTTGGTAATTCACCTGCTTGGAGTAGCTTATCATATTTTCGAAAATAAATACGATATTGTTCACGTTCTGGAACTAATAATAAATCTGATGCATCGAAATGGTAGGCTTTTAGTAAAAGTTGCTCACATTTTTGCTCAACAACCGTTTCAAAATTTTGCATATTCGCACCCCTCTTCTGGTTCATTCGAATATGACCGCTCTATTCGTTATTTCCTAGTATAGATAGGAAACGATCACGAGAAAAGCCCTTTTCTTAAAATAATAATTTGCTATAAAATTTCCTGCCAAACATGTTTTTTGCTATAAAAATGTGGATAACATGCAAATTTCCACTAAATATGAACATAATCTTATGAAAAAGTTAATATTTATGTCTAAAGGAACTGTATCTTTTTCAATAATGCAATATAATAGAATTAACATGATTTTTTTCCTACACTTGGTAGAACAGCTAAAATTTCAAAAAATACATAGAGGTGAAGCAAATGATCAATCCATTAAAAATTACTAGTACATTGGCCGATGAAACTAGATACTCTATTTATGAGTACATTCTGCAAGAGAAGAAAACTGTAACGGTCCAAAATATCGCTGATAGATTCGGCATCCATCCAAATGTTGCACGTCTACATTTAACAAAACTCTCAGAAATTAATATAATTACAGCTGATTTTGCCAAAACTGGGAAAGGTGGTAGACCCGGGCGTGTTTATAAGGCCTCAGATAAAGGTGTATCATTAACGTTCCCGAGACGTGATGAAGATCGACTATTAAAATGGACAATCCAATTAATTCAAGAATTCGGACCATCTGCATTAGAAAAATGCAAGGATATAAGCTACCAAGACGGCTACCAACAAATGAAGAATTATGTAAATGCTGAGTTACAATTAAATAATACCCTTTCCTTCGAACAAAAGCTTCAACTATTAACTGACAATGCAGCATTAATTGGCTATATTCCGCATGTACAACAAACAGAGCATGGTAAAAGTGTGACTTTCTCCATTTATAATTGTCCATTCCAGGAGCAGCTTTCTACCCATTCAGAAATTGTTTGTTCTTTACATGAATCCTATTTAAAGGGACAGGTTGATGCTTTATATGCAAGCAATGAATTTGTACAATTTGATAGCATGATACATAATTGCGATTTATGTAAGTATGAAATAAAAGTGACAGAAATTGATAGTTAATTTTTAAATATCCAATTGTTTGTCACAAAGAAGAAGAAGTTCCAGTTTACAGATACCTTTCATATCATTTATAATGAGTAAGAGATTATTGTGTCGTGGGCAAAAGGAGGGGAAATCTTCATGGATAATATGTATAAAGTTATGGCATTCTGGACAGGTATTTTTGCAGTCATGTTCTACCTTGGTGGTATGAACGAAGTATCGCTATTATTCGTAGGTAATACAGGTTTATTCTTATTATTAGGCTTCTTAAACCTTTCAGAACGTATGTACATGTACATTTTCGGAGCATATTTAACTGTGTTCTTTGCTGGCTTCACGTACTATACAACATTTATTCACGTACCTGGTGGCGGTCATTAATACAAAGAAAAACGCGTGTCTCACCAAAAGTGAGACATGCTTTTTTTATGTAAACTTATTCACCAAATGCATGATCATATATCAAGACATAGTAAAATCCCCCTTTGCAATTACATGGTTAGATTTTGGTTATTTTATCTATCCAACGAATTGCAAGGGGGATTTTTGTATTTTATGAAGTTAATTTAGGCTTTAATTTAATCAATTATGCCTCGGCATAATTGCGTCCGGAGGCTTTAAAACGGAAATCAACCCACGCTATGACGAAGAGCCATTTTTAACTATCGCCTAACCTTAAAAACCATTCAAGAAAGGATTTGTCTCCATTTCTGCACCGACCGTTGTATAATTGCCATGCCCAGGGTAGATAATAGTATCCTCAGGTAGTGTCAATAGCTTATCATGAATGGATGTAAGTAATGTTTTTGTCGAGCCTCCAAGTAAATCTGTACGACCTACACTTTGTTCAAATAGTGTATCTCCAACAATAGCGAAGCCATCATTTTCAAATATATATGAAATACTACCTGGTGAATGTCCTGGCGTAAAAGTAGCTTTAAAATAAAAATCACTTATTTCAAATAGCTGTTCTTTTTTAATAATATTATCTTCAGCTGGGGCACCAACAGTATAATCTGGTAATGCTGCGTATTTACTAGAGCCATTTTTTGTTGGATCTCCTAACCAGCTTACTTCTTTTTCATGAATCCATACTGGAACATTAAAAGCCTCTCGGACGGCATCCACGGCACCGATATGGTCGAAATGTGCATGTGTTAAAAAGATGGCTAGTGGTTTTAGATTGTTACTGCGAATAGCCTTGATGATGCGATCTGCTTCTTCTCCTGGATCAAATATTAAGCATTCCTTGTTTTTATTCGATACGATATAACAATTCGTTTGGACGGGTCCAAGTGAATAACTTCGTACGTTTATCATTGTTATCACCTCTATTTCAATTATACAGCCTTTGCCACAATTTGACGATAAATGTTCATAGTTTAGTCTATATTAGTTCTCGACAAAAACAGGTAGAACGTTTACAATTAAGGAGGAATATTGTTTACGACATTCATTTTCTGATGTCGAAAGGAGTGTCAATTTCTAATGAACTTATTAATGGTTATTTTTGGTCTAGTTGCTATTTTAGCTGTAGTTGGTACATTCCAAGCACTTAAAGAAAAGAATCTTTTAAGCGTTGTTTTCAACTTATTAAGTGCTGCAGTATTCGGTTGGTTCGTAATTATGACTGTTATTAATAGCGGATATCCACCAAAATTACACTAAAATTTAGACAGAAAAAAGAGCAGCCTCCATTCGAGGCTGCTCTTTTTCTATCGTTTTAATTTCACTATTCTTCGCTTCTACTTTGTAGCGATTTGCGGCTAATTGCTTAAAAGCTTTTGTATTTTGAAATGCCTCTTGTTCGGCATGTGTATCCGACTTAATTGTGACAGAATACGTTTTACTTTTTGCGCCTTCTTTATAACAGCCCTCTCTCATTGGACATACTTGCATTTTTCAATATCAAAATAATATGTCTGACTTCAACTCTTACTCGTTCCTTTTTTACCCGTACGTGTTTTTCTTGTCGCGAGATGGCTGGCCTTACAAACAAACATTCCAGCATCTTTATTAAACTCAAACTTGTCTTCTTCTTTTCGTGGTCCTTGTGTAAGAATAGGATTCAACTTTGCCACAAGGGCGATTTTCTCTTCTTTAGTATATTCGATATTTGCCTTTTCAGAGTAAGCTGCGTCTCCAATAACTGTATTAATTTTCATACCTGCTTGTGTGCTTTTTTCAATTAATTCTTGAAGATATTTCCATCGCTTTTTTCACCTGTTGTAATGGACAGCCGCTGTAATAATACGTTCATCACTCATCGCGATATGTGTCTTGTACCCAAAGAAAGAAGATTCCACCGTCTTATGCCCTTTTCGAGCATCCGCATCAGAAAAGTAATTTAGATGTTCTTGAAAATCTTCTACGACTTCTTTTAAGACATTCAACTTCTCTTTGACAGCCGGTATTTGTGCAATTTGTGGTTCCTTTTCAATGACTGAAATGACTCCCTTACAGTAAGCTAATTGATCCTTCACAAAGGAAGCGTGACTAAAATAATAGTATGATACATTGCGTTGTTTGGAGAAGCATCGCTCGACTCCTGCGGGAAAGCGTGACAGACGAGACCCCGCACGAAGCGAAGCGTAGGAGGAGGCTCGGCGCTCGCCCGCGGAAAGCGAGCGGAATGCTTCGGAAAACAACAGTAGAGTCACAGTGCCAAATGAAAAAAGCGAGGTATTCAACGATTTAATCGTTGAATACCTCGCAATGTGAGAGATATGGACTTTTTCAGTGCCATCCATTAAATGAGATCTCACTTTTTGTTACTTGGCTACCCCTTGCTTCAAGTTACCTGTCTTTTGGTCATAGAAGCGGAGTAAATCACCGTTAATGATGGTATCCGAATTCTCAAGTTCTTTCGTAGCTCGATCAGCGTATGGCTGACATGGCTCACCATCAATTTCTTCGCCAGTTGCTTTGTCATAACAAGCTTCACCAGCATATACATATTTATCTGTTACAAAACGACCGTCGCGGAAAATAACGAAGTCTTCATGCTCTGGTGAGAATAGGTCTGCACCAAGCTGCATATCTTTTGAAGTTTCAACACCAAGAAGGTGTAAAATTGTTGGACGTAAATCCATTTGTCCAGAAACCTCTGTCATTTCTTTACCGTCACCTGATCCAGGGATATGGATGAATAACGGTACTTCTTGTAGCAGTGCATTATCAAATGGTGTAATGCTTTCTTTTCCTAAATATTGAGCCATCGCTTTGTTATGGTTTTCTGAAATACCGTAATGGTCACCATACATTACAATAATAGAGTTATCATATACACCTTGATCTTTTAAACCTTGGAAGAAGTCTTTAAGAGCTTCATCCATATAACGAACTGTTTGGAAATAACGATTTAATGTACCTGAGTTTGACGTATATTCAGGAATCATTACATCTTCTGGGTCCAATGTGAATGGATAGTGGTTCGTTAAAGTAATTAGTCGAGAATAGAATGGCTGTGGCATATCTTTCATTAAGGCTGCGGATTGCTCTAGGAATGGGACATCTTTCATACCCCAGTTAACAGCTTGCCCTTCGCCAATCTTATATGAGTCTATGTCATAGAATTTATTAATGTGTAATGATTGATACATCATGTCACGGTTCCAGAATGATTTATTATTCGGGTGCATGACATTTGTAAAGTAGCCATTATCTCCAAGGCGCTCAGCCATTGAGTTATACGTATTTCCACCGTGCGTGAAGAATACCGCACCTCGACCTAAGCCGAACAATGAGTTTTCTGTAATAAACTCTGAGTCAGAAGTTTTCCCTAATCCAGTTTGGTGATAGAAGTTACTGAAATAATACGTATCTTTATCTTTTGTTAAAGAGTTTAAGAATGGTGTAATTTCATGACCATCCATTTGGTTATTAATCACAAAGTTTTGTAAAGATTCCATTGATACAACAATCAAATTACGACCCTTGTATTTACCAAACATTTGAGGGTTAACTGCTGCTTGATTAGAACGAATATAGTTGTTCACTTCTACTAATTCACTGCCATCCGCTAATGCACGTTGAGCAGAAGATTTTGATTGAATATAAATGTCATATAAATGGTAGTTATAAGTACCGATGTTTTTTACAAGTAATTCACGATCAAAGCTACGTGTTAACAATTGTGGACGCTCTGTTTCAGCTAATCCTAAGTTTAAGAACGACACAGCAATCGCTAATACGAAGTACGCACGACGGAATTCCACGTTTACTTTTACTGCATTTTTCATCATAGGCAAATATTTATTAGCTAAAATTAGAATAAGTACGTCAACGAAATATAATAAATCCCAAGGGCTAACAATCGCTGCTACTGAAGTTCCTAAATCACCAAAGTTATTTGTTTGGAATAATACCGGTAATGTAATAAAGTCGTTGTAGAAACGATAGAACGCGACATTCCCATATAAGACGATTGACATAATAACACTGACAGTTATTATATAACGACTTTTAACTTTTGGCGATTTAAAGAATAATGATATACCATAAGCAAATAGTACGAAGCTTAATGGATTAATAAACAAAATAAATTGTTGCATCGCATTTTCGATTTTCATCTCAAAGCTTGTGTGATAAACAATGACCGTTTTTATCCAAGTTGCTACAATTGCTAGTATCATAAATGAATGTTTAGGCCACTTTATTGATTTCATCCCTAACATCCTCCCTACTTTCTTACAAAAAAATAATATTTTTAACAATTTGTTACTGAAACAAAATATATCTTAATCCATTTTTTACAGATAATCAATAGATATATTTTTGGAAAAACTGTGCTCCTTGTTCGTACATGGGCCGGATAGTAATATATACGTTTTCGTTTGTAAAAAGTTTCGTAAATCATAAAAACAGTGGAAAACCACTGTTTTTTTAAGAATATTACATACATGTTACATTATCTTTACAATACCACAAATGAATTATATTTAAAACATTACTGATTATTTTCCTTCATGCGAAGCTTTGTTGTTTCTTGTCGAATTAGTAATAATGCCATTTGGTAATCTTTAATATCTAGTACATTCGCTTTATACAACTCGCGAATTTCATCCTCCATTAACATCAAATCACCAATGGGATCTCGTGTGTAAATATAAGTGCCATATGTTTTTAATAATTCATAAATATCTAACATTTTGTCCATTTTAGTTCGCTCCTCGTTGTGTTACACAGTCAATACGCTTTGTCGGTGTCACAATGATATCTACTGGGCAATCGTGCACTTCTGTAGGTACTCGTTCATATAGCTGCTCATTAAATAGCAGAGACATGAGCTTACCCTTTTTATAGTTTAATACATAGCGATCATAATAACCACCGCCATAGCCTATTCGATAGCCGAACTTATCAAAAACAACTCCTGGAACAAGTATGACGTCCATTTCATTTGCGTCAACAAACTCACACTTCTCTGGAATTGGCTCACGCAAATGCATATAAACAGTTTCTAGCTGGGCAAACGAGTCAATGGCGTAAAATAACATTTCTCTTGTTTTTGAGTTGCATTTAGGCACAGCGACTTTTTTACCAAGTTGCCATAGTTCTTCTATTAATTGAATTGTGTCGACTTCTGGCTTATTGGAAATGGTAATGCCAATTGTAGTTGCTTCTATTATATATGGTTCCTGTAGCACTTTTTTAACTACAGCATTTGATTGATCGTGGTAAGCTACTTCGCTCATTTTCGCAAGAGCTTCCTTTACCTCGTTCCGTAAAGTTGTTTTATCCATGCTAAGCTACCTCCTAAAATGTAGAAAGCCAAAACCACAAGTGGTTTTGGCTTAATGAGCGATTACTTAGTTTCACGGTGAAGAGTGTATTTCTTCTCGCGAGAGCAATATTTTTTAAGTTCAAGACGCTCTGGATTGTTACGCTTGTTCTTTTTAGAAATGTAGTTACGTTCGCCGCAATCTGTGCAAGCTAAAGTAATGTTTACGCGCATTATTAACCCTCCCACTCTATATCAAGAATTTAAATTTTGAGCATGATTTATACGACTAACCTATTATAACATAAAACAAAAAAAAATCTACCTTCATTTCATATTAAGTTTGCATATGGTAAAATACCTTATAATTACATACTTAATGAGGTGAAACTATTGGATTTATCCATCATACTTATGATTGTAGGGATTCTCCTAATTATTACTTCGTTCTTTTTCAAAAATAGCGCGAAAAAGGTCGAACAAGATGTAGAGGAGCTATCCATCTCTATTTTTCAAGAAACAAATAATTTAAAACGTCGTCTGAAAATTGTTGAGGAAGAGCTGTTATTAGAGCCAGAGTTTCAGGTTAAATCACCGTCAGCGCAAAATAACGCTATATCAGATCCAAAGGTTCAACAAGTTATGCAAGCTGTTCAACAGGCTGCTCAGGCATCGAAAACAGGACAAGCTGCTCCAAAAACGAAACCTATACATCAAATTATTGTAAGTCAGGTGCTTGAACTAAATAAGCAAGGTCTTTCTGTAGCAGATATCAGTATTCGTTCAAATTTAACTGAAGAGCAAGTCCGCCAAGTAATTGCAAACGGAGGTCGGTAATTCATGAATATGTCCGCTATCCGTGCATTTGGCATTGCGCTTTTTCTTGTCGGAGCTTTGCTTGCTTTAGCTGCGCGTTTCGATCTTAATATCGGTCTTCCAACTAAAACTTCCCCAAATACAGAAAATGTAGAGGAGTTGCAAAAAAAGCTCGAACAGGCAAATAAAGAAATTGCATTGTTAAAGGAACAAGCTAAGCAAGCTTCAAAGGAAACTAATCAGAAGACAGATACACCTAAAACAACGACTAAAGAAAATCATAAATCGGCAGATGCACCGGCAAAAGATACAACTATGACACTCCAAATATACAGCGGTATGGAACCATTTATTGTGGCACAAAAGCTTGAAAATGGTGGCGTCATCGAAAATAGTGTTGAAATGGAACTGCTCCTTGCTAACCCTAAATACGCGCGAAGCTTACAAATTGGCTCTTACGAAGTCAATTCTTCGATGTCTTTAGAGGAAATTGCAAAATTGATTACAGGGAAAAAGCAATAATATTACCATCCTATTTCATATAAAAATGGCTGTCATCAAATAATCACAACTACTGATTTTTGATGACAGCCTTTTTAATTTAAGAAATTAAGAAATTTGTTCTAAGAAAGCTCGCATCATTATAATGCCCTCTTTTGTCCCAATGGATTCTGGATGAAATTGCAGCCCAAAGAGTGGGTATTCTTTATGTTGAATCGCCATAATTTCACCATCATCACTGGACTTTGCTAAAATATTAAAATCCTCATGCAACGTGCTTTGCTCAATGATGAGAGAATGATAACGCATTACTTCGATTTTACCGTCTAACTGAGCAAATAAGCCTGTTTTTTCATATTGAATTGTTGATAATTTTCCATGCATTATATTTTTAGCTTGAACTATGTTTCCTCCAAATGCTTGCCCTATCGATTGGTGCCCAAGACAAATGCCCAAAATCGGAAACTTCGTATAAAGCTCTTTGACAACATCCACTGTTATTCCTGCATCAATTGGCGTACCTGGGCCAGGCGATAAAATAATGGCTTCAGGTTGCATTTTCTGAATGTCTTCAATTGTTATTTCATCATTACGTACTACTTTTACATCTTTCCGAAGCATTCGTATTTGCTGAAATAAATTATATGTGAATGAATCATAGTTATCGATCAGTAAAATCATTTTTTTACCTCCAATAGCGCGCGAGCTTTATTTAGCGTTTCCTCGTATTCAGACAAAGGCACCGAATCGTAAACAATACCAGCACCTGCTTGCACATGGGCACGATGATCCTTTATGATCATTGTTCGAATGGCTAGAGCTAAATCCATATCCCCTGTAGCAGAAATATAACCCACTGCACCTGCATAGACACCACGTTTCACAGGCTCGAACTCATTGATTAGCTGCATAGCGCGGATTTTCGGCGCACCTGATACTGTACCAGCAGGTAAGCAAGCTCGAAGAACATCCAAGACATGTACATCATCACGTAATTCGCCGATAACCTCTGATACAATATGCATAACATGTTTATATCGCTCAATACTCATATATTTTATCAGCTTCACTGAACCCACTTTGGCAATACGTCCAAGATCATTACGCCCTAAATCCACTAGCATACGATGTTCAGCAATTTCTTTGTCATCATTTAATAAACCTTCTGCGATCGCATTATCCTGCTCCACTGTTTTACCTCTTGGCTTCGTACCAGCAATAGGATTAGTCGTTACGTTTCGATCCTTCACCTTAACGAGACTTTCAGGAGATGTTCCTAAAATGGTATACGTTCCGAAATCCATATAGAACATATAAGGTGAAGGATTAGAAGTACGTAATTGACGGTATAAAGCGAAAGGATTTCCTGTATATGGTGAAGTGAAGCGTTGTGATAAAACAATTTGGAAAATATCACCCTTCCGAATATGCTGTTTTGCACGTTCAACTAGTGCTACAAAATTTTCTTTGGCGATCATCGGTCTGAAATCTAGCTCTCCAAACGTCGTGTCGTCAAATGTTGTTCCAGCATATAGCTGCTCCTTCATCATAGAAATAGCCAATTCCATCGCTTCAAGAGACCGTCCTCCCTCAAATAAATCGATTGCCGCTAGTGTGATCTCTTGCTTTAAATGATCAAAAACGATAAATGTATCATAGAAAAAGATATGGACATCCGGCATTTCTAAATCATCCTGCAAGTATTCACCTATTTTTTCTGTATAAAATGCTGTTTCATAACCAAAGAATCCAATTGCTCCTCCAAAAAAGGCGAACGGATACTGTGCCTTATGCAATGGCATTACTTGCTGTAATTTTACTAATACATTGGTGCTCGATTTTTCTGTTTCTCCACCTTTGGAAAAAGAATAACCATTCCTATCTCCAATAAGTTCTGCAATTGGGTTGACGGCAATAAACGAGTAACGCCCACTTTCTTCATGCTTCGCAGACGATTCGAAAAGCATCTTATGCTCCCCTTCAAGTGATTGATAAACGGAAATTGGCGTCATCATATCACCCTGTAATGCCTTCATAGCAAACTTTCTAAGCTCAACTGTCATTCTCTTTCTCTCCTTTTCTATGCTCTGCTCTTCTACACCAAAATTAATCAATTATGCATTGGCTTAATGGACGCTACCGCTTCGTGAGCATTTCACTTACATAAACATCGCGTCCGGGTTTTGAACATTCGCCAAAGCATATAAAAAGGCCTTCCCATCACAAAAGGACGGAAAAGCCGTGGTGCCACCTTCATTGGTCTTCATCAATTATGCCCCGGCATAATTACATTCAGCTGATGTTTGGATACCCACTGAAAAAGTTAAAAGACCCTCTCTATACCTTATAACGTAGGCGCACGCTAATCCATACTTTATTACTTTATTCAGGATTAGAGCTCCGAAGTCCATTCACTATTTATCTGTACTAGTTTCCACCAACCACTAGCTCTCTATAACAAATAATAATAGCTACTACTCTTCATCAAAGCTGATAACATGTATTCATTGTAAAGTAAAGAAACTAACAATTCAATTTATTTTTTATTACGAAGCCATTCATCTTCAGCTGGATTTGCTAGTATAATATTTAGTTCTTGAAAAATTTGACGGATAGCAAATAAAATATCTTGTCGCACATTTAGCATCTCTGCCGTATCATTTGTTGTCACATAGAAACGCACAAGGACGCGATAAGAGGTTGGATAAAACTCATCTATAAATACATGAATCATTTCTTTTTCTGTTTGAGCATGCAAATAAATTTCTTTTTGAATGGTACTTAAAGCACTTCGTAGTTTTTCCTCTTCATTTTCAGCAGCTACAAATAAAAATTGCTCACATTTTCGTTTTTCTCGTCTCGATAAATTATAGATCGGTCGATTTACCAAATAGGCGTTAGGTACATAAACAAGTCCTTTATCCCCCGTTTGAATTAAAGTACTTCGAAGATTAATATCTTCGATGGTTCCTTCAATTTTTTGGTCCTCCGTTGCTATCCAATCGCCAATTTGAAATGGGTTATCTAATGCGACTGACATCCCACCAAAAACATGTGCTAGTGTATCTCGAATACCAAAAGCAATCGCGACACCAGTTAAGCCAATTCCGGTTAAAAAGCCATTCAAATTAAAATCCCAGAAAGAAGCAATCGTAAACATCGCCAATATCATAATGAGCACTTTTCCTATACGAAGAAAAAAAGGTAACAGGACATTTGGTTCCTCATCGTTATTCAACGGTAGTGGCTGCTTTGTATAATAATTTAAAACATCGTATACGCCTTTGAAGGCAAAAAAGACCATAATAGACAATACAAAATTTTTAGTTGCTACATGTGTAAATAAAAAGATTTCTAATAATATTGATAAGCTGAGTACAATCACTGCAGACATAAATGCATAGCGAATCGCTTTATTAAATTGCGCGAGTACTGTTGCCTGAAAGTTACGCTGACGATTTTTCAGAAATGTAACAGTACGATTAATAACTTTCTTTATAACAAACTGCTGAAAAAGCCAACCAATTACACAAAGTGCAACGGCAATAATAATTTCCATCCACGTTGGGGTTGAAATATCAGGTAATATCCATTTCAATGAATTCAAATTTCATTCTCCTCTAACTACTATGTATATTCACAGAAAAGGAGCCGATCAACAATGACGATCAGCTCCGTTTTTATTGAATTGCATCATCCGCAAAAAAAGCCTTATTAGCAAACCAAAATTGCTGCTCATTAAAATTATGTTCATGCATAGCGATCACCGAAAATTCAGCATGGTACTTACGCTTCATTTCCTCAAGTACAGCCTTCGCTTGCTTTCCAACGAGATGCTGTCCATCAATTGGAGTGCCTTCAGTAAAAATAATAATATCCGCTTCTGTACAATGTTGATTTTCTTGAAGCAAGCCCTTTACAAAATGGAGCACAGGCAGAACCGCAGCTTCTCCCTTTGCCTTATAATCAATAAAATCCTTAAAATCGGATAAATTTAAATGCCCGTCTTCAAATCGAAAATGTACATGAACTTGACAGTCATATGGAACGATATATAAATCTCGACGTTCACGGTGCGCGCTCATAAATAACGGTAAAATTATGCTTTTACAAAGCTCAGAATATGCCGCCATACCAGTTGTTTGCTCAAGGCAGATTATAATTGGACCTGTTTCTTTTTTATATTCATCAAACGGAACATATAGGATATTTCCTTTTTTTATTGTTTGACGATTAAGCTTTCGACGCCTAGCTACCTGTCGCTTTCGCTCATAATACAAGCGCTGCTCTTTTCCATTAGCCAATCGTTCGGCTTGCTCAACAGCTGGTATATTTTCATAAATTTCATGCATGATATCTGCCAATTCAAGTGCAAATGCTGCCATATTTCGTAAGGTTTCACTCTTGTAAAAAAAATCTATAAAAAAATGTTGTTCCTTGTTACTTAATTCCTCAAGATGTAAGTTTTCATAAAGAAAACGTAAAAAGTCACATTGTTCTGACGTAAATTCCAGAGCAAATTTCTCTAAGAGTGATTCTACAGCGTCTTTCACGAAGCAGCACCTCCTCAGCACATTTTTTTCGGATAATGTCTATAGTATAACCAAAATAATTTTTTGACAATACAATAACGTTTGCAGTATTTTGACGCTATTTTTATTAATAATGTTGCCGTTATTTTGTATTAATAAAATATGGCTCTTTGGCAGAACGTGTGGTTGATTTCCGTTCCGGCTGGGCGCTTTGTTGCTGACGCTTCGCTTTCGCACAGAGCAGAGCTTCCTGGGGGCGTCCGATGAGCCGCTTCGCTTCGCTGCAGGGTCTCGGGCTAGCACGATGCTGGTCACGAAGGCGTTATCACAGGACGTGATGGTTTTAGCCTTCGTTCCTCTATTGCTGATCCCCGAGGAGTCGCCCAGCCTCCACTCCAATCAACTATTTCACTTAGTATGTATCTTCTAGCATGACACTAATTTATAGTGATAAAACAAAACTTCAGCAATGTTTTTATGTGCGAAAATGAAGCGTCAAAAGCATTGATTACTTGTGCAAAAACGGAGTGTTAACAAAGCGGCTCGACACTTGCCCACAGGAAAGTTAGTAGCATGGAATCACCCTTATTTATATTGACCACCATATTTACAAAAATTTCTTTAACTGTTTGTATTCCTCCACCATGAAAAAAAGAGCCTATAATTGGCTCTTATCAGACTGCAAAACAAACGTTACTCCTAATTGAATATAGTTTATAGAGATTTAATTACGGGACCAAAATATTCAGTATTTTGTAAGAGCATTGAAATCGGCTCGCTTTTTTGGGCGGGACTTTTTTTAAAATGCAAAATAATCAAACATATGCCATTCTAATTTAGGCTGGATCTTTTTAGTACTTTAATCATCGTTATAATACCATTTTGGTTCAATAGGTTTACTCATACTTTCGATAGGAACTGTTGATTTTCAAGGAGAGTGGCGACTCCTACGGGATGAGCTTACGCTGAAAGCCCCGCAGGAACGTAGCGACGAGGAGATTGATCAATTATGCCTCGGCATAATTGCGTCCGGAATCGGCTTTGTGCCTGCACAAAGCCGATTCCGTGACATCCGCCGGAGGCTTTAACTACTTTCAGCGGGTGTCCAAACACCTGCTGAAAGTAGTTAAAGCCAAGCCCGCGGAAAGCGCCAACTCGAAGTGAAAATCAACCTTTGTTTGATATACACTTTATTCTTATGTCGGCAAACAGAAAAGAGCCTATCATCGGCTCTTCCCTTACTAATTATTTAATTCATAATGTTTACCTTTGACTAAGTAAAATAAGTGTTCAGCAATATTTGTTGCATGGTCAGCTGAGCGCTCTAAAAATCGGCAAACAAAGGTTAAGTGTGTAATTTGAGAAATATGTGCTGGATTTTCTGCTCCTGCGCGCATCAATAGCGTAATTGTCGCTCCATATAAATCATCGACGTAATCATCTAGTTCAGCAATTTCCTTGGCATGAACAGTATCTTCCTCTGTAAAAGCTTTGATAATACTCTCTAGCATTTCTACAGTCTTGTTACACATCGTTTGCAAATTTGTTGTAGGAAAGATAAGCGGCTCTTTGCCAATTCGAATTGTCTCTTTGGCAATATTCACTGCATAGTCCCCTACTCTCTCCATATCAGATGCCGCTTTGACAAGCACCATGAGACGACGTAAATCAGTAGCTACAGGCTGCTGCTTAGCAATCATTAAAATAACACGGTCATTGATTTCTTCTTCAAGACGATTGATGATTAAATCGTCCTCAAGAATCTTCAAGGATGTCTCTAAATCCTGATTTAATAATGCTTCAAAAGCTATTTTAAGAGCGTTGATACTACTATTGGCTATCTCGACAAATTGTTCTTGGACTTCTTTTAATTCCTGTTCAAAACGTTCACGTACTACCATCTACTGCTCCTCCTTAACCGAAACGGCCTGAAATATAATCTTCAGTACGTTGATCTGCTGGTGTTTGGAAGATAACGTCTGTTTTATCGTATTCAACAACCTCTCCACTTAGGAAAAATGCTGTACGATCTGAAATTCGTGCTGCTTGTTGCATATTATGTGTCACGATAATAATTGAATAATCTTTTTTCAGCTCTTGTACAAGCTCCTCGACTTTTAATGTAGAAATCGGATCAAGTGCAGATGTTGGTTCATCCATTAAAATAACATCTGGTTCAATCGCTAAACAACGCGCCATACAGATTCGTTGTTGCTGACCACCTGATAAACCATATGCATTTTGATTTAAGCGATCCTTTACTTCATCCCAAATTGCCGCGCCGCGTAAAGATTTTTCAACAATCTCATCAAGAATCTTCTTATTTTTTATACCGTGGATACGTGGGCCATAAGCAATATTATCGTAAATAGACTTCGGGAATGGGTTTGGCTTCTGGAATACCATACCTACACGAGTGCGCAATTCTTCAACAGCATAGCTTTTATCTAAAATATTGCGCTCACGATATACTATTTCCCCTGAAGTTCGAACACTTGGTACAAGCTCTACCATTCTATTTAAAGTTTTTAAATAAGTAGATTTCCCACAGCCAGATGGCCCAATTATAGCTGTTACTTCATTTTCATAAATGCTTAAATTGATGTCTTTTAAACCATGATGATCACCGTACCATAAATTTAAATTACGTGTATCATATACTACTTTTTTGGCAACATCAGCAGATGGCTTTGTAGCCGTATGAATCGATTTGACAACAGATTTTTCCTCTTTTATACCCAGTACCATAAGGTCACCTCATTAATAACGTTTTTGGAATTTATTTCGAATAAAGATGGCAATAGAGTTCATCAGTAAAAGCACTGTCATAAGAACTAAAATACCGGCTGCCGCTACATATTGAAATGCCTCTTGCGGACGTTTTGCCCAATCGTAAATTTGCATTGGTAAAGCTGTGAATTGGCTTAACAAACCATTAGGTAAAAACTGTAAAATAACAGGAATCCCAATAACAACAAGTGGTGCTGTTTCACCAATCGCGCGAGACAACGCTAATATACTTCCTGTTAAAATTCCAGGAATGGCCGCTGGTAGCACAACATGCAATATCGTTTGCCATTTTGTCGCACCCATACCGTAAGAAGCTTCACGCTGTTCATTCGGTACTGCACGAATCGCCTCCTGCGCCGCAACAATAATCACTGGTAAAATTAATAAACTCATTGTTAATCCTGCTGCTAAAACACTTTTCCCTAGTCCCAACATTCGAACGAAAATTGTTAACCCAAGTAAACCAAAAACAATGGAAGGTACACCTGCTAAGTTAGAAATATTCATACGAATAAAGTCATTAAGTCTATTTTTCTTTGCATATTCCTCTAAATAGATTGCAGTTCCTACACCTAGAATAATCGACACCGGAGCAACAACTGCCATCAGCCAAAGTGAACCTATTAAAGCTGCCTTAATGCCCGCTTTATCTGCAAAACGCGAAGCAAAATTTGTTAAAAAGTCGATTGATAAATAGCCGACACCTTGTGTTACTATACGATAAAGCAAAATAGCTAGTGTCACTAATGCAAAAGTCGTTGCTAAGAAGAAAAAGAACTTCCAAACTTTATTGAATGTAATACGCTTTGTCATTCGTTTCATGACGACCGTGTCATCAATATACCGCATGCTAGTAAACCTCCCTGAAGCGTTTCGAAATATATTGAGCAAGTAAATTCATCATTAAAGTAAAGATAAATAATGTGAATCCTACTGAATAAATCGAATAATAAATTGTCGTACCATAGCCAGCATCGCCTGTTGCAACTTGTACTATATACGCAGTCATCGTTTGAATCGAGTCTGTCACATCTAAATCGAATTTAGGTGTAGAGCCACCAGCAAGTGATACGATCATCGTTTCACCAATTGCCCGGGAAATAGCGAGGACAATTGAAGCAATAATGCCTGATAATGCAGCTGGTAATACTACTTTTATAGCTACTTCAAACTTTGTTGCTCCAAGAGCTAGAGCTCCCTCACGCATACTATTCGGGACAGATGACATCGCATCCTCTGAAAGCGATGTAATCATTGGTAGAATCATAATCCCTACAACAATCCCCGGACTAAGCGCATTAAAAAGTTTCAGCCCTGGAATAATTTGCTGCAACATCGGCGTTACAAATGTTAATGCGAAGAATCCATAAACGATCGTTGGCACACCTGCTAACACTTCTAAAATAGGCTTAACCGTACGTCTTATTTTTTCGCTTGCATATTCACTTAAATAGATAGCAGAAGCAATGCCAAATGGTACTGCTACGACAACTGCAATAAGTGTGACTTTCAATGTTCCAGCTATTAAAGGTAAAATCCCAAATAATGGTTCCTTTCCTGAAAACGGTAGCCATTGTGTACCAAATAGGAAATCCGTAATCGAAACACGTTTAAAGAATTCAAACGTTTCAAAAATAAGGGTGAAAACAATGCCAAATGTCGTCAATATAGAGATAAGTGCCGCAGAAAATAATAGAGTTGGCATTGCTTTTTCCACTATTTTCTTTGTTTTTTGATTGCGCGAATTTGCAATTAATTGCTGCACAGATGATGTCTTGTTTTCTTTTTGAGAAACCATTGGGTGCTCCTTTCAAATAAGAGAGGGAAAGAGCATACATCTCTTTCCCTCTATGCATGTCTACTTATTTTAAGCCTTCTAAAGTTTTTAAAGCTTCACTGTATTTATCTTCAGGTAGACTGACATAACCAACAGCGTCTGCCATTTCTCCCCCGTGCTCAAGTGTAAATTTAATGAAATCATATGCCGCTTCGTTTTCTTTCATAGCACTATTTTTCACATATACAAATAGTGGTCGTGAAAGTGGTGCGTATTCACCAGATTCAATTGTTTTATTTGTTGGCTCAATGCCGTTTACTTTCACAATACTTAATTTATCTTTATTTTCTAAGTAGTAAGCATAGCCAAAGAAGCCGATTGCGTTTTTGTCACCTGCTACACCTTGAACTAGCATGTTATCATCCTCTGATAATGTTGCTGATTTTGCTAGATCAGCACCGTCTAAAATCGTTTCATCAAAGTAATCGTACGTCCCTGAGTCAGTACCTGGTGAATAGTAGACGATTTTTTCATCTGGCCAAGATGGATCAATATCAGACCATTTTTTAGGTTTCCCATCTTCAACCCAAATTTTCTTTAACTGCTCAACTGTTAGATCCTTCGCCCAATCATTTTCAGGGTTCACGACAACCGAGATGCCATCATATGCTAAAGGAAGCTCTGTAAAAGCAATTCCTGCTTTCTCTAATTTTGCTTTCTCTTCATCTTTGATATGACGAGATGCATTTGAAAAGTCTGTCTCACCTGCGATGAATTTTTCAAAGCCACCACCTGTACCTGAAACACCTACCGATACTTTGACATTCGGTTGAGTCCCTGCATATTCTTCAACAACTGCTTCAATAATTGGTGCGACTGTTGATGAACCATCCCCAGCTACAGCCCCTTGCAGTTTTTTGTCTGCAGCGTCTTGTCCTGAGCTCGCCGGTGCGTTTGTTTCTGCATTGTTACCCTTTTGTGCAGAGTCACTACCACATGCACCAAGCATTAATGCTGAACCCATTACCGCTGTCATCGTTAAGTACTTCCACTTTTTCATCTCATTTGCCTCCGTCATTAACATTTTTATAGTTATTTGTCTTACAATCTTTACTATAATGACTAAATGTTGAAGTCGTATAAACAGTTCGTAAAAGAGACGTAAAGGAATGTAATGCTTTGTAAATGATTGTAAAGATGAATTTACAATTGTAGCTGTCGCACAGATAAATAATGCGTCCAGATTTTTTGTGCCTAGGCTGCAAGAGGTCCGACACGTTGTCGGCCATTTCGGTAATGCCACACAACATGGCGTTTTTACCGATGCAGATCATATAGCCGTTTTCCTTTAAAAACTTGCTTCCTTTTGGAAAGATGCTATAATAAGCAATTGTGTCAGGAAATAATCTAAGAGGAGTTTGACTTTGTGATTAAACATACAAAAGTACAAAATACCGATTACTTTAAAACGTATTTAACACTTATTATGGAACATCGTGAATATACTCTACAGGAAGCTGTTGATTTTATGGTAGAGTCTTATTTCTGTAATAATATAGAGCTTTATGGATTAAAACCGAAACAACAATTTGAAATAGCTATTCAACAATTATCTGTATTATAGGTCTTTTATATAAAAATAAATAAAACACGGTATGAAAATGGTGATCTTTCATACCGTGTTTTTTTCGCGGGTATTCAATAATACTCTAAAACTGTAAAAAAACCGCTAGGCATGTATATGCACTAGCGATTTCTCTTATTCTTGCTCATCTTCACCAATTTTGTCTTTTGTAATAGCCGGTAAAATTGGTTGTTTTACATTACTGTCAGTCACTTTTTCAGCTTGATATTTTGCTTTTAACTCAAAATATTTATCAACAGCTTCTCGAGCAATAACATTATTATTAGTTAAATGTGCACCTGTGTTAGTCGTCGCCCATGGAATGACAACAGCATAAGCAATTTCAGGATTTTCATAAGGAGCAAAACCAACATGTGTAAAAGTAAGTGTTTGCGTACCATAATACTCTTTTAACGGTCCGAAATACACTACCTCAGCTGTTCCTGTCTTCCCTGCCGCTGTATATGGAGCATTTGCAAATTGAGCTCGTGCAGTACCATTCGAACCTGTATAAACTAGACGTAATCCTTTTTTCACATAATTTATTTCTTCTATAGGATTATCGATACGATTTAAAATTGTTGGCCCTATTTCAGTCACTAATTGACCTAACTGTTGCCCATCATTTGATGGCTCACGTACCTCTTTCACAACATGTGGCTGAATACGATAGCCGCCATTTGCCACAGTTGAAATATACTGTGCTAATTGTAATGGCGTATACGTATCATATTGTCCAATCGCTAAGTCGAGTGTTTTACCACCCATCGTTGGACCAGATGGACCCTCTACACCACTAAATTCATTCGGCAAGTCAATACCTGTTTTTACACCTAAGCCAAATTGTGCATAATTATTACGCATTTTAGGGAATGTATCTTCTTTTAAACGAAGTGGCATCCCATAGCTATATGGTGTTCCATTAATAAGCATAGCAATTTTAAACATATAAACATTTGACGAACGCTCTAGAGCCATTAAGTCATTCATTTGAATATAACCACTTCGGTTAAAAATTGAAGTTTTCGCTTTTGTACTAGCTAATACAATAGGTTCATCTCCCATTGTAGTACCCATTGAAACAACCCCTTGATTATAACCAGTAAGGAGAGTTGCTGCCTTAATTGCCGACCCTGCCTCATAAGCTGTTGTAAAGGTACCATATGAATAATCGACGACTTCATTTTTCCCTGTTTCAGGATTTTTCTCAATCTTCTTACCAACCATTGATAAAATATCGCCTGTATTTGGGTCCATCATTACTAAAAAGGCACGATCAAGTAAACGGGAACCCCCTTGTGATTTTAGCTTAAGTAATTCACGCTCAACAATTTTTTCAGTTTCTAATTGTAGCTCACTATCAAGTGTCAGTTTTAAATCTTTACCAGGCTCACCTTCATAGGTCGTAATGGTATCGACTACCTGCCCTTTTTTATTCGTAATATTTTTAACAACTGATTTTTGCCCTTGCAGTAAATCTTCATATTGCGCTTCAATATAACTTTCACCAACACGGTCATTTCGTGAATAATCACGAGCTAAATAATAATTCAGCTTTTCTTTCGGAATCCCTTTTGCTGGTACTGTTGTGCGTCCTAAAATAGCGAGTGATGATAATTTCAAACGCTTCCAGTCAGTTGTTGTGTTAACGCCTGGTAATTGAGTTAAACGCTCAGAGACACGCGCAAATTCATCGGCAGATACATTTTCACTCTTAATAATTTGCGGTGATAAATTGTATCCTGATACCATCTCTCGATAGATTGCTAGTACTTCTAAGTCTTTTTCTGTCAATTGCAATAATTCTTCGTTTGTGATTCGTTCACGAACAAGTTTATCTATCTGTGCATTGATTTGACTTTCAGTTACATCTTCTTGTGCCCTAATTTTCTTTTTTTCTTTATCTGTTACTTTTGCATAGGCAGCGTCATGATTTTTTATAATCCAAAAATCTTGTTTGTCACGTAATGTAACGCGGTTCGTTGGCTGCTCAATTAATTGTGCCAGCTTTTCGGCTATGTCTAGCATATCCTTTGTTGTTGTCGTCGACATTTTTGTATACGTAATGGCATTTTCTGGTTGGTTATCCACTAAAATACGACCGTATCGATCATACATACGTCCCCTTGGCACACTTGTATTGACAGCTACCTCCTCTTTACGCTCTAAATCACGTACATAATCTTCCCCTTTTACGATTTGCATATAGCCAAGTCTAAAAATTAGCATTGAAAATACGAGAAATATAGCAAAGAAAAGGACATTCATACGAAATGTTAAATTAGAGTGATGTTTTGCTTTAACACTCGTCGCGCGATTTTTTCCCGGTGCTTTGCGCATATGTATTCCCCTCCTCATCTAATTACAATTTAAATACACACGATATTTAGTATACCATTTGAAGGTACGACAGGAAAGCATGCACTTGCGAATTTATGTTTTGAAAACATCATTTATTTGACGGCACTTTAAGATGAAAAGTTGCTGTTTTTTATCGATTGCTAGAAAAATAGTTTTTATATTAAAGATTGAGGGGGATGACGGCCATTCGAAGCACTCCAAACCTTCCGGCGACCGCATCCCTTTTAACCCAACCGACTGCCAATTTTTTCAGTTGGCGTTTGGAGCATTCACTCTACCTTTCATTGTATTGAATACCTCAAAGATTATAGAACCAGCAAAAAAGGCTATGCCTCGGTGAGTAATCACCTTTGACATAGCCTTCTATTAAACATTAATTATTTTGCAGCTTGGAATTTAGCTTCTACTACATCCCAGTTTACTACGTTCCAGAATGCACCGATGTAATCTGGACGACGGTTTTGGTAGTTTAAGTAGTAAGCATGCTCCCAAACGTCTAAGCCTAGGACTGGAGTTTTACCTTCCATAACTGGAGAGTCTTGGTTTGGAGTAGATGTAACAGCAACTGAGTCACCATCAACGATTAACCAAGCCCAACCTGAACCGAAGCGAGTTGTAGCAGCTTTTGCAAATTCTTCTTTGAATGCATCGAAAGAACCGAATTTAGCATCGATTGCTTTTGCAACTTCGCCAACTGGAGTTTTTGAACCGCCTGGAGCGATTAATTCCCAGAATAATGAGTGGTTAGCATGTCCGCCACCGTTGTTACGTACAGCAGTTTGTTTGTCAGCTGGAAGAGCATCAATGTTTGCGATAAGATCGTTAATGTCTTTTTCAGCAAATTCAGTGCCTTCTACTGCTGCGTTTAAGTTTGTTACATAAGTATTGTGGTGTTTAGAATGGTGAATTTCCATTGTTTTTGCATCGATATGTGGTTCTAATGCGTCATAAGCGTAAGTTAATTGTGGTAATTCGTAAGCCATTGTTAAGTTCCTCCCTAAAGTAAAGAAATAATTAATACATCCTTAGATTATCAAAATTGGTCAAACCATTCAACGAAAAATACTTCAAATTGAAGATTTTCAGCCTTTTGACTGAAAAGCCAATACGATTACTATACTACCCTGTTTTCCAAATGGCTAAACTACAGAGGAAATTATATCGCTATAAAGAACACGACAATCATAACGATTTGAATAACTGCTTTTGCCAGTGTTGATGTTAAGAAGCCAACAAGTGAGCCAACTCCGCTTTTCACAGCCTCTCCAAATGTACGACGCTCTACGATTAATTCTCCAATCACAGCTCCTAAAAATGGACCAACTAATATACCTACAACCGGAATGACGAACGGACCAATTAATAAACCAATGGTACTACCCCACATACCAGCATTTGAACCACCAAATTTTTTAATACCAAAGGCATTGGCCACAGAATCAGCAACAAATAAAATGACAACAAATATAATTTCACTCGCCCAGAACAACCAGCTTAGCTCCGCAAATGAAAAAAATAATCCATATACTAAAAAACCACCGATTAAAAAAATCACACCTGGAATTATCGGGTATACCAATCCAACAAATGAAATGATAAAGCAGGCAATCACTAAGATCCAGCCAACAACTTCCATGAAAATTCTCTCCTTTTATCGTGCATTGCCTTTCATACGGATTTACAAAGCTGTAGGTTTCATTTATTTTCATTCAGCAGATGTATTTGTATCGTAAGTGCAACTTCAGTTACACATGTCTTCTGCGCGAAAGAGAAACGTCAGCTACAAATGTTTTCTGTAGCGAAAGCAAAGTAGCTACAATTACCCCAAGCCGCAATTGATCTAATGTCTAATTCCTAAAATAGAGTCAGCTATATTTACAGCATGGTCTCCTATACGCTCTAAATTGCTAATGATATCCGTATAGACGATTCCCGCCGCTCCATTACATTCGTACGTATTTAAGCGCGCAATATGCTTTTGTCTTAGCTTATCTTCCATATCATCTATCAAGCTTTCGAGCTCAGTTACTTCCTGCGCTAAGCTCAAACTTGCTGTATCCAGAGCCGCTATGCTCTTTCGTACAGCTTCAATCGCCAAGCTAAACATGCCTATTAAATCTTGTCGCGCTGACTTACTTAAACTTACCTCATGATGATCTTTATATTGTAAAAGCTCTAAAATATTTTCAAAATGATCACCAATACGTTCTATGTCTCGTACATTTGTTAGAAGTGTATGGTGTCTTACTGAGTCTGCTCGAGAAAGTGGCTGCTTAGACACCATCACTAAATAATTCGTGATTTCCTTGTCTAAATGATTGAGCGCTACTTCTAATTGTAAAACTGTAGGAATATGAGCAGCATCACCTGTTTTCATATATAAAAATGTTTCTTCTAAACCATGAAGTGCATGTTCCCCCATACGTAACACTTCCTCCTTCGCTTGCCCGAGTGCAATCGCCGGAGAGGAATCAATGAATGATGGATCTAAATGCTTCGTTGTCACATCAATATTTCCATCATGCCCTGGAACTAGCTTTGTGACAAGTGCAGCCAACCCTCCGATGAATGGCAGCTGAATCATCATATTAATTATGTTAAAAGAGCCGTGCGCAATCGCTATTTGCATTTTCGCTTCTAAATGGAATAGCCCACTAATCCACTGTACGTAATGCATAAAGGGTGTAAAGAACACCATGAAAATGATCGTTCCTATAATATTAAATAGCACATGTGCCGCCGCTGCACGTTTAGCATATATAGAAGCACCCAGTGAAGCTAATACTGCTGTAATGGTCGTTCCTATATTTTCACCAAATAAAATAGGTAAAGCACTATCTAAGCCAATCAAATGCTCAGCATATAAGCCCTGCAGCACACCGACAGTTGCTGTTGAGCTTTGGACAAGCAATGTAAAAACTGCCCCTAGAAAAATCCCTACAACGGGCAGATCCTTTAGAAGAAGGGTTAATGATGCAAAGTCCGCTAATTGATGAAGTGACTGCATGCTTGCACTCATTAACTCTAAACCTAAAAATAAACCCCCGAAGCCAAACAATATTTGCCCGATATACTGATACGTCGCTTTCTTAAAGAAAAATAACAACCCTGCACCTATTGCCAATAACGGATAAAAATATATGCCGATATTAATACCAATAATAAAAGCGGTTATGGTCGTTCCAATATTCGCCCCCATAATGACACCGATTGCTTGACGTAATGTTAAAAAACCTGCACTCACTAGCCCAACCGTAATCACCGTCGTTGCAGAGCTCGACTGGATACAAACCGTCACAATTATGCCCACTAACACGCCCATTAAAGGATTTGTTGTAAAACGATTCAACCATTCACGCAGTCGATCATCTGCTGATTTTTGAAGCCCATCCCCCATAAATTTAATGGAAAATAAAAAGACTCCTAAACCGCCTAAAAATTGAAACAGTATGCTTTGCCAATCTATTGTCAATTGTATTCGCTCCAATTCCTACATCTCTACTTCTCTATTCCTAATCTTTAAATGATAGTATAGAAAAAGTAAAGAAAACCTTTAACTTCTTTACACAATATTAACATTTCATTATCGTATTCTCAGTTATTATTTCTTATTTCATATCTTGTCAAAGTTGAACATGGTAGAATAGCGATTGGAGGAGATATGCTTATGAAACACTCACAACTATTTATCGATAGCTTAATTCATCCAAAAAAACTTGCTGCCTATCGTTTATTACCGATCGGAAAGGTCATTCAATATACCTTTCTTCTAATTACTGTTGTTACAGTTTTCTCTTTTGGTCGTTTTACGGCTGGAATGTCTGTTGATGCATTTGATATGAATAGTTTAAATGGTATTACTGAATACATAGAAGACGTTAAATGGGTATTGTATCCCGTGACATTCATTATGCTTTTTGTTTTTACTACGATGCTTATTTTTGCACAAATTGCGCTCTATGCCGTAGCAGGTCTACTGATTTTAAAAGTCATGAAGCGTCGCGGTGAATACCGTCACATTTGGCGTACTACGACGTTTGCCATGACTTGGGCAATTCTAATAAGTATGCTAGCAGATTATCTACCGATTAACAGTACAATTATCTCTGTTTTTTCTTTATTTTTAACTGTGACTCTACTAATCGTAGCCATTACAAAATATCCAAAACAACCAATCAAAAAATAATGTGCATGAATCCCCTCTCTTCTAAATATAGTGTAGAAAAGGAGGGGATTTTTTGCGTGCTTTTGTGTTAACAGCTATCATTATTATTTTTGCTTTTGTTGTAAAAGTAGATTTAACAGAAGGTTCATTACACCTTGCTGCCATTTTTCCGAAAGAAACTGAAAACGCCCTTTGTGAGAAGCAGCGAGAGCCAAATTATATAACTATACAGACTATTCAAGGCGATACTATTCACAGTTTATTTGCACTTCATCCCGCCAAAGTACCAATGACCTTCCCTGAACGCTTACAACTATTTTATGAATTAAATCCACACTTACAATTACAGGCTCTTGTTCCTGGTGAAAATATTAAGCTTCCGCTGTCATTTGAATTTGAAAACAAATGCGGAAAATGAAAAGTTAACGTTTCTTCCTTGTCCTTATTTTCTTACACTGCTAAAATAAATGTCAGTGACGGTCGAAAGTATGGCCCGAAAAGGAGAGAAAGTTAATGAGTGAAATTTGTCACCGTACAAATACACGTCCCGTGCGTGTCGGTAATTTAACAATTGGTGGTAGTAATGAATTATTCATTCAAAGTATGTGTACAACAAAAACACATGATGTCGAAGCAACAGTAGCAGAAATTCTTCGTCTTGAGGAAGCAGGCTGTCAAATCGTTCGCGTAGCAGTACCAGATGAACGTGCAGCTGATGCGATAGCGGAAATTAAAAAACGTATCAATATTCCATTAGTAGCTGATATTCACTTTGACTATAAATTAGCATTAAAAGCAATTGAAAATGGTATCGATAAAGTTCGTATTAACCCAGGTAATATCGGGCGTAAGGAAAAAGTTGAAGCTGTTGTTAATGCAGCTAAGGCTAAAGGTATTCCAATCCGTATCGGGGTAAACGCTGGTTCATTAGAGCGTCATATTTTAGAAAAATATGGTTACCCTACTGCAGACGGTATGGTAGAATCTGCTCTTCACCATATTAAAATTTTGGAAGACTTGGACTTCCACGATATTATCGTATCCATGAAGGCATCAGACGTAAATTTAGCGATTGAGGCCTATGAAAAAGCGTCTAAAGCCTTTGATTATCCTCTACATTTAGGAATTACTGAATCAGGTACATTATTTGCTGGTACAGTAAAATCAGCGGCTGGCCTTGGCGCAATCCTTTCAAAAGGTATCGGTAATACATTACGTATTTCACTATCTGCAGACCCTGTTGAAGAGATTAAAGTAGCACGTGAACTATTAAAATCATTCGGTCTTGCTTCTAATATGGCAACACTTATTTCTTGCCCAACATGTGGTCGTATCGAAATTGATCTAATTTCAATTGCCAATGAAGTAGAAGAATATATTTCTAAACTTAATGTACCATTAAAAGTAGCTGTTCTTGGTTGTGCGGTAAACGGTCCTGGTGAAGCACGTGAAGCCGATATTGGTATTGCTGGTGCTCGTGGTGAAGGTTTACTATTTATGAAGGGCAAAACTGTTCGTAAAGTGCCTGAAGAAACAATGGTAGAAGAGTTGAAAAAAGAAATCGATAAATTAGCAGCTGAAATGGCAGAAAAACGTGCTGCTGAAGAAGCAGAAAAAGCGAACGCCTAAGGAGGTGCTAGTATGAAAAAGCCTCGCTTTGGTATTGATATCGATGGAACAGTGACATGTCCTAGTACTCTCATTCCACATATCAATAAACAATACAATATAAATATTACACTCGACGATGTGTGCGAATATGATTTTTTATCAGCATTTCCCCACCCTGTTGATCGTGTAGCATTTAATACATGGTTTAAAGAAAATGAGCCATATATGTATGAAGTATCTGAAGCAGCTAAAGATGCGAAAGATATTTTAAATACGTGGAAAGAAAACTACGAACTTTATTACATCTCTGCTCGTGGTGAGAATGTATCAGATGTTACGGTAAATTGGTTTAAATCACAATCTATTCCGTATGATCATATCGAGCTCATCGGTAGTCACGATAAAATTTCCGTAGCAAAAAACCATGGTGTTGATGCATTTTTTGAAGATAAGCATGATAATGCGGTTATGCTTGCGGAGGAATTAAAAATACCGGTTGTATTATTTGACACTCCGTATAATCGCCTTGCTGTTCCAGACAATGTCGTACGTGTTTATAACTGGCAAGAAGCCAACCATTTTATCACAGATTATTTTAAATAAATCAATTGGAGTCGTGTTCATGTATTGAACACGACTCTTCTTCTTTTATACATCAAGTATCCCTCGTAACCAACGCTCCACAAAATTCTCAAAGGTAATGCCATAATTTTCGTAAACAGCATGGTACACGAAATAAGTTCCTAATCGCTCAAGTAATTCATCATTAATCTTCATCACAAACCGCTCCCTTTCTTCGGAAAATTTACTAAATTTTCAGATTTTTAAAACTCCAATTTCTCGACATTCAAGTGGAGGTCGCATCGTTGCAAAACCGTCACAATCTGCCGCCTTCATGCCCTTTTTTCATAGTTTTCTTTTCGTTACTATAGTAGTATCAACTTGCAATACTGGAGGGACTACTTGTGAGATGGATGACAAAGGTAGCTTGTATAACATGTCTTTGCGCGTTGCTAACTGGCTGTGGTAATCGATTATCAGAAATTAAAGACGCGGTTTCAGACATAAACTCAGCAGCAGAAACTGCAGCCAGTGCAGTTAGTCGTGATGTACATGCTGTACGAGCAATTGCCATTAACTACAAAGATACATCTTTTACGGTTAATGACCTATTTAAAACTATTTTACGTGACGTACGCTGGGATTATGACGCCGAAAAAAGTGAGCTTCATGTGAGAGGCACATGGCAAGCACCACTATTTTCTGAGCAACCGTGGGATGATACGATGAAAAAACAACTAGCAGAAACAGGCGTAGTAAAGGTTACATGCACTATTAACAACAATAAAATTGATAGCGCCCTCACAAATGTAACACTTATTTTTAATGACGAAACGATTCTAGAAATGACTGGTGAGGATGCACTTCATCACCTATATGATACATATTTACAAAAATAAACTCCGTAGCTTTTAAACAAGGTTGTTTTCTCAAAGATTGTTACTGTAAAAAAAGGCAGATTTTATCTACAAAACGTGTAGAATAAATTCTGCCTTTTTTTCTGATATAATCGGAAATTTAACTAAAGCTCCCTGTTTGTTTAAGTTTATTAATTCATACGATAAGACTATTTATTAGCAAAAAGTAGGCAAGATTAATATCTTTTACTTTCCCACCGTAAGCCCTTGCGTTCATAAAAATGGTACCGCCAACTGAACCAGGGATACCATAAGCGAATTCAAGCCCGTTAAAGAGTTTGTCTATGCGAATTCTGATACGTCAATAATAGCTACGCGGATTGCTCGGTAATAGTGTTCTCTTCTCAACTAATGGCTGTGAGGTACGTAAGGAATAATACAACCCCACGGATACCTCATTCCTTTAAGATCAAGTTAGAACCGTTCCCTAAGACGGTTCTTCCGTATAGCAATAGTTCAAACGTTTACGATTGGGCTATATAAATGACTATATCGGCTGAACCGCCTGTTTTTGTTTAATTGTTAGTGTTATTGTCTGGCAGCTTCTTCTAGGCTGTTATTCTGTGATGCTAGGTGAGGATATGTATTTTTTCTAAATAATACTTCACGATAGCTAAATATTCTCTGGAGTAATACTTAATACGAAATTCAGATGGTGTTGCAGCCGGTAAGCCGGTTACGTTAAGTCCTAAATCTTCAGCAATGGATTCGGCTCGATATAGATGGAATCGGTTTGTTACAACTACAACTGTGGAATCTTTGTCTATGTAATCCATTGAATACTGAAAGTTTTCAAGAGTTCGAGTAGATTTGGATTCGGTGATGATTCGTTGTTCATTAATACCTAATTGAATTAATGATTCTTTAATTACAGAAGCTTCAGACACAATTTCGTCCTGCCCTTGGCCACCAGAAGCTATTGCAATTGTATTTTGATTTTCTTTTAAGTATGCAGCTGCGGTTGAGATGCGCTCGAACAGCAGACTAGACGGTTGATCCCCCGATAAACGAGTACCTAAAATAATGAGGTAATCTGCATTTTCTTTCGCAGTATCTTTGCCTTGAGATACGATAAGTAAGTGTAGGCAAAGGAAAAAAACAAGTACTGCCGCGAGCAATATAGTGATATGCTTGAATATCTTCTTCATAATAACCTCCTTATATACTGTAACGATTGACATTATATAAATTATCGGTAGCAAATTTCAATATATGAGATTGTTTTAAGGCTTTTCTAAAAGATCGTTGCTATTATTTAGTCTGTGGAACTCCTTTTAATCTTAATAATCCAATCAGCTTTATAGTAAGACGAACGGAATGGTGTGATGTTCCAACTTTTCTTCACCTAACCTGCACTATTAAGTGAAGAAACAACAATCTTTAAGAAAGCATCCTTAAATGCTGACGCTTCGCTTTCGCACAGAGCAAAGCTTCCTAGGGGCGTCAGATGAGCCGCTTGGGGCAACAGATGTTTTTTGTGCGAAAGCGTAGTGTAACGTAGCGGCAGCAACAGGATGTTTTTTGTGCGAAAGCGTAGTGTAACGTAGCGGCTGGATGTTTTTTTGCGCGAAAGCGTAGTGCTAACGTAGCGGCAGCGGCTGGATGTTGGCCACGAAGGCGTTATCACAGGACGTGATGGTTTTAGCCTTCGTTCCCTACTTGCTTCAGGGTCTCATCTGTGACTGTTTAACATGACATTTTATTGACTAATTTATTTTCCAAGGATATACAGCTTTTCTAACATTTAGTTGTTAAGAAAGCTATTTTTATGTTCATCCATAAATAAGCCCCTCCCCGGAAGAAATCTTACAATTTTGAAATATCGGGCTCTTCTAATTGAAACTGACTAAACTAGCAAGTTATAATCAAAGTATCACGTGTTGGTTTGGAGGTGTTTGCATTGGGACAGAGAGATTAAAAATTGGCGAGCTTGCAGAAAAAACAGGCATTACCAAAAGGACAATCGATTATTATACAAACATTGGCTTATTAGAAGCCGAACGTTCTGCATCCAATTATCGCTACTATGCCCCTACAATGATTGAACGACTTCATATTATTGAGCAACGCAAACAACAAGGTCTTTCACTCATAGAAATACAACATGAACTAAACACTTCGCATGAAGAAATCGATGTGCAATTGCTACGTGTAAAAATGCAGGATGTAACTTCTCTACTTGAACAAATAAACAAACAAGACAATAAATATATCGAAAAGATTAAAAAAAATGTTTCACCCGAAAGTATTGCGCTCATGCAATCTTTATTTTTACTTATTCATAATTAGGAGGTGACGTTCTGTTCATACAGAACGACTATTTGGAGACCATACTCAACTTATCGATTTTCACCATTTTATTAGCTTTAACTGGCTTTTTCGTAGCAACGGAATTTGCTATTGTAAAAGTACGTTCCTCAAGACTTGACCAATTAATTGCAGAGGGCAACAAGAAAGCCATTTCTGCAAAGTATGTTGTCGATCATTTAGACGAGTACTTATCTGCCTGTCAGCTTGGTATTACTGTAACAGCGCTTGGTATCGGGATGGTCGGTGAAAAAACCTTTGAATTTATGCTACACCCTCTTTTTAACTTGATTGGCATTTCAGATAAATATATGACGATCTTTACAATTGGTAGTGCTTTTGCCATTGCAACATTTTTACATGTTGTTGCCGGGGAGTTGGCACCAAAAACTGCTGCGATCCAAAAGGCTGAAACGATTACACTCCATTTTGCCAAACCTATTATGTTGTTCTATAAAGTGATGTATCCATTTATCTGGTTCCTGAACGGCTCAGCTCGAGTATTAATTGGCCTATTTGGTATGAAGCCTGCTTCAGAGCATGAGTTATCACATACAGAGGAAGAATTACGATTACTGCTATCTGAAAGCTTTGAAAGTGGTGAAATTAATAAAACAGAGCTAAAGTTTGTGAATAATGTCTTTGAATTTGATGAACGTATTGCTCGTGAAATTATGGTTCCTCGAACAGAGATTGTTGGAATTGAAAAAAATGAATCTTTTACAAATATGATTCAATTTATCGCCGATGAAAAATATACTCGCTATCCTGTTTATGATGGTGATCGTGATAATATTTTAGGCTTTATCAACGTTAAGGAATTGTTTACACACAGTTTGCTTGAACAACTTACAGACGATTCATTAATCCTTGAAGATTTCATTAATCCTGTTATACGAGTAATTGAAACGATGCCTATTCAAGCATTACTTGTGCGTATGCAAAAAGAGCGAATTCATATGGCTATTTTAATGGATGAATACGGCGGGACATCAGGGCTTGTAACAGTCGAGGATATTTTAGAAGAAATAGTAGGTGAGATTCGAGATGAGTTCGATGATGATGAAATTGCAGAAATCCGAAAAGTAAGTGACAATCACTATATTTTAAACGCAAAAATTCTCATTGAAGATGTTGAAAAACTATTAAATGTAACACTTGAAGCAGAAGAAGTCGAAACATTGGGCGGTTGGTTTTTAACTGTAAATAACGGCATTAAAGCAACTAAAAATATTGAGTTGGCCCCTTATATATTTAGTATCTATGAGCAGCAAGGCCATCGTATTCATTACATCGAAGTTCGTCCCCTTCGCAACATTTTGCCTGCTGTATTAGAAGCATAATCTGACTAATACGGTTTTCTTAATAGTTTATAACAGTTTTAACTCCATTACTATCATTTAAATGGGCCTATTCTAGTTTTTCCAAATACTTTTGTCTCATTCCATTATTAGGCATATCCATATATAATAAATATATGGATATGATTCTATTTTCAGGGGGCAATACATATGAAATTGTTTAAACTATATCATTCGGACGGTATTCATATCATTACTGACGTCAAAAAACACAAAACTAACATTGAATTAAAAACAATTACAGGTGAAGTATTATATATTATCGTCGTAACAGATGAAAACTACACAGTATACGATGATCGTTTTGCTGGTGCTTCAAAGCAATTAAATTCTGTGGAGGCATTTGATATTGACGGAAACTTCCGTAGCCTAGATTTTGATAATATGCGTTCACTCTTCAAAGAGGCATTTACGAAGCTATTACAAGAGATTGCAGAATGTGTCAATGAAAATGAGGAACTAGTAGATATTGATACACTACGTCATAAAGTAAGTGCTCAAATTAAAGGTATCCATTTCCGCGTTATTTCTGACACAAAAAAATATGAGATTTAAATATCTAACAGGCTGTCCAATCAATAGATTGATGGGATAGTCTGTTTTTTCGTTTCAATATTCAGTACTTTACCCGTTAATTAACCACAGTTACCCGCGAAACAACAAACATCTCATACTACTTTCATGTATAATGGTATTTAATTATCTGAAAGAAAGGGTGTTTTGGATGAATCGTGAACAATTAATCACACTTATTTCGGAAAAACTGAAATTAATCCGTACCGAAAAAGATTTAACACAGGATCAGATGAGTGATTTACTAGGACTCTCTAAAAAAACACTTGTTCAAATTGAAAAAGGTCGTATTTATACTGGCTGGACTACAACGGTTGCAGTTTGTGCATTATGCCGAGAAAGCACAATTTTACAGCATGAGCTTGGCGGGGATCCACTTGAGGTTGTCGACTTAATCGCTAACAACGGAACATTACATCCTAAGGAAAAGACGATGGGTGGATACATATGGTGGAAAAATCTTAGCGAGTACAAAGGTTATCGTCTACAACAAAACGTCATTAGTCAGCATTTTCGAATTTTAGATACAAACAACTATCGCCTACTATCAACATTCGACGAGTCAATAGTTAAGCAAGCATGGGAAAACTTTCAAGAATAATCAATTATGCCTCGACATAATTGTAGCTGTCGCTTCGCTTTCGCTACAAAAAACATTCGCTGAAAGAAGTTAAAGTACTGTACTTGCACATAACGTAGAAGCATTGCATCCAAATACTTCTACGTTATACACAAGTAGAAAGAACCTTTATAAAAGCTGTACGATACCGCCAGTAATGGACTAATTGTAATTTGGGTCTCCTGTTTTTGTTGTACCACTTCACCTCTCCTTGCTCTTTTCATTTACACCACGAGTCTTAAATTTCATTTAAACCCTATAAATGATGTGTTTTCCATAATTCCGTTAAAATAGCTGTAGCAAATTCACTCTTCCTCTATTCCAACACTATAGACGAATGAATACAGAAATGAAATCACTTCGTCATATGATAAAGTGTAACTAGAAACCGATAGTATGGAGTAATAACATTACAACCAAACTTTTGGTTAAAAGTTACATTAGTCGAAATTTGTAAAACTATTCTCTATACTAAATAATAGCTTCTCTAATACTGGAAAGGATGCTCTTTTATGGATCGAATACTAGCAATTAGTGATATACATGGGGAATTAGAACTTTTTGAAGAATTATTATTAAAAGCTAATTATGATACTGTGCAAGATCAGTTATTTTTACTTGGTGATTATATTGATCGTGGGCCTGCATCTTGTGGCGTTTTAAACTTAGTCGGAGAATTGCAGGCAAAAGGTGCACGTGTTCTATTAGGAAATCATGAAGCCATTATGCTAAAAGCCTGCCGCTCTGGTCATCCTAAGCCGTGGAATCATTGGGTGGAACTTTGCGGTGGCGAGGCAACACTTGCAAGCTATGGTTATCAGTTAGACGATTTTAAGGAAGTCATTGAAGATGAGACATTACCTAGCTTTATTCAGTCCTTACCAAAGCTCGAAGAACATTTACAGCTTATCGAAACCTTTGATACTTACATCGAATTAGAGGATGCCATTTTTGTACATGGCGGTGTTGTTCCTGGTGTAGCTTTAGCAGAAACAGATCCCTTGCAATTTTTATGGATTCGCGAAGAATTTCATGCAGGTTATCAAGGCGAGAAAACTGTAATCTTTGGCCATACACCTACCTATAGACTTCACCAAAACCCAACAGATTACAGTGTCTATTTTGGCGAAAATAATATCATTGGTATAGATGGTGGAGCTGTTTTTGGAGGTCAGTTACACGCATTAGAATGGCCAAGTCATCAAATAATATCGGTGGAAAAGGAAAAGCCAACAAGTGTAGAATAACCTGTTGGCTTTTCGTGCTGAATGAAGATAATAGTTTTAATACAATTTAAAAATAACACCTACTAAAGAGTAAACAATAACCGTTGTAAATAAAATTGTCATATGGATAAGTGAGAAAACAAACATTTTTGTCGCCCACTTTATTTGATCTTTATTACTATGATAACCGTAAATACTCATCACAAGCCATGCAATGCTTAGCAATAGAGCAACAAGCATAATGCCAACACTTAAAGTGCCAAATAAAAAACTTGATAATATTAATAAGATTAAATAAAAGTTCGTTTGATAATAAGTACGACGCATCCCTTTTACAACTGGAAGCATTGGAACGCCGGCCGCTTCGTAATCAGCATGCTTACGAATGGCAATGGCATAGAAATGGGGCATCTGCCAAATAACCATAACTAAAAATAGACCAAGTATCGCAGGATGTGTAATATCAGAAGAAACAGCGGCCCAACCAATATAAGCTGGAATCGCCCCACCTACACTCCCAATTTCCGTATTATAAATCGTATGTCGTTTTGTCCACATTGTATAAGGTACTACATATAAAAATACCCCTAAAAGACCAAAGCCCGCAGCTAATGGAGAAGCAAGGGCCAACACAGCTGCCCCGATAATGAGCATGGCAAAAGCTAAAGTTAACGCTGTTTTAGCTGACATTTCACCAGTTACAGTTGGTCGACTTTGCGTACGAGGCATTATTGCGTCAATGTCGCGGTCATACACATTATTAAATGCTCCAGCAGCACCAATAACAAGTGCTGAGCCAATCGTTGCGAAAATAATTTCAGGTATATTCTCTACAAAAGTCATTTTATTTTTGTACATACCTAGCGTTAAACCAGCCCACATAGGAATTAAATTGGATTTAATGATTCCTGTTTTTACTGTCTGCGCTAAAATAGAAGAGCGTGAGGACTTCTCCAAAGACTTCTTGGAAGATTGTAGTTTGTGCTCCGTTTTTAGATTTTGTTCCATTCATCTTAATTCCTTTTCTCTCTTAATTTCTACACGCTTTACCATTAGAAAGCGACAAATTTTGCATTAGTCATATCAAATTATTATTCTACCTCTTTTAGATAGAGTCTGTCTCAATGTTCACATAAAGTACATCATTTTCTTACTCTTTATATTCTACCCAACGAAAATAGAGATACACGTTCATTCACAACATCTTCTATGATACCACCGACTGACGTGAATTTGAACCTAATTGGCTTGATTCTTTGCATATTACTATTCAAGTAAAACAAACTACTCTATACTAAGGTGTATGTTTTAACTATATAAAGGAGTGTCTACCACGTGAAATACGGATTTATCGGCCTTGGAAATATGACAACGGCCATTATTAAAGGAATGTGTAAAAGCGGAGATTTTGATCCTACTTTTATTTATGGCTATAATCGTACCAAAGCAAAAACAACAAAATTAACAACCTCTTACGGTATTCAAGCCGCAAGCTCTATTGAAGATATTATGTCGAATTGTGACGTCATTATCCTCGGTGTCAAACCCCAAATGTTACCAGATGTTTTACCAGAGGTGAAAAAGCATTTACAAGACAACCATGTCATTGTTTCTATCGCGGCAGGTAAAAACATTTCATATTTTCAAGGTTATCTATCTGAAATTACCCCTATTATTCGTGTAATGCCAAATATTAATGCGCTTATCGGTGCCTCTACAAGCTGCTATATAGCGAGTGAAGAAGTATCAGATGTGCAGCTACAGCATGTCATTTCACTGTTCGAAACAGTTGGCACAATAATCGAGGTCCCTGAACACCTATTTTCCATATTTACAACGATCGGTGGTGCTTCACCAGCCTTCACCTATATGTATATTGACGCTTTGGCACGTGCTGCTGTACGTGAAGGGATGCCAAAAAACATGGCTCTTGATATTGCAGCAAATGCAGTACTCGGCAGTGCAAAAATGATTATACAATCTCAGGAACATCCTTGGGCCCTTGTAGATCAGGTATGCTCACCGGGAGGAACAACTATTCAAGGTGTATCCTCATTACAAAGTAATCATTTTGAAACAACGATTCACGATGCAGTTACTGCAGTGACCGACAAAGATCGAAGCTTATCAAAATAGAGCTTGATTGATCTACTAAAGAATAAAAATAAAACCGAGACATCTTTCATGTCTCGGTTTTCATTTCATTGAATATTATCCTGTAATTCCTGTGCTAAAAATGCAGTTAAGTCACGTAGGTTTTCTGGTGTAACACCATGACCGTCTGGATACTGCTTAAATGTCACAGTCGCTCCAAATTGCTCAAATATTTCTTTACTTTCAGTACCCCATTGCGACGGGATGACATAATCATAATCACCATGAGAAATAAATGCATGTAAGTGATCGATTGGGCGAATTGCATATTCCACTGTCACGAATTTCGGTGTGTAGCCACTTAAAGCTACTATTCCTGTAATTAAATTACCCATTGCAAAAGCAAGTGACTGTGCCAAAACTGCTCCTTGACTAAATCCAAGCATGTACACTTTATGTGGATCAACTTGATATTCATCAATTGCCTCTAGCACAAATCGTTGTAGAGCCACTAATACTTTATCGAAAATTTCACGGTCTGGTTTACCGATGTCTTGGATTGTGAAAAAAGCATAGCCAGGCTTTTGCGTAATAGGTCCACGTAAACTAAAGATATGACATTGCTCTTTAAAGTCCTGCACTAACTGTGGTAAATCATCTTCATTGCTTCCCATTCCATGCAATAAAAAAATCGCTGGATATTTTCTATTTGGATCCATATTCGTTGGTTGTGTATGTTTAAATGTAAATGGTGTATTCATTAAAAAATTCCTTTCAGGTGAACTTAGTGTCACCTTATTATACTGCAAAAAATATCTAGACAAAAACAGGATTGCTTCGTTATCATAAATAGTTTTTGGTGCGTACGATACGACACTTGGAACACGATGTTTTTATAAACGAAAGCGTTATTATAGAACGTATGCTTTTAGCCTTCATTTCTCTCTCAACTCGCTCTAAGGCACTGCAATCGACTTATATACATGACATAAAACAAATATTATCTCAACTTTTGTAATGAGCCAAACTATATTAACTTTGTCTTATTAATAAGACCATCAGTATGATAAGCAATATAGCCGTTAACTATACGAATCGTTTCTTGTGGATCTGCGTTAAATAGCACTTTTGATTGCTCTGGAGTTGAGGCAAGTACCGTTAATAAATCTATGCGCATTGAATGTCCAGCAGAGCTATAAGCATAATCGTAAACAATATCTTCCTCTGTCACATTGTCTGTCACATATTGTTTATGAAACAATTCTTTAGCGGCATCCATTTGTTCCGCGACCTGCTGACGAATACGCATTTGATGCATCAATAGCTCTTCCTCAAGTACAGTGGCCTTTAACCACTCTTTCTTTTCAAGCATCTTCAGAAATTCGTTTTCCCAAACTTGCTCATTTTCAGTAAAATACAGCATATTCATCATTAACATATCCCAAAAATCAATTTGAGACTGTGCCGATTTACGCTGCATCTCTATTACTTCTTTAAAGTGCTCCTCAATCTTCGTAATATTCATATTGCGCACTAAATGATTACATACATTTTCAATAAATTTATTTGCGACTTCTTGTGCCATCAAAAAACCCGTCCTTTATATCTACAAATCATTTCCCCACTATCATACCATGATTGTAGAATAGAAAGAAACGGTTGACGTTTAGGTCTACAATGTAGGCTTTCATAGTTTTACATAGCAAACAAAAAAACATCCTTGTTATAAGATGAAACAAGGATGTTGCATGAACACTTTATACTTCAGATGTAGTAATTGAATCTAAAATAGACTTTGCATCATTGTGAAGCGATTGATAGTTCTCCTGTAAAATATGCGGAGGTACAGGTTTGCTGAATAAGAAGCCCTGTACAGTATCACATTTGCTGTCTATTAGATATGATAGCTGTTCTATCTCTTCTATTCCTTCTGCAACTACCTTTAACTGTAGATGCTTTGCCATAGAGAGAATCATGTCAACTAGTGCCTTATCTGTAGAGTCCGATTGTATTTTCTGAACGAAAGACCGATCGATTTTTAAACAATCTATAGGAAAATCCTTCAAATAAGATAATGACGAATAGCCCGTTCCAAAATCATCTACAGCGATCGTAATCCCAAGCGCCTTCAATTTGTGTAAAATCGTCGTCATATGATCAATATTGATGGTCATACTTTCTGTTATCTCTAGCTGTAAATATTTTGGCTCTAATTGCGTTTTCTCAAGAACATCGTGAATTATTTCAACTAAATTTTGCTGAAAAAGTTGACCTAATGACAGATTGACTGCCACTTTAATCGGTGGCAATCCAGCTGCTTCCCAACTCTTTACTTGTTTACATGCTGTTTCTAGTACCCATTGTCCTATAGGTATAATTAATCCCGATTCCTCAGCAATTGGAATGAAGACTCCCGGCGAAATCCACCCCTTTTTTGGATGCTGCCATCTAACTAAAGCCTCTACTGACTTAATTTGACCCGTATGTAAATCTAGTTGTGGTTGATATTCTAAAAAAAGCTCTTGCTTCGCTAATGCATCATGTAAATCAGTTTCTAATAAAAGTCGTTCTGTCGTTTCATTAGATATTGAAGACTCATAGAACCTAATGCGTGTTGGCGTTTTCTGTGCTTCGTGCATGGCATAAAATGCAAATCTAATAAGTTCCTCTTCCCTATAAGAATCAGTTGGAAATAAAGCAATACCAATATTTAATT
Organism: Lysinibacillus sp. NPDC096212; assembly: GCF_044763105.1. Classification (NCBI taxonomy): domain Bacteria; kingdom Bacillati; phylum Bacillota; class Bacilli; order Caryophanales; family Bacillaceae; genus Lysinibacillus; species Lysinibacillus sp. NPDC096212. Next base: position 52,312 of record NZ_JBIWFQ010000006.1, on the reverse strand, counting down.
GACTATTGAGAGAAAAATGTTGTACTTGAAATGATTCTTCCATGACAAGTTGGAGCCTTTGACTTAGCTGCGTCAATTGATGGGTATCATTCACCTGATCAATATAAACGACAAAATAATCTTCTCTTAGTAAGCATAGTAAATACTTTTCTGGTAAAACATTTTTCAATCTTTGCGCGATTAGACTTATCATTTGGTCTGCATATGTACTACCTAAAGACGCTTTAATAGCAGCAATTCTTTCTATACCGATAGCAAGAATTGCCTTTTGGGATTTAGATATGTATAACTCTCTCTTTAATGATTCCATTAAAAAACGTTCATTTGGTAAATTCGTAATCTCATTATGGTAAGCCATATGATGCATCTTTTCACGAGATTTTTCTAAATGCTCTTGTGTATCAACTAACTGCTGAAAAGGTTTTTCAATAGATGAAAAATAAATAGCTCTAAATAAAAGATAAGATGCACCTAACTCAAACATATGTCCTATGAAGTTTTTAATATCAGAAACATCTTGATACATGGTATAAAGAAAATCACTCATTATTAAATAAATCGAACTACATAATAATAAAAATATAATTTTAGGTGCTTTTTTAAACTTTAGAAGTAATAGAGCCATAATCACCAAATGGAAAGCTACAGCTATATATTGCAAAGTATTTTTTAAAACAGTGGGACCTTCACTTTCTATCAAAAGTGGTGGCAATATAGGCGTTGGGGCATAGATAACGACAAAACAACCAGTGATTATTACAAACGGTAAGCTATAAATAAACCAACGATAAATCGATTTTATTTCCTTTTCCTTTATAAAAAAAATAATGAGAAAACCAATCGATAATAGTAATCGACAAAACATGTAAAACCATGTTGATGCATACGGCGTACTTTCAGTAATAAAAAATGGCATTCCTTTATAGGAAAGTGCGTGAGCCATTTCTAATAAGCTAATCGTTAAAAATAATGACCCAGCATAGAGGACTTTATTCGATAAAATATAAGGCGTAATTAACCATGCCTGAATCGAAATAGACATTGTCACTACAGTAATAAGCATTTCCATCATTAAATGAAGCGTTACATAATTGTTCTCTCCAAATATCCAATAAAATTTATCACTACCCAAATCAATTACGATTAATAACACCAGTGATAATAGGATAAATTGAATGCCCTGCTTCACAAATGAAAAATCTTCATTAAATTTCCACATCATAACACCCCTTCTTAATCTCTAAATAATCTCCTTCCATATACTGTTTTATCGATGTATTTAGGATAATTATACTATAAAACTAACACTAAGAACCAACTTTTCAACTAAATAAAAATAAAAATTTAGGACTAAATATTAAAATAAAGTGAAGCTTCAATCAGTAGGAGGGGTTCTTCATCCTACACTGAATATTAATCTTCACTTATCAGGCTTTTTCGAGATAAAAAGTATCACTACAAAAAACATGTGCTGAATTAAAATAAAAAAGATGCCTCAACTTATTGAGACATCTAATAATTTTTATGAAAATACATAGCTATCCATATTATCTATCGTATTTTGGATAGCATCTTTTAAGGAACGCTGATGTTCGCCACAATCAGCTATTGCCTCTTCTAATGTAATCGCAGCATTTGCCATAAACGGTGCCATCTGCAAATCCTTCGCTAATTGAATAAGAACAAGTGCTTTATTCCATTTCCAACGCGCATTTTTTGGATCCAAGTTAATAGCTTGCTCTAAGTAGCCAAGTGCATCAAATGGCAACCACCCAAAGCGATGCATAGTTTGACCTGTGATGCCCCAATATAACGCCTTGTTAGGGTTTTCTTTTACTGCTTGTCTAAAACAATGGACACTCTCATTGTAATGATGTGCAAACAAAAACAGTTCACCTTGTGTAAAATATGATTGTGCCTTCTCATTTGAAGTACCTGTTGTTGCTACATCCTCAAGTTCTTTAATACGCTTTGAAAACTCTGTTTCATCTTTTATCGCACGAATTTCGACTACGGTATCCGATTCAGGATAACTTTCATCCGCTCGTTCTGCATGTTGAGTTTCAACAACCAGTGCAGACTTTGGATAGCTAGCAAAATCGTACTCTTCTAATAATTTAATATATTTATCAGCTAACACTTTCTCATTTTCATCTGTAACTTGTTTAGCCGCCTCATAACACTTCATTAGCTCACCATTATAAAAATAATCATCCATTGTCATTCAATCTTCCTCCAATGTACAACTCTTCAGTATATTTAGTATACACTACAAAATTCAATTATGCCTCGGCATAATTACGTCCGGAGGATTTAACTAGAAATTAAAAAAAGACTGTTCAAAAATAACTTTTGATCCAGTCTCCGCTTTACTTATTTTTTTAATACTTCTTTATTTAAAAATGTACGTAAATCTTCTTCTGATAAGGCACCTACAAAACGTTGAACCTCTTTACCACCTTCAAAGTGAATGAATGTTGGTGTGTATTCAATGTTATATTTATCCCCTAATTCTCCGTATTCATAAACATTTAATTGGGCAATATCAACACCAAGCTCCTTGGCAATAGGCATTAACTCAGGTGTAAAAGCTTTACAGTGCATACATGTTGGACTGAAGAAATAAGCATTTACATCTTCACCAGCTTTTATTTTTTTTTCAAGCTCGTCAGGCAACATAATATTTTGGTAATTTTTATCATCCAATTGATCAATTGTTTCTTGTTTTAGTTCTTTGTCGCCATAAAGTTTCTCTGCGTTTTCTAATTTGCTATTGTTCGAGACTTTTGTTAGCACAATAATTACTGCAAATAACAAAACAATTACCGAGCCAATAATTAGTAGTTTTTTCATGGGAATGTGTTCCTCCTTTTTTACACCAAAAAATCCTAGTTTTAGTGTATTCGCGATTGATTATAAAGTGTTTTTAAAACCTAGTAAACTAATAAGTCTTCGGAAATAAGTTTTTCCATAATTCAAACATAATCTGGCCCAAATTTGGGAACATACATATATAATGCTCAATACGAATATGGAGTGGTTAATATGAAACACACTATCCGAAATATTTTTCAAATTTATAAAAGTGATATCCATAATATCTTAACAAACTGGGTAGTTGCTGTCATTATTGGTGGACTCATTTTTTTACCTTCTCTTTATGCGTGGCTCAATATTTATGCCTCTATGGATCCCTATGCTCATACAGCCAACATGAAAATTGCTATTGTCAACGAAGACACAGGAGCGAATGTTAGAGGAGAAGATATTAATGTCGGTAACGAGGTAGTAGACAATTTAAGTACCAATCAAAACTTTACTTGGGAATTTACCTCTCATGAACAAGCCATTGATAATTTAAAAAACGGTAACTATTTTGCGGTTATTGTTGTCCCTAGTGATTTTTCTCAAAAACTGACCTCTATAATATCAAATGTGCCTACTAAAGCGCATATCGATTATTATGTAAATGAAAAAATAAATCCAATCGCACCCAAAATTACAAGTAAAGGTGCAAGCGGACTGACGCAACAGGTTTCTAGTGAGTTTATCTCAACTGTCAGCGGAACACTTTTTTCTATTTTTAATACGGTCGGTGTGGAGATGGAAAAGGAAATTCCAGATTTTAAGAAATTCGAAAATTACATTTTTACAATCGAACATAACCTTCCTGATATCGGAACATTTTTAGCAAAAACCGCTAAAGGTGGAAAAGAAGCTGAGACTTTACTGAACCACACGATTACCCAAGTTCCTGAGGTTGAAAAATTAACAAATGATGGTCTAACAACTATCAACTCAGGCTTAAAATTGATTAATGAAGCTGATACATTGTTCAACCAGTTGTCCCCTATCATAAAAAAAGATCTAGAAACTGTACAAAATATTGCCCAACGATTTACAGATATAATAGGGAAAATACAAAATGCTAATGTAGATTCAGCTACCATTGCACAAATAAAGGATACGATTAAAAATCAACTGGATGCATCCCGTGATAAAGTAAACTCTAGCATCCAAACACTCGAAGCACTTCAAAAATTAACACAAGCTGATGCTTCGACTCGTAAACAGCTTGAAAACAAGGTGCAAAACATCCTGACGGCCCTACAGCAAAACAATTCTGAAGATGTTAAGACTTTGCTAACAAATAATAAAATTATTGAACAGCTTGAAGCTATCCGTGGAGATTTACAGGCAAATCCTAGTTTTACTGATTATTCTTTAAGCTCTTTAACAGCATTAAATCAGCTGAATACTTTATTAACGGACGCCTCAAATAAAGTACAGCAATTAAATAATATTGATGTCGAAACAATCAAAAAAGATCTTGCCGATGTTCAAAATGTTGCACAAAATGCTTCTAACAATCTTCATCAATTTCTTACTAATTATAACGATCATCTAGAACCACAAATTCATACGACCTTGACTTCTGCAAAAAATACGTTAACAAATGCATCAACCATGCTAACAAAAGTAAAAAGTGTACTGCCTCAGGCTACAGATCGTTTAACAAATGCTAAAAATATGTTAGCAACAGCTAATAAGACAATTGGTACAGTACAATCAGATTTTCCTGCTTTAAGTACAAAAATTAAAGATCTTGCAGACAAACTAAGAAAATTAGAAAGCGAAGCTGATATTTCTAAAATCGTTCAATTATTGAAAAACGACGTTAACGCCGAGCGAGATTTCTTTGAGGAGCCTATTAAGCTTGAGGAACATAGAATGTTTCCAATTGCTAATTATGGAACAGCTATGACACCTTTTTACACTGTGCTTTCCATTTGGGTTGGTTGTTTATTATTAATTTCTCTTTTATCTGTAGATATTCACGACAATAATCAATATAGTATTCGCCAAATATACTTTGGACGTTTATTAACATTTGCAACTTTTTCATTTATTCAAACGCTCATTATTACAATAGGAGATATTGTTATTTTAGATGGGTCAATTAGTGCTCCTTACTTCTTTATTCCATTTGGGCTATTTATTAGTTTAGTGTTCATTACGGTTGTCTATACGCTAGTATCCGTATTCGGAAATGTTGGAAAAGCGTTAGCCATTGTTATGTTAGTGTTGCAAATTGCCGGTTCCGGTGGCACATATCCTGTAGAATTGCTACCCAAGTTTTTCCAAATGATAAATCCATTTCTTCCGTTCACTTATGCGATTGGAATGATGCGAGAGGCAGTTGGTGGTATTATTTGGTCAAAGGTCTGGATTGATCTTGCCTTTTTATCTTTCTTCTGGCTCATTTTCATTCTATTTGGTTTCTTCATGAAAAAATTACTGAGTGAGAAAATGGAACTTTTAATGAACAAAACACGCGGATTAGATATATTTCATTAATTTTTGCTAGCGCTTCTTGTAAATCCTAAAACGAACGATGTTATAATGGAAGTATTGTAAACATGTAGGAGGCGCTTTTGTTGAAAAAACTACTATCTATTTTTACTTTGTCGTTATTAGTGTTAAGTGCTTGTGTTGAAGATCATCAGGCTGTTGAAAAAAATCAGAATGAAGCGCAAAAAGAAGCTTCACATGAAGAACATGGACATGCTTCTGGAGATATTCAGGAGGAAACTGCTTCTGCTGATGTTTTACCATCGTTTTTAAATAATAAATCAGAAGATATTCGTTTAGTGTATCAAATTGCTGGTCAGTCTACAGAAATTTTAGAATGGATGCCATGTTATTGTGGATGTGGCGAATCAGCCGGACATAAAAGCAATTTAAACTGCTTTATTGAGGAAAAACGTAAGGATGGCACAATTGTTTGGGATGATCACGGTACTCGTTGTCTCGTTTGCCTAGAAATTGCTGTACAGTCTGCAAAAATGCATAAAGATGGTATGAGCCTGAAAGAAATTCGTCAAACAATTGATAACACATATAAAGAAGGCTATGCAAAACCAACACCGACTGATATGCCTGCATAATAACAAAAAACTCATCGTTCTGATGAGTTTTTTTGTTATTTAACGAGTCGTAACACCGTTTTAAAATGTGGATGATCTGCACGTTGTAGTAACTCGTATAAAATCATTTCCATGCTTGTTGGTAAAATCCCAAGTGCCTTCATCTTCTCAAGCCCTAGCTCTTTATTGGCCTTTGTACGAGAGGACACTGCATCTGCAACAACTTCAACCTCAAACCCTTGTTCTTTTAGCTGTCGAGCTGTTTGGTAGACACAAATATGTGTTTCGATACCTGTCACAATAAATTGAGAACGACCACTTTCCTTCATTGCATCGACAAACTCTTGCTCCTGGCATGCACTAAAAGCCATTTTAGCTATAGGTTGTTGACCTTGAATATGCTGAGCAATATCTAATGCTGTCCCACCTAAACGGCTAGGATTTTGTTCAAGCCATAAAATAGGTACCTCCAAAGCTTGCATAGCTTGTACCAGCTTGGCCACATTTTCAATCACCGCTTCACTTTCGTCAACAATTGTCGCTAACTTCCCTTGGACATCGACGACAACTAAACACGCTTCTTCTATTGTAAACATTTAAAACACCCCTTCTATCCGTATTCACAATTCATTATACCGAAAGTTACTTGGTTTATGTTGTAGGTTAGAATAATTCCCCGCCCGAAATTTGATTAGTTTTTATGTAAACCAATATTATTTTTAATATAAACCACATTTAAAACTGAATCAGTGCTAGAAATCAGTCAATGTTGGCTGCTTTTTTTGTTCCTCTCTCTCTACCTAACTATCCCTAGACTACACCTACGGAAAGCGTCCTTCTGGAGTGGAATGTGCAAGCGAGTACTTATTTAGCAAAAGAGATTTCATTTAAACAAACACGAACATTTTATAATTCTACCGTTTTAGCAACGTGTAAATCACGAAACATCAACTCATATATACACATCCATTTTCAATTTGTTCGTATTTAAAGCCAAAACGCTATTATGAATTTTAACTCAATTGTGTATATTTTGTTGCGAGCCTGTCATTATTCTGCTCGAATAGTGAGAATTTTATTTTTTCTCTTGAAAATTAAGTTATAATCCAGTAAAGTGCTTTTAACGGTCAGTATTCCGCTTAATCTATTACCTATATATATAAAGTTGCTAGATGACTATGAACTGATTGTAAAAGCCCGATAGATTCAAATTAGTAGGGACTAAAAACCCTATGATTAAGGTTTAACCTTATAAAACAAACAAGGAGTGTACCACTTTGACACAACGAGCATACAATTTTAACGCAGGCCCTTCTGCCCTACCACTAGAAGTATTAGAAAAAGCCCAACAACAATTAGTAAACTTCCGTGACTCAGGCATGTCAATTATGGAAATGAGCCACCGTAGTGCCATTTTCGACGAAGTACATAATGAAGCAATTGCTTTATTGAAAAAGCTTTATGCTATCCCAGAAAACTATGAAATCCTTTTCCTACAAGGTGGAGCTAGTCTTCAATTTACTATGATACCGATGAACTTCCTACAAGCAGATCAAAAAGCAAGCTACGTATTATCAGGATCATGGTCTGAAAAAGCTTTCAAAGAGGCTAAATTATTTGGTACGCCCGTAGAAGCTGCTAGCACAAAAGAAAATAAATACCGCAATATCCCAACTTTAGCAGACATTCAATTCAATGAAGAGGATGCCTATTTGCATATCACTTCAAACAATACGATTTACGGTACACAATGGAAGAAATTCCCTGAAACGGGTAATGTACCATTAATTGCGGATATGTCTAGTGATATTCTTTCTAAGCCAGTTGATATAAGTAAATTTGGTCTTATTTATGCAGGGGCTCAAAAAAATCTTGGTCCATCTGGTGTAACAGTAGTCATTATTCGCAAAGATTTGTTAGAGAAAGCGAATAAAAATATTCCTACGATGCTAAAATACTCAACGCACGCTGACAGCAACTCTTTATACAATACACCACCAACTTTTGGTATCTATATGTTAGGTGAAGTATTAAAATGGGTAGAATCAAAAGGTGGCGTTGCTGATATTGCCAAGCATAATGAATTAAAAGCAAAAGTAATTTATGATGCTATTGACAATAGCAATGGATTCTATACTGGTCATGCAACACCTGAAAGCCGTTCTTTAATGAACATCACTTTCCGTGTTGCTGATGAAGAGCTTGAAAAACAATTCCTTGCAGAAGCAAAAGCAGCAGGATTTGTTGGACTTAATGGACACCGTTCTGTAGGCGGCTGCCGTGCTTCTACTTACAATGCTGTACCATTAGAGGCTTGTGAAGCATTACGTGACTTTATGGTAGAATTCCAACAAAAACATCAATAATATAATAAAAAGACGAATGATAAATCATTCGTCTTTTTACTATTTACAGAAAGAAGCCATATACCCGTATAGCAGCAAATACCTTCTATTCAATATTAAAGAAAATACATCTTTTTAAATGCCTAGCGGACATATTACCAATCTCCTTTCACTCAAAAATCATAGATTATTAGAGCGATGCGCAATAATAGTCGGGAAAGACCTTTGTACAAAAAAGGGGTGGTTCCAAATGAAACCTCACTTGGAACTACCCCTTTCTTCAAATATTGTCATGTCAGATTTTACAAAGTTTCATGCTTACACTCTGGACATTTACCATAGATCTCAAATTTATGATTTTCAATTTCATAGTCTGGCAGCTTTTCTCCAAGCATTTCCATAGGGCAGAGATTTAGCTCCTTAACATTGCCGCAATCCATACAAATAAAATGATGGTGATGATGTTCAGATTCACAATGCATACGGAAATTTCGTTCCCCAGATAACTCAGTTTCCTCCAGTATTCCTAGCTTCACAAACGTTGAAAGGTTGCGATAAATCGTATCAAAACTCATACCTGGAAAATCTTTTTTCAAAACATCTAATAAATCTCGAGCAGTTAAATATTTATCTGTTGCTGCAAACATATCTAATATTAACTCCCGTTTATCTGTTTTTTTAAAGCCGTTTTCTTTTAAAATTTCCCACGCTCTTGAAACATTCACTGCGCTACCTCCTCCCGTTTTGTAGCCATTTTAAAAACTATTTTCTTCACTAGTATTACAAGTAACAAAATTAAGATAGAAGTAACGACAATTGTACCACCGGGTGCTAAATCTAAATAAAAAGCACTGACTAAACCGATTAACACAGCCGTTTCGCCAAAGACAATTGCATAAATGATTGTTTGCTTAAAGCCCTTTGCAAGTCGCATTGCAGCAGCCACAGGTAACGTCATAAGTGATGATACAAGTAAAATACCGACGATGCGCATACTTGCAGCAATAACAAGCGCTGTAACGATCATAAATAAGAGATGAATCCAACGTGCAGGCAGACCGCTAGCTTTAGCATATTCCTCGTCGAAAGATAAAACAAAAAGTTCCTTAAAAAATATAAATAAAAAGATAATGACAACTGCAGCAATTCCTACCACTACCCATAAATCCTGACGTGATACAGCTGACACTGAACCAAATAAATAGCTCATTAAATCCGTGCTAAAGCCACTCGCAAGCGAGATAAATATAGCACTAATACCTATCCCACCTGACATAATAATTGGAATAGCAAGCTCTTCATAGTGCTTATATAAACGTCTAAGACGCTCAATTAAAACCGAACCGCTGACAGATGCCAATATGCCTAAGTAAATCGGATTTAGCATTGCTAAAGCTGTAACAGATTGACTGATATATAAGCTTCCCGCTATTCCCGCGAGTGTCACATGTGACAAGGCATCAGCAATAAGCGAAAGCCTGCGAACGACAATAAAAACACCTAATAGCGGTGCCAATATGCCAATTAATAGCCCAGAGAAAAAGGCATTTTGTAAAAATTCATAGTTAAAAATTGCTTCAATCATTATACCTTCTCCTTCTAGTGAATCTTTCTCACTGAATGGCCATACCAAGCATCAAGCGCATCATGAGAAATTGTATCAAATTCATTTTTGTAACCGTGGAAATGTATAGTTTGATTTAAACATGCTACATGACTGATACGATTCGACACTGTATCAACATCGTGTGTAACAAGAATCATTGTAATTCCCTGTTCCCGATTTAATTTCGCCAGCATATCATAAAATGACTGCACATTCTCATGATCAATGCCGACAGTTGGTTCATCCAATATTAGTAGCCTCGGTTCACTAACTAATGCTCTTGCAATAAAGACACGTTGCTGTTGCCCACCAGATAGCTCACCAATATTACGATTGATAAATGCTTCCATCCCAACAGCTTTTAATGCTTCCAATACTTTTTCCTTTGCATCTCGTCCAGGTCTTTTAAATAATCCTAATTTTTTCGATAATCCACTTTTCACTACTTCTTGGACAGTTGCTGGAAAACCCGAATTGAAGGCATTAGACTTTTGTGACACATACCCTATCCATTCACGATGCTTAAAAGTTGAACTTGGTTCACCAAATAGCTTTATTTCTCCAGACATTGGTTTTAGTAATCCTAAAATAATTTTTAATAATGTAGATTTCCCTGAACCATTCGGGCCAAGAAGTGCTAAAAAATCTCCCTCTTCTACACGGAAAGAGATATTTTTTAATACTTGCGTATAGTCATATTGAAAAGACACATTTTCAATGTCAATTAATGATTTTTTCATGTATGTTCTCTTCTTTCTAATTCATAATCATTACGATTTAACAAGTTGTAAGTATATATGAAAGTACAGTTTTTGTAAAGAAAATAAGATTGCTATTCTACTGTTTTCGATTTCGAGTTGGTATAGACATTGATTCCAATACATTAATGTGAAGCTTTTCATAGCTAGCACGACGTTCACAAGAATGATTTTTGTTTCAAGAAACTAAACAACTTTAAAAGGAGGATTAGCTTTGAGTATTCAATTTTTACAGCAATTAACACAAAGTAGTGATAAGGAAGTTGTTGCGATTGCACGTGCTGAAGGATTTGAAATTACTACTTCTGAAGTAAGAAAACTCCGTCCTTATTTGGAGCAATTCTCATTTACGTGGCTCTTTTTAGGTATTCCAAAAGATATTCTTGTAGAGGTAGAAGCTGTTTTAGGTAGAAAGCGTTCCAGACAACTAATTGCATTGTTTACGAAATAATCAATTTCTCCAGGCGTAATTGTAGCTGACGCTTTGCTTTCGCTACAGTAAACATTGCCGCTGTCGCTTCGCTTTCTCACAGATAAATTGCCACAGGACGTGGCGTTCTTAGACTGAGTTCCTCTATTTTAGTATGTGTTTAGACACCCATTGAAATAAAGGATCGCATCAGCATTCATCTCATCACCATGAAAATAAAAAAAGCCCGAAAATCAGCAACTATACCGCTGATTTCGGGCTTTTTATTCTATCCTCTTAGAGCATCGATTAACTCTGGTTTAAACTCTCCATTACGAAGCATTTCAATTTCATGTTTATAAGGAGCCGATTTTGATTTGGCATCACTATTTAAAGCAACAAATGGTGTTTCTAAGATTTTAGGAACCTCCATTAATTGTGGATGATGCACAATATTTTTTAATGCATCAAAGCCAATATGACCAAAGCCAATATTTTCGTGACGGTCTTTTCCTGCACCACGGACATTTTTTGAATCATTGATATGCAGGACTTTGATACGATCAACACCTATTAATTTATCAAACTCATTTAAGACGCCATCAAAATCTTCTACAATATTATAACCAGCGTCATGCGTATGACATGTATCAAAGCATACTGAAAGACGCTCATTATGTGTTACGCCATCTATAATTTTAGCAAGTTCTTCAAAGGAACGACCACATTCAGTTCCCTTCCCCGCCATTGTCTCTAATGCGATTTGTACAGGGTAATCCTGTGACAGTACTTCATTTAAACCTTCAATAATCTTGGCAATACCTGCGTCTGCTCCCGCACCGACATGGGCACCTGGATGCAATACAATTTGTGTTGCTTCCAACGCTGCTGTTCGTTCGATTTCAGTTTGTAAAAAATCTACACCTAGACGGAAAGTTTCAGGTTTTTCTGTGTTCGCAATATTAATAATGTATGGAGCATGGACAACAATATTTGTCATGCCATGCTCTTTCATGTGTAGTAAACCATTCATAATATTAAGATCAGCAATTGCTTTACGACGAGTATTTTGCGGAGCTCCTGTATAAATCATAAAGGTATTTGCCCCATATGAGAGAGCCTCTTTACTTGATCCGAGCAGCATTTCTTTTCCACTCATTGAAACATGTGATCCAAGTAGCATTTAAATGCCTCCTTATTTTTTACCGCGAGCTTTTAAACGACGTTCACGTTTTTTAACTTTTTCCATTTCCCATTTCATATTACGCTTGTATCCTGGTTTTACTTTTTTCGGCTTACGCACTAATGCTTTTGCTTTCGCATCGATTTCATTTTCATGCTTCACACGGTTTTTACGTGCATGGCGATCCTTTAGTTCAGACCATTCGCCATCTTTTACATCTTTTTGAACAAATGGAATACCCATTTTCTCAACACGTACTACTGCATCCTCATCTGATGGCTCAAACAACGTGATAGCAGTTCCTTTATTCCCTGCACGCGCTGTACGTCCCACACGATGAATAAAGAATTCTAAGTCCTCTGGAATTTCGTAGTTAATGACATGTGAAATTCCTTGAATATCGATACCACGTGCCGCAAGATCTGTTGCAACGATATATTGATAGTCCAATTCTCGAATTTGCTTCATCATCTTCTTACGATCACGTGGACTTAAGTCACCATGTATTTGACCACAGCGAATCCCGTTTTCATTTAAGTAGCCAGCAACGTGCTCTGCTGTTTTACGTGTGTTAGTGAAAATTACCGCTAAAAACGGATTGATTCCTTCAATGACTTCCAACAAACGTTTGTTACGTGATTTAGAACGCACTGGTACAAGCACAAAGTCAATTCCTTCTGCGACCGGGCGTTTATCGTTCATATGGACATGAACAGGTGCTTCCATATATTTTTTTAAGAAAGGCTGAAGCTTTTCTGGAATTGTTGCTGAGAATACAAACATTTCAAGGTTTTCTGGCATTTGGGAAGCAAAACCATCGATTTCCTCTATAAAGCCCATATCGAAGGCTAAATCTGCCTCATCGACAACTAAAATTGGTGCCGTATGCACAAATAACGCTTGCGCTGAAACGAGATCACGAATACGTCCTGGCGTTCCGACAACAATTTGTGGTTGCGTTTTTAACTTATCAATGGAGCGTTGCTTGTCCGTACCTCCAATAAATAGTTTCGCTTGAATAGTTGTTCCTTCAATTAATTGATTTAATGCATCAAAAATTTGTTGTGCAAGCTCACGTGTAGGTGACGTAATAACAGCTTGTACTTCCTGCTTGTCAGCATTAATTCGTTGCACAATAGGAATTAAAAAACTATGTGTTTTTCCCGTCCCTGTATGCGCTTGTCCGATTGCACTCTTTCCTTTTAATAGTAGCGGAATGATTTCCTTTTGAATCGGCGTTGGTTCTGTAAAGCCAAGTTTTGCAATTGCGTCCTGCAAAAATGGCTGAAAATTATAATCAGTATATTTTGACATAATTCGTTCCTCCTAACATCTTTCTCATTGTATCATGATTCAACTTTTAGGTATATTAACGTCCTATTATCTAAAGCATGAACATAATTGTATATTTTTATCATAGCTGTAGCGAAGCCCTTATCAAAGTTACTCGAAATACTGTGAATATGCAATAAAAAAAGCGCTAACCTTTGTTTTTTGATACACTTTATATTTATTATTTTGTCGACAAGCGGATAGCACTATAATGCTATTGGAAAAATCCAAGAATTAGTATTTTTTATGTCAATTTATTGTTAACTAATGCTTTGAAGAATTACCATATGTTACGATAAAAATGTAAGATACTAGAGGAGGTTGACTTATTATGAAAGCAGCAAGATGGTATAAAGCAAAAGACATCCGTGTAGAGAACATTGAAGAACCAGTAATTTCACCTGGAAAGGTAAAAATTAAAGTACATTGGACAGGGATTTGTGGTAGTGATTTACATGAATACGCAGCTGGCCCAATATTCATTCCTGTGGAACAACCTCACTATGTCAGTAAAGATATTGCGCCAATTGTTATGGGACATGAGTTCTCTGGTGAAGTAGTAGAAGTTGGCGAAGGCGTTACAAAGGTACAAGTTGGAGATCCTGTCGTTGTAGAACCTATTCTTGCATGTGGCGAATGTGCTGCTTGTAAAAAAGGGAAATATAATATTTGTAAGCACCTAGGCTTCCACGGTCTTTCTGGCGGTGGCGGAGGTTTCTCTGAATATACAATGGTAGATGAAAAAATGGTACATAAAATGCCTGAGGGGCTTTCCTATGAACAAGGTGCACTTGTTGAACCAGCGGCAGTAGCATTACATGCAGTTCGTCAAAGCAAACTAAAAGCTGGCGATACAGCAGCTGTCTTTGGTACTGGGCCAATCGGTCTTCTTGTAATCGAGGCTTTACGTGCAGCTGGAGCAGCAGAAATTTATGCGGTAGAACTTTCAGCAGAGCGTGCTGCTAAAGCATTAGAGCTAGGCGCTACAGCAGTTATTAATCCTAAAGATGAGGATGCAGTAGCTCGTCTACATGAATTAACAAATGGTGGCGTAGATGTTGCATTTGAAGTAACAGGTGTTCCTGTAGTATTACAGCAAGCTATTGATTCTACAACATTTGAAGGAGAAACAATTATCGTTTCTATTTGGGAAACTGAAGCTTCTATTCTGCCAAACAATATCGTACTGACAGAGCGTTCTGTAAAAGGGATTATTGCTTATCGCGATATTTTCCCAGCCGTTATGGAATTAATGAAACAAGGTTACTTCCCTGCTGAAAAACTTGTAACGAAACGAATTACTCTTAATGAAGTCGTAACAGAAGGCTTCGAGGCACTAATGAAAGAAAAAAATCATATTAAAATCCTTGTAAATTCACAAGCTTAATTTATTTATAGCGACAGGTAGAGAAAACTAAGAAGCTTTTCTCTACCTGTTTTTATTTGTTAAATTTTTATCCCTCTATTGCTCATCATCATAACGTAGGGTTGATTTCCGTTCCGACTGGGCGCTTTGTTGCTGACGCTTCGCTTTCGCACAGAGCAGAGCTTCCTGGGGCGTCCGATGAGCCGCTTCGCTTCGCTGCAGGGTCTCGGGCCAACACGATGTTGGTCACGAAGGCGTTATCACAGGATGTGATGGTTTTAGCCTTCGTTCCTCTATCGCTGATCCCCGAGGAGTCGCCCAGCCTCCACTCCAATCAACTTATATACATGGTAAACTTATTAACAAATGTCATCCCTAACTTTTGGTGATGAACCTATTTCTCATCCATTTTTTTCATAATATCTAGATTGGCCATTAGGTAGTTTACCTTATTTTCTCCAAAAGTTCCCAACGTCCGTTTTTCCGTATTTGCTGCTATAATTTTTTCAATCTCATCCTTCGCAAGCCCACTTGCTTGGGCAATTCGATCGACTTGTAATTCTGCAGCCTTCACACTAATATGCGGATCCAAACCTGAGCCTGAAGCGGTCATTAAATCAGCGGGTATGTCTTGTCGTTTTACGGATGGGTTTGCTAGTAAAAACTTCTCGATATCTGCTTCTATCCGTTTCTTTAATTCTGGATTGGATGGTGCATAGTTAAACGTTCCAGAGCTAACACCACTATAGTTCACCTGGCCATTTTCGTCTGGTATCGTATCCTCTTTCGTATAGACATTATAATTAACAGAGGAGACACGCCCCCAGAAATATTCCGGTGCAGTAAAAGCTTGACCGATTAATTCTGAACCAACAGCTTCACCATCTGCTTCTATTAAACTACCATTTGCTTTATGATGAAATAACCCTTGAGCTAATGCAGTTACTGCAAATGGGTATATAAAACCACATAAAACGAACATTGTCATTGTGATTAAAAATGCTTGCTTTGAATTCTCAAAAAGTTTTCGCATGTCCTTCCTCCTATAACCCAAACGTATGGAATAGTGGTCCAATTAGTAAATCAATCAACTTAATGCCGATAAAAGGAGCGATAATTCCGCCTACGCCATAAACAAGTAAGTTTTTATTTAATAATTTTTCAGCACTCATCGGCTTATACTTAACACCCCTCATTGCAATAGGTATTAATAGTGGTATAATCACTGCGTTAAAAATTAAAGCAGAAATTATCGCACTTGATGGAGAATTGAGATGCATAATGTTTAATGTCCCCATCTCTGGTACTGCGACCATAAGCATAGCTGGAATAATTGCAAAATACTTTGCGATATCATTTGCAATACTGAACGTTGTTAACGCACCTCGAGTCATGAGCAACTGCTTCCCTATTTCTACAACTTCAATAATTTTAGTAGGATTTGAATCTAAATCGACCATGTTCGCAGCTTCCTTTGCTGCATTTGTTCCTGAATTCATGGCAAGACCTACGTTAGCTTGTGCTAATGCAGGGGCATCGTTCGTCCCGTCACCAGTCATAGCTACTACTTTCCCTTGTGCCTGCTCATCTTTAATAACTTGAATTTTGTCTTCTGGCTTACTTTCTGCAATAAAACTGTCCACCCCTGCTTCCTTTGCAATAGCTGCTGCGGTTAATGGATTATCTCCTGTACACATGATCGTTTTAATACCCATTGCTCGAAGCTGATCAAAGCGTTCCTTAAGTCCGGCCTTTACGACATCCTTTAAGTAAATGACACCTAAAATTTTATCGTTTAACGCTACTACTAGTGGTGTTCCACCAACAGAAGATACTTGTTGAATCAGCTGTTCCAAATTTGTAGGAATGCTATGACCTGCTTTTAAGCTCTCTTTTTTTATCGTATCATAGGCTCCTTTTCGAATTTTTGTGCCATCCTTCATATCCATACCACTCATACGAGTCTGTGCGGTAAAGGGAATATGTTCACTTGACTTAATAATGTTTTCTTCATCGTTAGTATTCACCCCTAATTCACAAGCAAGTGACAAAATAGACTTTCCTTCCGGTGTATCATCTGTTAAAGAACTAAGCCATGCAGCTTGCATTAAATCTTTACTGTCCACCCCTTTTACTGGGAGAAATTCAGCTGCCATGCGATTTCCATAAGTGATAGTTCCAGTTTTATCCAAAATTAATGTGTCTACATCTCCACATGCCTCTACGGCTCTTCCAGACATCGCAATAACATTAAACTGAGTAACTCTATCCATTCCTGCAATACCGATTGCCGACAATAATCCACCAATGGTTGTAGGAATTAAACAAACTGTAAGGGCAATTAATGTTGCGATAGAAATCGGTACATTTAAATAAGTTGTCATTGGATAGAGCGTCACAACAACTAATAAGAAAATAATCGTTAAGCTTACTAAAAGTGTATTGAGTGCTATCTCGTTTGGCGTTTTTTTACGACTGGCTCCTTCAATGAGCGTGATCATTTTGTCTAAAAATGATTCCCCAGGCATCGAAGTAATTTCGATCATCAGCCAATCACTCGTAACCGTCGTACCACCTGTAACTGATGAAAAGTCTCCACCCCGCTCCTTTACAACAGGGGCAGACTCACCTGTTATCGCCGATTCATCCACAGTAGCAATTCCCTCAATAACTTCTCCATCATTTGGAATAACCTCTCCTGCCTGAACTAAAACAATGTCACCCTTTTTTAATTCATGTGCCTGTTTAAGTATTTCAGAACCATCACTAAGTAAGACACGAGCCTGTGTAACTGTTTTAGTATTTTTTAACGTTTGAACTTGTGCCTTTCCTCGGCCTTCAGCAATCGACTCAGCAAAGTTTGCAAATAGAATGGTTACAAAAAGAATGACCGCGACGATCGCATTATACAATCGATCATGTTCTCCTCCTCCGCTACCAAACATATTCGGAAAGAGGGTTAATAACAGCACAAACATAAACCCAACTTCTACTACAAACATAACTGGATTTTTCAGCATATATAGTGGACTAAATTTCTTTAAAGCGTCTATAATCGAGCTTTTTAGCATATTGCCCGTAAGCAAACCTTTTCTTGCTGTTTCCATAGGTGTCTCTCCTTATTTATGAATAAAGTTGTAAATGCTCTGTAATTGGCCCGAGTGCTAATGCCGGTAAAAATGTAAGAGCACCAATCATTAAAACGATAGCAACAAGTAAAAATGTAAAAATAGTATTATCTGTTTTCAATGTTCCTACCGAGTCACTGTGAAACATTTTTTTCGCTAATAGAGACGCTATTGCGAGTTGAATAATGATCGTCAAATAACGTCCGAAGAACATGGCGAGCCCTGTCGTTACATTCCAAAATGTTGAGTTGTCAACTAATCCTTCAAAACCTGAGCCATTATTTGCTGAGGCAGACGCAAATTCATATAGTACTTGAGATAAACCATGTGCCCCTGGATTCGTTATGCCTGCTACACCTGCTGTTGTTGCAACTGCAAGTGCTGAAAATAATAGAATAATAGCAGGATGGATTAAAATACAAAGAGCAATTAGCTTCATTTCCTTCTCCTCAATTTTCTTGCCTAAAAACTGAGGTGTTCGACCAATCATCAAACAGGCGATAAAAATTGTTAGTAACACATACATCATCATGTTCATTAGGCCGACTCCCTTGCCTCCAAAGACAACATTTAGCATCATATTAAACATCGGTACAAGACCACCAAGCGGCGTTAATGTATCATGCATATTGTTGACAGACCCCGTTGTAAAAGCAGTGGTCACTGTCGTAAATAACGCTGATTGTGCCACCCCAAAGCGCATCTCTTTTCCTTCCATACTGCCAAGCTCCTGTGCAACTCCGAGCTCATTAATGATCGGATTACCCGCTCTCTCCGCAACATACACAGTTACCAATCCGACTAGGAATAGCGCACTCATTGCCACAAAAATGGCTAGCCCTTGCTTTCCAAAGATCGTTCTTCTTTTTCCATATGCAACCATTAAACTAAAGGCAACTACACAAGCACCTGGTAATAGCATCATAGATAGCATTTCCACAATATTAGAAATGACCGTTGGATTCTCAAAAGGTGTTGTTGAATTCGCCCCATTAAAGCCACCACCATTTGTTCCTACATGCTTGATAGATTCAAGAGAAGCTACAGGTCCAAGTGCAATATCTTGTAATTTACCTTCTATTGTTTGTACAGTTTTATTCGCACTCAAGGTTTGTGGTGTACCTTGAGATACTAAAATAATGGCCACAACAATAGATATAGGCATTAACACACGTGTGATAACACGCACAAAATCCACAAAGAAATTACCAATAGTGTCGGTTTTAGCAACAAGACGACGGCAGAACGCCATACAAGCCGCATAACCAGTAGCTGCAGATGTAAACATCATAAAGATAATGATTAGCATTTGTGATAAATAACTTAGTCCTGATTCGCCACTATAGTGCTGAAGATTTGTATTCGTCATAAATGAAATTATGGTATTAAATGAAAGTGTTGCTTCCATATTGTCAATCTCATTTGGGTTTAAAAACAACATAGCTTGAATTCGTAAAAGAACGTATCCAATAAACACCATAAAGGCGTTCGACAAAATTAATGAAAGTACATACTGTTTTCCCGTCATATCTATTTGCTTAATGCCACATAATTTATATATAACGGCATCAAATCTGTCCATTATTGGATCAAGCCATGTTTTTTGTTGCATTGTCACCCGAAATAAATAGTGACCAGTTAGAATAACGATTGGTAAAGAAATAATTAATACGATGGCGATTTGCCACATACCGCAATACCTCCTACAAGCCTATTAATAGTTTTCAGGATAAAGTAATGCATGCCCTAGATAACCGAAAAGGAATACAAGTACAATTCCCATAACAATCCACATTTTTTATTCCCCCCTTACTTTTCATCGACTAACTTGAAGCACCAAGCTGTTAATGCATATAGACTTGCAAAGCTTATGATGAGTAAGCCAATCATATAAAAGTCCATCAATCGAGCACCCTCCTTTATTTGGATGCTCTCATCATACTGACTTTCAAATTAATGTAGTGTTAGGAAATCGCTTTTCCTATTAAGAAACTATAAAGAGGGAAAATCTTAATACTTTCTTAATGGAAGATAACGCTATAATACAAATGAGGTGAAAGAGGATGGAAAATACACGTCCAACTCCAGAGACGTTTTTAGCGAGGCTTCAACAGGAAGAACAATTTGTAGGGAAGCTAAAGATCTTTCTTGGTTATGCTGCTGGAGTAGGTAAAACTTATGCAATGCTAGATGCAGCACATCAAGCACGAAAACTTGGTAAAGATGTGGTAGTTGGCTATGTAGAACCACATCCTCGTCCAGATACGTTAGCTTTACTCGAGGGACTTGAGCAAATTCCTACGAAAAAAATAATTTATAAAGGGAAACCTTTTCAGGAATTAGATATTGATGAAGTACTAAAGCGCAAACCAGAAATTGTCATTATTGATGAATTGGCACATAGCAATGTTCCAACGATGCGTCACAAGAAACGTTTTGGAGATGTAGAGGAATTACTTGCAAAGGGCATTCATGTCTATACAACCGTAAATATTCAACATATTGAAAGCCTACACGATATAGTAGAAGAAATAACCGGAATAAAAGTACGAGAGCGTATTCCAGATTATTTAATTGATCAAGCCGCACAAATAAAAATTGTCGATATTGAACCAGATGAGTTAATTCAACGCCTACAAGAAGGCAAAATTTATGTAAAACAACAAGCTGAAAAAGCGTTGCAATCTTTTTTTCGTAAACAAAATTTAGTATCACTTCGAGAAATTGCATTACGGAGAGCTGCAGATACGATTAACTATAAGCAGGTAAATAGCGACGAATCTATAAAGCATCATGTACAAATCGAAGAGCATTTACTTGTTGGTATTAGTAGCTCTCCTACGAATGCCAAGGTTATTCGAACTACTGCGCGACTAGCACAGGCATTACACGGGAAATTTACGGCTCTTTACGTTCAAAACGTACAGGAGCATGACAGGAGAAACGCAAATTCTGAACGACTTCAGCAACATATAAAGCTTGTTGAACAGCTTGGCGGCCATGTCGTAATTGTTCAGGAAGATGATGTAGCTGTTGCCCTTGCCAACTATGCACAAATTAGTGGTGTCACTAAATTAGTCATCGGTAGAACTAGCATGAGAAAAAAATGGTGGCGACCAAACACCAAAATTAGTGATCGACTCAATGAATTTGTGCCGAATTTAGCCATACATATAGTGCCAGATCAGGAAAACGAACAGTTCTACTTCCCTACTGTAAAAAATAAGCTGTCATTTGAATGGCTTGACTTATTAAAAATGGCTGTAGTATTTGGCATAGTATCAGTTGTTGGGCTATATTTTTACACAATTGGTGTCAGCGACTCGAACATTATCACTATCTACATTTTAGGTGTCTTAATACTTGCCATTTGGTCATCAGGATGGATGATGAGCATTATTAGCTCCATTATGGCGGTACTGCTTTTTAATTATTTGTTTACAGAACCACGATTTTCATTTAACGCCTATCATCGCGACTATCCGATAACCTTTGTGATCATGTTCCTTTCAGGAGTGATTACAAGTAGCTTAACGAAAAAAATAAAGGAGCAAACCATTGTCGCTGTTCGTAAATCTTATCGAATGGAGGTGCTCCTTGATACAAATCGAAGACTTCAACATGCTAAGTCTATAGAAGAAATTATTACTGAAGGCATGTCACAAATCGTTAAATTAGTAGAAAAGCCAGTACAATTTTTTGAGATAGAAAATAACTTAATTGTGAACTCTATTTTTTTCCGTACCGAGAGCATATCTAGTATTGAAAATAAGAAGATAGCTTCCCAATTTGAGAATCCGAATGAGCATGGTGTAATAAGCTGGGTTATCAATAATAAGCATGTAGCAGGCGTATCCACCGATATATTTCCTGAAGTGAATGCCTACTATTTACCGGTTATTTCAAACGGGAGTGTTAAAGGCATTATCGGTATTGCCCTGTCAAAGCAATCACCCTTACCTGCATTTGAGCGTAATATTTTGCATGCCATTATTAATGATTTTTCATTCGCACTTGATAAATGGTATTTACAAAAATTCAATGCAGAAGTAGCTAGAGAAGCTGAAATGGAACAAATGCGAGCAAACCTTTTGCGCGCCGTTTCTCATGATTTAAGAACACCACTAACTGCTATTTCCGGTAATGCAGATATATTACTATCTAATGCACCTTTAATTCGAGAGGATGAAAAAAGCAAAATATATGAGGATATTTATAAAAATTCAAAATGGCTTGTACAAATGGTTGAAAACTTACTTGCTGTGTCTAAGTTAGAAGATGGACAATTTGCTATAGAGATGCAATTGGAACTTGTAGAAGATATTATTCAAGAGGCACTAACACATGTCGTTCGCCTAAACAATACACATGAAATATCCTATCATATTGAACCAGAATTTTTATTTGCTGTAATGGATGCGCGACTGATTATTCAAGTTCTAATTAATATTATTGATAATGCATTGACCTATACACCGTCAGGCAGTGTTATTACTATAAATGTCAAAGAATCTGAACGTTTCGTACACTTTAGTATTTCTGATGATGGACCTGGCATTGATGATGCTATAAAAACCAGCCTTTTTGAGCCATTTACTACCGGAAAAGTACAGCGTAGCGATAGCCGAAGAGGCTTAGGACTAGGCTTGGCTCTATGTCAAACTATTTTAAAATTACATGGTAGTGAAATAACAGTTTCGGATAATAGACCAAAAGGAACGATTTTTAATTTTTCACTAAAAAAAAGCCCTTTATCAAATGTTAGAGATAACATTTATTAAAACGTTCGTATAAGTTGATTGGAGTAGAAGCCAGATGACTTCTTGGAATCAGTGCCACAGAGAAGATCCGAAGCGGGCGCTCCCAGGAAAGCTCAAGTCGACAATGAAATCAACCACACGTTTATGGTGATGAGCTAAAAAGGAGTAATGAAATTCGATGAATAAACGAATTCTAGTAGTAGAAGATGATATAGCCATTGGCAATTTAATTAAAATGACATTAGCTACTCAGCAGTATGAATTTGACATTGCACGAGATGGTCATAGTGCTTTACAAAAGGCTCTTGCTATGAATCCAGACGTGATTATTTTGGATTTAGGACTACCCGACATAGACGGGGTAGAGCTTATAACGAAAATTAGAAGCTGGACTCAAACACCTATTATCGTAGTTAGTGCACGCGGCGAAGAGCACGATAAAATCAATGCTTTAGATGCCGGTGCAGACGATTATGTTACAAAGCCTTTCAGTGTTGAAGAGCTATTAGCCCGAATTCGAGTAGCTTTGAGAAGAATGTCATTTGAGCATCAGCTAGAAAGTGAACCCTCTGTCTTTGTAAATGGTCATTTACAAATAAACTACTTGGCAAATACAGTGTTTGTAAATGACAAAGAAGTACATTTGACGCCTATTGAATATAAACTCTTGGTTATTTTATCAAAGCATGTCGGCAAAGTTTTAACGCATAATTTTATTTTAAAGGAAGTTTGGCATAATGCACTTCAATCGGATGTTCCAAGTCTAAGAGTTTTTATGGCTACTCTTCGAAAGAAAATAGAGGATAATCCAGCTAACCCAAAGTTCATCCAGACACATGTCCGCGTTGGTTACAGAATGCTTCGTTGTCACGATGAAGAATAATGTTTAATCTTACTTTAACTTTGCTATTCCAATATTACTTTCTACAGTAAACTTAATATTGATACACTAGATAAAAAATGATAAGATTTTTTTGATAATGATTATCACTCACAAGAAAGTAGGTAGATCTTATGAACCTTCACGCGGTTCAATTGGGGGGAAAAGTTAAAGTGAAAGATCTACAGCAAATTGACTCTCTTTTATGTAAACGATTAAATGCTTTTGGTATAAAAGAAGGCTGTCAAGTTTGTATGGTCCAAAAAGGATGGTTTTCTGGAGCTTGTATATTGGAATGTCAAGGGCAAAAAATCGGGCTTAGAAAAAAAGATTTAATGGATATAAAGGTCGAACAAGTATGAGTAGATTAGCTTTAATAGGAAACCCTAATATCGGTAAAACATCATTGTTCAATACGTTGACAAATTCATATGAATACGTTGGCAATTGGAGTGGTGTAACCGTTGAAAAAAAAGTAGGACAAGTAAAAAAACTACAAAAAGAAATTATTGATTTACCTGGTGTATATACGCTTAATCCGATTTCAAGAGATGAAAGTGTTGTTACTTCATTTTTACTTGAAGATCAGGTAGATGGAATTTTAAATATTATCGATGCTTCTAATTTCGAACGAAATATGCAATTAACAGTAGATATACTTGAACTTAGAAAGCCTGTTTTCATCTGTTTAAATATGATTGACGTAGCGAAAAAGAAAGGCATTTCAATTGATGTCGAAAAATTACAGAGTTCTTTAGGAGTACCTGTTATTCCAATAAGCGCTCGTACTGGTAAAGGTGTCGAAGGTATTTATACTGCTATTCAGGCCTCCGATCGTACTCAACAACGTTTTACATTAACCTATGATGACTTAATTGAAGAAGGCATCTCAAAAATTGAAGCATTGTTACAGCATGTTCCTGAAGAACAAAGAAGATGGTGTACGATTCAATTTTTAATAGGAAATGAAGCCGTTGACGCTTATTTGAAAGAAAAGGAATACTTTGAAAAGCTAGATGCAATGCGCGATGCTTTAGAAAAGCAAATTGGTGAACCATTAAATAAAGCTATTGCTAAAAAACGTGATTTATATATTTCTAACATCAACAGCAAAGTAATTATACAAGAGAAAAGTGAAACACAATGGTCAGAGAAAGTTGATAAAATTCTAACACATCCAATTTTGGGTGTTCCGATTTTCTTAGCGCTTATGTTTTTAATGTTTCAAGCAACGTTTGCATGGATCGGTACCCCACTTTCTGATTTCCTGGATGGCATTGTAGGAGGCTCTCTTACAGATGCTGTTACTCAGGGCTTAGAAGCTATTGGTGCAGCTCCTTTTATTGTTCATTTAATATGTGATGGGATCATTGCGGGTGTTGGCGGTGTTTTAGTTTTCATTCCACAAATCTTTGTACTATTTTTCTTTATTTCACTATTAGAAGATTCAGGTTATATGGCGAGAATTGCCGTTGTCATGGATCGCCTTATGGAATTTTTCGGTTTAAACGGCAAAGCGTTTATTCCGATGATTGTAAGCTTTGGATGTAATGTTCCAGGTGTAATGGCGGCGAGAACAATTGAACAGCCGAAAGAACGATTATTAACAATTCTTGTTGCGCCGTTTATGAGCTGCTCAGCAAGGTTACCTGTATATGCTTTGTTCGGTGCAGCATTCTTTACTCAACATCAATCGTTAGTGGTATTCTCCCTATATGTAATGGGTATAGTGGTAGCGCTTATTGTGACAAAAATATTATCAATGACGATTTTGAAAAATGAAACTTCAGTTTTTATTGTTGAATTACCAGCCTATCATGTACCACAGCTTAAGACACTTTGGCGTTCTACTTTGGAAAAAGGAAAAGGATTTTTCCGCAAAGCTGGTACTATTATCTTTGCCGGCTCCGTTATTATTTGGCTTCTTTCTTATTTAGGACCACATGGCGCTAATGTCAATATGGATGACAGCTTTTTAGCAATGATCGGTGGCGCTTTTGGTGTGTTGTTTATCCCACTAGGCTTTGGAACATGGCAAGCCGGTGCATCCCTTATTGCTGGATTCCTGGCAAAAGAAGTAATTGTTTCAACAATGGCGATTATTTATAGCGTAAGTGAAGGTGTCTTATCCTCTACAATGACAACTCATTTTACTGCTTTAAGTGCTTATACATTCTTGGCCTTTGTTTTACTTTATATGCCTTGTTTAGCCACAGTAGGCGCAATAAAAAGGGAAACACAGTCTGTGAAATGGACTTTATTTGCAACCATTTATCCATTTGTTGTAGCTTATCTTATTGCACTTATGATTTATGGCATTGGGAATTTATTCATGTGAGGTGTAAAGAATGAGTTTATTGATTAATATCTTAATCGGTTGTATTATTTTTGGCTATGCTGGTATTACTTTATATAAGAGCATTAAGAAGCAGAAGAAGGGCAAATGCGCATCATGCTCATTACAGAAAAGTTGTTCTTCTAACACTTGCGTCCCCCCTTCTCAACTGAAAGATTTTACTACTAAATAAATAGAGCGAGGTATTTCCAAACTGTTAATTCGTTGGAAATTATCTCGCTTTTTTTTTGCACTTTTATACATGGAGGGTAGGAATTTTGAAATGACATTTTGCTAAAACGTATACCATTGGATAAGTTGATTGGAGTGGAGATTGGGCGACTCCTTGGGGATTAGCGATTCAGAGGAACGAAGGCTAAAACCATCACGTCCTGTGATAACGCCTTCGTGACCAACATCGTGTTGGCCCGAGACCCTGCAGCGCAGCGAAGCGGCTCATCGGACGCCCCCAGGAAGCCTTTGCTCTGTGCGAAAGCGAAGCGTCAGCAATTGTTTTATCTGTGCGAAAGCGTAGCGACAGCAACAACAAAGCGCCCAGTCGAAACGGAAATCAACCACTCGCTTTGCTGATAAGCCTCTTAAATTTTTAATTTATTGATTTCTTCCTTCACAGTCACCGCTTCTTCACTTAATGCCTTAGCAACAGTATTTATTTCTTGAATGGTCGCAACTTGCTCTTCTATTGTCGATGCTATTGTTTCAGATTGCTGTGCAGCATGCTTGGAAGAAGAGGACATTTCATTGACCGATGCTGCCACTTCTTCAGTACTTGCAGAAATTTGTTGCGTAGAAGCAGATACATCCTCGATTTGAGATGTCATTTCACCAATCGCTTTTAAAATTCCATCGAAGGCATTTTGGGCATTCTGAATAAATGTGACACCTTCATCTACATTCAATACTGTTACATTTACGGCCTTTTCTACTTCTTTCGTTTCTTGCTGAATAAGTGCTATTACATCCACTATTTGATTGGCAGAAGCTTTGGATTCCTCAGCTAATTTGCGCACTTCATCTGCCACGACTGCGAAGCCTTTACCATGCTCTCCCGCACGAGCGGCCTCAATCGCAGCATTTAAAGCTAAAAGATTTGTTTGCTCAGTAATGTCAGTAATTACTTTCGTAATATGAACGATTTCAGCTGATTGCGTGCTTAGCTTCTTAATACGTTCATTTGTTGTATTTGAAGATTGTTGGATAATTGACATTTGGTTTTCTGCAATATACAACGTTTTTTCACCATCATTTGCAATAGATTGTGTGTCTACTGCTTTAGAATGAAGCATTTGAGTAGCCTCAGCAATACGTTGAACACCTTGAGCAGTTTCATCCATTGCTATCGAACTTTCACGACCTGTAACAGCTGCTTGATTATCACTAATCGCCATTCTCTCTACAAGGTTTGCAATATCATGAGAGGAATTTGAAATTTCTTCTGTACTTGCTGCTAGTTCTTCAGCAGCTGATGATGTATGCTCAACATTTGCCGTCATGCTATGTATTAGTGAATGTAAATTAGACTTCATCAAATTAAAAGAATCAGCCAAATCTTTAATTTCATCCTTCGTTCTAACTTCGATATCCTTTTGACATAAATCTCCTTTAGCAATTACCCTTGCTGCAGAAGTTAGCTTATTTACAGGAACAACGATGGAACGTACAAATATAATTCCAACTACTACACAAATCATTAAAATAATACAGAACATCCATAAGAACCATTGTTTATTATCATCAATAAGCTTTTCAACATGTGCTAAAGAATTTTGCATGTCTGTAATGTTTTCTTGTTGAAACAAATCTACTTTGTCATTAATCTCAACTGAAGTAGTATCAAATTCAAGCATCAGTTTATTCCCTTGCTCAGGCCCGCCTTGAATATAACTATGAGCCATTTTCTGACCAGTACTATAATACTCATCAAACGCTACTTTAATCGCATCTAATCTTTCCTGGTCTTCCTGATGCATTTTTTTCACTTGTTCCAAATCTTTATTAAAGATTTTACTATATTTTTCTGCTTGCTCAAATCCATCATCTAAATTATCGAGTGCTCTTGTGGCACTAATATCAGTCAAATACTGCTGAACCTGTACAACTGCTAACTTCATCTCATCTGCTAATAACGTCGTTTGAAGTGTTTTTTCTTTCATCAAATGTACTTGCTCCAGTTGGGATTTAGCATTTTGTTGCTGAAAAATTCCCATAACTAAAACTAATACTACCATTAGGCCAAACGACACTATACTTCTTACTTTAATTGACACAAAATACCTCCTATTTTTAACCTCTGCTATTTTAGTCTAGTAAAAAATATTTTAACAATTTATTTACATTAATGTAACATATTTCACAGAACTAACTTTAAAATCATCTTTTTCTAACTTGATGATTTACCAACAAAACATTATACCTTTCTTATCGACTGGAATAGAGAAAAAAGTGTGTAGTTTTTAAGAATTTTTTACCACTTACTGTCTACATCTATAATAAGTAAACCTTACTGATATAGTGAGATACATTTATAATCGCCCTAGTTATTTATTTTGTGCGTGTCGAACGCTAACTTACCCTTCTGCATATCATATTTATAATCAGGTATGTCATCAATGTCAAATCACTATCGAAAGGAGATCGTTATGGTATTTAGACCACAGTTCCCGATGTATCCTGGTGGCATGAGAATGCCCATGCAAATGCCAATGCAACAAATGCCGATGCAAATGCCGATGCAAATGCCAACACCTCCACAAATGTCACCGCAGTCCTTTTTCCCGCCTGGAGGCTTCCCGAATCAACCACGAATTCCCGGTGGCTTTCCTATGTCTAGTGGAATAGGAGCATTTGGAGGACAAATGCCAATGCAGGAACCTTCAAAAATCGGTTCATTTTTGCAGCAAGCGAATAGCTTATTTAACTCAGCGAAAACATATACACCTTACATTCAGCAAGCAATGCCAATGGTAAAAAATATTCCGTCACTTTTAAAATTGTATAAAGGATTTCAAGGTCTTCCTGCTGCAGGAGCTGCCGCAGGGGCTGGAGCAGTAGCAGCTGGAGCAGCGGCTAGTGAAGGAGCAGGTTCAACTAAAAGTCGAAAAGCGTCTCGACAAAATGGATCATTTACTCCTGCTGAACCACTTCCATCTAAGCCCCGTATATTCCAGCCGCCTATGTAGATGAAGGTTTCTTTGTATTCGCCGTCCCTGTCCGTTATAATGTAGGTAGGTAAGCTTGAAAGGAGTCACAACCATGCAAGTATTAAAAGTTAATCCACGTGGCTATTGCTACGGTGTTGTTGATGCGATGGTCATCGCTCGAAACGCCGCACTCGATAAAACATTACCAAGACCTATCTACATTTTAGGTATGATTGTGCATAATAAACATGTCACGGATGCCTTTGAAGCAGATGGCATCATCACATTAGATGGCGAGAATCGTTTAGAAATTATTGAACAAGTTGAAACTGGCACTGTTATTTTCACAGCACATGGTGTTTCACCTGAAATTCGTGAAATTGCGAAGCGAAAAGGCTTAGTATCCATTGATGCTACATGTCCTGACGTAACAGTTACACACGATTTAATTCGTGAAAAATCAGCAAATGGCTATGATATTATATATATCGGTAAAAAAGGCCATCCCGAGCCAGAGGGAGCAATTGGGGTTGCACCAGATCATGTACATTTAGTGCAATCATCCACGGATATTGATGCATTAAATTTAACGAATGATAAATTACTAGTAACAAATCAAACGACGATGAGTCAATGGGATGTCGCTCATTTAATGGATAGTTTAAAAGAGAAATTCCCACATATTGAAGTGCATAAGGAAATTTGTTTGGCAACCCAGGTCCGCCAAGAGGCAGTTGCACAGCAAGCTGGGGAGGCAGATTTACTTATTGTTGTTGGTGACCCAAAATCCAATAACTCGAATCGTTTAACGCAGGTTTCTGTTGAAATAGCAGGGACGCCATCTTATCGAATTGCAGACGTTTCTGAGCTTAAAGTTGAATGGTTAAAAGGAATTAATTCTGTCGCTGTTACAGCAGGTGCTTCTACGCCAACACCAATTGTAAAAGAGGTTATTTCATTCCTTGATCATTTCGATGAAAATGATGAATCAACACATATCATTGAGCGTACAGTTACATTAGATAAAATTTTACCTAAAATTAAAACGCCAAAGCCTGTTGACAAAATTATGCCTTACTAAGAACAAATGCGCTAAAGCTTTGGAGAGCCCGAAGCAAAAGTAAACGCTCCACCACTTTTGCCCGAGGGATCGAAGCGACCTCGAGGATAGTAGCGCTTTAGCTTAGACGATAACTATGACTTTGGTTATCCACAGCTTAAAAATCTATAGTAGTAAAAAATCCTGATTGTCTATTTTGACAATCAGGATTTCTCATTATTTACTAAAATAATAATTGACTGGACGACCAATGCCACCATAATGCACATCCATCGTAATTTCCTCTTGCTTCTCTAAATAATCTAAGTATCTTCTTGCTGTTACGCGCGCAATACCTACACCACTGGCTACTTCTTCTGCTGATGCTCCTTCTACAGATTGCAAATAGTGCACAACTTTCTCTAGTGTTGCACGATTAAAACCTTTAGGTAAACTTTTTTCTGACCGTAAGACATTGGATTGCTGAACCTCATTATCCCCTCCATGATAATGGAATAACTGATCAAGCTCCCCTTGTGTTAGCTCATGTTCCGTTTGCATTTGCTTTTTGAAGCGCAAATAATTTTCAAGCGTTCCTTGCACTCGTTCAAATGAAAAAGGTTTCATAATATAATCAAAGACGCCAAGATGCAGGACCTGTTTTACAGTTTCCATATCATTAGCAGCGGTTACCGTAATGACATCTACCGGTAACTTGAGTTCACGAATTTTCCGTAAACTTGTCACTCCATCCTGCTCTGGCATAAAAATATCCATAAATACTAAATCTGGTTTCAGTTTTTGAATTTGAGCAATCCCTTCAACTCCATTTGAGGCTTGTCCAATTACTTCAAATCCAGCTATCTTTTCAATAAATTGGCGATTAACCTCTCGCACCATTGGATCGTCCTCTATTAATAAAACCTTTGTTTGTGTCACTGTTAGTCCTCCATACACTCTGTTCTATCTCTATATGTGCAAATTTTCACTTAAGGAAGATATCTACGAGAGCGCCACACTGTTCCCATAGAATTTCTCGCTTCTATTTCAACTATTCATATTGCATTACTCATAGGATTGATTTTCATGACAACCAAGCGCTTTCTTAGGGATGTCAAATGAACCCCAAAGAGTCGCCCAGCATTTGATGATGGGCCTATTAAGTATGGTAAAAAGTTATTAAAAAGCTTGTTCCTTTATTCGGTTCACTTATGACTTCGATTTCTCCCTTTCCTTTTTGTACAATTTCTTTTATTAAAAAAAGTCCAATGCCTCGACCTTTTTTCTCTTTTGTCGAATAGCCATTATCAAAAATATGTGCCTTGACTTCATTTGTCATGCCTTTACCATTATCCGTTACTAATATTGCCAGAACATCCTCATCTTCATCAACAGAAACATGGATTATTTTTTCTTCAATTTGTACATCCCTTAATGCATCAAAAGCATTTTCAATTAAGTTACCAAATAAAATAACGAAATCATGATGATCTAAATTGTTTGGAAATGTTGTCAAACGGCTTTCTCTGTCAATCTCCAGTAGAATTCCCTGTTCTTTTGCATAGGAGATTTTACTAAGCAATAGCCCAGAAATATTTTCATTTTTAATCCGTTCATTTAGAAAGTTTGTAATTTCATCGTGTTCCTCTTTTACTTGTGTTAAGTAAGAAAGTGCTTGTTCATGATGTCCAAGTTGTAAAAGACCAGCAATTGTGTGCAATTTATTTTTATGCTCATGTGTTTGTACGCGTAATGCTTGTACAAATGCCTTAACACCCGTTAATTCCTCTGCAAGCTTTTTCACTTCTGTACGATCCTTAAACATGGCCACAGCTCCAACCGTTTTTCCATTAACTTGTATAGGAATACGATTACTCATAATATTGTTATCATTAATATAGAGCTCACGATTAAAAATGGGTTGATCTAGCTCCAAAATTTCAGGTAATCGTGTATCAGGTAAAACGTCAAAAATTTTCTTCCCTATTAATGTTGAAGGCTTTTTGTGAACCCCCAATATGTCACACGCTTTTTCATTAAATATTGTGATTGTCAAATCATTATCAATGGCAATAATCCCTTCATGCATCGCGTTAAATGTTTCCGTTCGTTCTACATACATTTTAGCAATTTCGTGGGGCTCTAGCCCAAACATTTGCTTTTTCATATGAAGCCCTAATGTATGAGCCCCCCATGCACTAAAGAAAAGAGATAATAAAATAGTAATCATTAATTCTGTTTGAATAGATTGTAGCAACTCTGCCACAGTTAAAACACTATAGCCCACTACTACTACGCCTATTTGTTTACCTTCTTTACTCATGATTGGGACGAATGCTCGTACCATATCTCCATGGTCACCATGTGCGATGGATGTATAATAATGCTCAGAAAACGCAGCGTTTAGATCTCCTGACTCCGAGATTTGCCCAATCTCCTCTGTATTTGGATGTGAGTACTTGCGCCTTTGCATATCCAGTACAACAATATACTGTGCGCCATTTATATCACGTATTTCCTCCACTACAGGATTTATGTGTTTGGTAGCCTCGTTAAAATTATTATTTGATATGTAAGTTTTCAGCTCGGGAAGCTGTGATACTGTTTTTGCCACAAGTAAAGCCTGATCTCCAAGCTTATCCTTTTGCACAGTCATGACGAACCCTAGCAAAAATGTTCCACCTATACTAAAGGAGAGCATGAGAATAAAAAAAGTCAGAGACATAATTTTTCTCTTCATCGATATTTTTTGAAATTTCAAGATGTACGCCTCCCTCTTACTATATTTTAACTTACTCCATATGTTAGAATAACAAAAACATCAGAAAATACGAATAAATTAGGTGTAATAGATGAAAAAATTTATTATTGGAACAATAGCAACTGTTTTATTGTTAACGATAGCGTTTGGTGTTCAACAAGGCTTACTATTCGCCAAGCCTCTTCCCTATGACGATGAGCAAAAAGGTTTGAATACGCAAATTACGATTCATTTAAGTCATGTTGTTGCTGAGAATACGCCAAAAGGACAGGCGGCAAGTAAATTCGCCGAGCTTGTAGAGGAAAAAACAAATGGCAAAGTGAAGGTACACGTCTACCCAAACTCCTCCTTGTTTAATGATGAAAACGAGTTTCAGGCTTTGCAAAATGGACAAGTAGAAATGATTATCCCTACTTTCTCAAAGATGACATCCTATATACCAAATTGGCAGGTTCTTGATTTACCTTACCTTTTTAATACGGATGATGAAGTGCATGAGGTACTTACAGGTTCGATTGGTGAACAATTGTTAAATGAGCTTAAGCCTTTTCATATAAAAGGACTAGGCTTTTGGCATAATGGCTTTAAACATTTAACCTCTGTCGATCACCCTATTCATACTTTTGAAGATTTAAAAGGCTTACGTGTTCGTACAATGCCAAGTAAAACCCTTGAAAAGCAATTCGAGGCTGTTGGAGCTACACCAATCCCAACTCCATTCAGCGAGGTTTTTACTGATTTAGAATCGAATGCCATCGATGCTCAAGAAAACACAGCGTCAAATATTTATTCTAAAGGTTTCTATAAAGTGCAGAAACATATGACATTAACTAAGCATGGCATTTTAGGCTACGCCGTTTTAATGAACGACAAGTTTTGGAAATCTCTACCTCCGGAAATCCAAAAACAGATTATGGAGGCTATGAAAGAAACAACAGATTGGCAATTTGAACAAGCTGTAGAAATGAACGAAGAAAATTTGCAAAAACTTAAGCAGCAAGATAACTTTGAAACCTATACGATGAGTAATAAGGAACGCCAACGCTTTAAGGAAAAACTAGCGCCTGTTTATGATTTTTATAGAAACAATGTACAAGAAAACGATGTTTTATCGGAAATTGAAAAAATTGTTTCTCCTTAAAGTATTTCATCACTGCGGGAACAATACTTTTGTTCATTAATGATAAAATCCTCACTAGAGTGGGGATTTTTTTCTTGTGTATTATAATAGATTCCAAAATTACAAAACTACTATAAAACAGCCACGAACCCTTGATATCACTAGTTTTATTGATTTCCCAACAAAAAAATGAACAAAATGAACAATAGAAACTTTACGGTCATAAAAACTATTGTCGGAAAATTTCAGCTAAGATAACCTCATGAAAGCGTTCACATAATATTCATAAACAGTGTTAGGGGAGAACTTCATGCGTATAAATTTTAAAAACTTAACTGTACAAGTACTGATTGCCATTGTGCTAGGTATTATTGTAGGTGCTACGTTCCCAGAATTCGGAGCGAAGTTGAAAATATTAGCAGATATTTTTATTAAATTAATTAAGATGTTAATAGCTCCTATCATTTTCTTAACAGTTGTTATTGGAATTGGTAGTATGGGCGATGTAAAAAAAGTTGGTAAAATTGGCGGGAAGGCATTAATCTATTTTGAAATTGTCTCTACTTTCGCACTAGCAATCGGCTTAATCGTAGTCAATATTGTAAAACCTGGTAAAGGCTTTAATACAGCAGCTGCAAACGGTGCAGATGTATCCCAATATACAGAGGCAGCAGCCGCTACAGAGCATGGTATTGGTGCATTTATTATGCAAATTATACCTGATAATGTTGTCGGAGCACTTGCAAATGGAGAGTTATTACCTGTTTTATTCTCAGCTGTTTTATTCGGCATAGCTGCTGCAGCTATTGGTGAACCAGCTAAACCAGTTATTAAATTTTTTGAACAAGTAGCAGATATATTCTTTAAAATTGTTAATATGGTCATGAAAGTTTCCCCGATTGGTGCATTCGGCGCTATGAGCTACACAATCGGAAACTTCGGTCTTAAATCACTAGGAAACTTAGGATTTTTAATGCTTTCTGTTTATATTACAATGTTTATCTTTATCGTATTCATCATTGGTCTTATTACACGTTACTTTGGATTCAGTATCTTTAAGTTTATTAAATATATTAAAGATGAAATTTTTATCGTTATTGGAACATCATCATCAGAATCTGCCCTTCCTTCGATGATGCGCAAATTAGAAAACTATGGTTGCTCTAAACAAGTCGTTGGTCTTGTCATTCCAACGGGGTACTCCTTTAACTTAGATGGTACGTCCATTTACCTATCTATGGCAGCTATTTTTATCGCACAAGCTTATGGAGTTGATTTAGATGTATGGCATCAAATTACATTACTTGCTATTTTAATGCTAACATCTAAAGGTGCGGCCGGTGTAACAGGCTCTGGCTTTATTACACTCGCAGCAACATTAGCAGCATTCCCAATGATTCCAGTAGAAGGAATTGCACTTTTAATCGGGGTCGATCGCTTTATGTCAGAAGCGCGCGCCGTTACAAACTTAATTGGTAATGGTGTAGCAACAGTTGTCGTTTCAAAAATGGAAAAAGAATTCGATCCAGAGCAGGAAAAACGTGCTCTTGCAGGAGAAGTCACAACTCAACAATAAAATGAAAGGCTGTCCGGTAGTGAAGAAATTCACATTATCGGCCAGCCTTTTTCATTGTTAAATTTCATATTCCTTTTTTAAAAACTCAAATGTACTATCATTTGTTGCTTGCATAAAAAATCAATCGAACTTTATCGCCTATTGAATCAATTATGCCTCGGCACAATTACCACTGACGCTTCGCTTTTGCACAGAAGATATTTGCCGCTGTCGCTTCGCTTTCGCGCAGAAAACATTTGCCGCTGTCGCTTCGCTTTCGCGCAGAAAACATTTGCCGCTGTCACTACAGATAAACAATGCGTCCGGAATCGGCTTTGTGCTTTGGCCTGCATAACCCTTCCTGATTTTGAGGACGATATTAAATTAAAAATAATAAAGGGCTCCGTTCTGATTGAAATAGATTAACTTTTAAGAATGTTGATCTATTTCACCACCAGCCTTTTTCAAAGCTCTTTGAAGTTGATAAATTTTCATCATACTAATTAATCCAGTTAGTAGGGCTCCCAATAGGACTGACCCAATAATGACGAGGATCAATGGCCACTCAGCTTTTCCAAATAAATAATTAACCGTTACCATGTCAACATTGATAACTGAAAAAACTGCGATAATTAAGACCACAATTAGTGCTAATATTAAGTTCCATTGCTTTTTCATAAGCCACCTCATTATTGTTAATAAACTATTACATTCACTATTATAGAATCAGAATTAGCTTAGGACAATCACTATTTCGCAGCAAGGGTATACCCTTTGATATTCAACTCACCACCTATAGTTGTGGTAGACTTCTGTACCTGTCGCTACGCTTTCGGTACACAAAACATTTGTAGCTATCGCTTTGCTTTCGCTACACAAAACATTTGCTGAAAGAAGTTAAAATTTTTGTTGAAGGTGAAACCTAAGGTTAAGCTTCTCCGTATAGTAAGTAGATTGGAGGCTTTTTTATGACTACATTTACCCTTACCTACCCAAAAGCTTTCGAAAGCTTTTCAAATATCCCTATTGTGAATGAACAAAATGAGACGGTTTGCGTGCTACAAAAGGTTGAACGTTCATCCGTTGGAAAAGTAATCAATTCTGTTATGCTAGTTACAGCACAACAGTCATTACCGCATCGCTATGAATCACGCACTACTTTAGGGGCACCACTTTTTCAAGTGCAATCTACACTATTAACAAAGGGTGTTAGCCATCAGCTTATTATGCCAGATGGATCCATTTTACCGATACAACGGAAGACGGTTCAATTACTTGAATCCTCCTACTCTTTTACAATGGATGGGCTAGCTTTTCGCTTTGAAAAGGATTTTACTTCAACCGCTTATTTATATTGTAATGATGAAAAAATAGCTAGCGCTAGTAATGTAGAAACTGAACTTGTGCGTACTGGTATATCTTTTAAACTTTTTAACTCTGACGATACGCTCTTTGTTGCTTTGCTAGCAACTTTATATCAGGCTTTATTCTCAATGAGTAATTAGGAGGCTTATCACCATAGAGTGGGGTTGATTTCCGTTCCGACTTGGCGCTTTCCTAGGGGTGTTCGGCTTTAGCGGTGGAAAAAGTAATTTTAGCGGTGAAGTGGACGGCTTTAGCGGCGGAAAATGCAGTTTTGGCGGCGAAGCTCTAGCAGCGTAAAACAAAGTTCAACTAACGGAGAGAAAGCTCTTAATTAACATAAATACATACCGGTTTAAATAGATAATGAAAAAAAACTCCTATTGTTAGTTTATTGCATTTTACAACTACTTGTCGCTGATTTCTCATAAAAGCTAGCTCGTTCTTTTTTGTCTTTCACTACTGCTAGAATCATTCAATATATTCCGGGACACGAAATAAATTCGCTTTGTTTTGACCATTTTACGCCGACCTACTAAAAAAGGAGTACACTAAAGAGGTAGAAATACTATACATTTGGAGGCATTTAACATGGATACAAAAGCAGCAGATATTAAAAATTTAATGACGTTAGATCTACTTGTTCAAATTCTAGAAGAACGCGGTATTATGACAGAAAGAGAATTGCAAGAACGTCTTACAAATAACGTTAAGCTTTCCTCAATGGATGCAGATTTAAAAGAAAAGGTCATTGAAGAAATAAAACATTAATGGAATGGATGACATTTCAAAAGGGGCCGCTTCCTAGGTAATAAAAATACTGTAAGCGGCTCCCTTTTTATATATGCACTTTTAGGTCCTTCACATGTACAGCAGTCCCTGAAATCGAAATATTCAGTTTACCATCGTCATTTTTGACATGTACATGCACTCGCCCATCCTTTCCAAGTTCCTGACCTTGTTCAACGGTAAGTGTTTTTGGCAATTGAGCTTCTCGATCGATATAATTAGCAAAATATGCTCCCATAACACCAGAGGCAGTGCCTGTAGTTATATCTTCAATTGTTCCAGAATAAGGTGATGAAAAATGTCGTGCGTGCATATCTGCATACTTATCAAATGCCTCTAAGCAAAAAGGATGCACGGATGCTTTTGGCATTTCTTCAAGGACATCCGGAAAATCTGCAGTTTGCGGAGTCATTTTTTCAAAGTATGATAAATTTTTTATAGGTACTAGTAATGTCCAAATTCCTGTACTTCCATAGACTATCGGTAATTCAGGATGTATTGCTTCTTCTGTTAGTCCAATAGATTGTGCAAGCTTAGTTTTTGAACCGTTAAATGCCTCAAACTGAGGTGCTGCATGTTGCATAGTGATATGAATTTTCCCTTTTTGTTCTTTTATCTCAATTGGGAGAATTCCTGCTTTCGTTTCAATAGTTAGCTTTGACTTATTTTCTAGTAAACCTTGTGTTTTCAGTGCATAGATTGTTGCCATTGTTGCATGTCCACATAAATTCATCTCATGCCCTGGCGTGAAATAACGTATACGTAAATCTGCTTTATCCGATTTTAGCGTAAAGGCTGTTTCGTTAAAGCCTACTTGCTTAGCAATAGCTTGCATTTCTATTTCACTATACTGATCTCCTTCTACGACGACACCTGCTGGGTTCCCCATATTAGGTATCATGCTAAACGCATCATAATGATGGACGGTAACCATTTTCATTTTCTTTTCCCTTCCTTTTATAAAGTCTGGAAGCCAGGTACATAAATGCTAATTTCAACTAGCGACTTGCTTTTTCACCTTTATACTACCATTTACTCAATATAATTTACTATATTCCACTTTATTCTTTATATCTACGTTTTATGGCTACATAATAGCTTAGTAAATAAAATCCTCGCAGCATAAATAACCATTTTTAAAAATAAATAGATAATTTTTACAAGTAATATATTTACTTTATTACCATATTGATGTAATATAGCTATTAAATACATAGGAGGTGATAGTTATGAAAAAATTAGGACATTTGGTTTTAGCAGCTACTTTGTCATTAGGAGTATTTGGTTTAGGTAGTAATACTGCGCATGCAGCCCCTTTCGAAAATGCTGTAGTAAATATTGATGGTCTTTCATCAAACCAAACTAGAGCTATAACAGCGAACGGACAAGGTAGTATTAGTGTTGTAAATACAGGTAAAGTTGGTATTGGTTATGTTCTTAAGAAAGATGGCGTGAACATTGGTCCGGTTATAGGTTTAGCTGCAGGAGCTTCTACTAATTATCAAGTTCCAATGACTAAAAATGCTAAATATACTTTAGAGCTAACTTGTTTCTCAGGAACTAGCTGTTCTGGTATGGGTGTAATATCTAATTACTAAGTATCTAGTAGTCCGGGGTGACTAACCCCCGACTACTCGTAGTAAGGTTCCGTATACGGCGGTTTATTTCAAACTTGTAGACTTTTGAGCCCTTGATGATTCCAGTAGGTGTTGTTAAGGGCTTTACTTAATTTAGGCTTTTCGTATTCTCTAATACCCTTTGCAAGCATTTTCCCATTCATAGGCTTAATAAGGGATACCTTATCGAATAAGCTTTCTTATTCTTGTCCTAGGTTTCTTCCAAACCTTCCATAAGTACATACTAAATATTCTCCTAACTAATCTGTTAGCGATATCAAGATTGGTTTCGTGTCTGCTAGTGTAAAATAACCAAATCATTCGATCAAGTAATGATTCAATATTCCACGTCACTATGCACATCCTTTCGATTGGCTTACCACTACTTATGTCTTCATAACCCAGGTTTAATCACCTATAGATTGCGCTCGTGCTGCGCATAAAAAAGCAATATGCATTTATTACTATGCATACTGCTAAAGGTAATTATCGAATTGTTTTTAATGCCGTTGACCAAGAGATAAGTTGATCTAGCATTTGATTTATTGAATCTGCTTGCACATCCTTTGGTTTAAATACTGTGCCGTTTTCGAAATCTGTAAATAAAGATAAAGCGGGATGGACGCGAACATCTGCAACTAATAATTCACCAAGAATTCCACGTAAATGTTCAGCAGCTCTTGCTCCACCAACAGAACCGTAAGAAACAATACCTGCCGCCTTATTATTCCATTCCACGCGTAAGTAGTCTAATGCATTTTTTAACGCCCCAGTAATGGAATGGTTATACTCTGCGACGATAAATACAAAACCATCACATGCGGCGACTTTTTGTGACCATGTAGCTGCTCCAGAAGCATCGCCACCTGGCTCACCTAGAAGTGGTAATTTAAAATCTGCGATATCAATAATTTCATATTCCGCATCACCACGTTTTCCAGCGACTTCCTTTACCCATTCGCCTACTTGTGGACTTAAACGACCTTCACGCGTACTCCCTAAAATTACCCCTATTTTCAACATGTTGTTCCTCCTTTATTCATCCCTCAAATTGTGACCGAATCACTCATTTAAAACTAAAAACGGTTCTCTTAGCCATGTTGTACAGGAATCCAATTCTTTATTCAATACATTGATGGTTAATGAAACCATTGTTTTTTACTTCGAATTAAATTATCTTTAATCCAAGATAAAAATATCATATATTTATAAAAATTTCCAGTTATTTAATTCGGATTAAATTATTTTATTTAATCGGTCTTTCTAATGCTGCAAGTTCATCCTCAATCGATGCATATTGTCTTTCTACAACATATTTTGCATCCGAGATAGCCGCATTATAAATATGTGGAGCAATATTTTCCTTTATAAAGTCTAATACTCTTTCTGCTTCAAATTCTGTAATATCCTCATCACGATTATTATAGAAAAAACGTTGAATATCAGCAATTATTGTTTCCTGTTGTTCTTTTGTGAAACGAATAAACAATTCAAAAATCCCCTCTCATAGCAATTTATACTCACCTATCATAATACTCTAAAATTAATTCATGCATACACAAAAAGACTGAATTATATTAAATACTATAATTCAGTCTTCATATTCCGCATTATGTCAATTATATTAAAGTTTCACAATAAATTATGTTTGGCTCTTCGGCAAAACGAGGGGTTGATTTCCGTTCCGGCTGGGCGCTTTCCTGGAGGCGTCCGATGAGCCACTTCACTCGCGAAGCTCGCTCCAGGGTCTCATCTGTGACGCTGATCCCCAAGGAGTCGCCCAGCCTCCACTACAATCAACCATTTAGCATGTATCTATTGGCATGTTACTCTAATTAATAATGATACAACGAAACAGCGACGGCATCTTTGTGCGAAATCTTAGCGTTAGCAATAATAGGTTTACAATTGCGTCACTGTTATAAGTCTTTTCTGTTTGATTATGGTGAATAGTAATAGTGTTCACTTTTGAAATGAATAAAATTTATAAAAGTTATACGCTATTGCTGATTGGAGTGGAAGGCTACTCGACTCCCGTGGGAAAGCGAGACAGGCGAGACCCTGCACGGAGCGCAGCGGAGGAAGCTTCTGCTCTGCGCGAAAGCGAAGCGTCAGCGGCAAAGCGAGTAGCCTGGAACGGAAATCACCCTCATTTTTAGAGCACAACATCCACAAAGATTTCCTTAAGCGTTTTGTTTTCTACATAAAAAGGCTGAATTATATTACATATTATAATTCAGCCTTTTTATTATTACTGGTTACATTTAAATGAATAGTTTGTTGATAGAAAACTCTTTTCCTTTGAGACGATGGCTTCTCCACCATCTTTTTCACATTGCTCGGTCATAGTATCAATTTTTTTGGCATTCATCGTATTCGTCATCAATGTCATACCTACCCCAAACACAGCAATCAGCAAACCAATCATTATCCATAACTTGCCGGCTTTATTGCCGGCAGGTCTT
Organism: Lysinibacillus sp. NPDC096212; assembly: GCF_044763105.1. Classification (NCBI taxonomy): domain Bacteria; kingdom Bacillati; phylum Bacillota; class Bacilli; order Caryophanales; family Bacillaceae; genus Lysinibacillus; species Lysinibacillus sp. NPDC096212. The sequence continues at coordinate 10,415 of NZ_JBIWFQ010000006.1, read as the reverse complement.
TCATTCGCCATAGATATTCCCCTCTCTTACACGAATAAAAATGGTTCTGTATGAATAGCAGATTGGACAAATTCAACAGAATATTTTTTATCCTCACACATTCTTGCCATCTTTTTAGCTACTCCTGCAATCATCACTTTCTCCACATGATGTCCTGGATCTACGATTTGTAGACCAATTGCTTGAGCGTCCTGTGCAGTATGGAAATACATATCTCCTGTTAAAAATACATCTGCCCCAGCACGTTTTGCAGAATAAATATATTTATTGCCGTCACCACCGACAAGCGCAACTTTTTTCACCTTCGATTGTAAATTACCAACAACGCGGACAGCGGGTACATCTAGCTGCTGTTTGACGAATTGCGTAAATTCATGAAGAGTCATTTCTTGTGGTAAATAACCAACGCGTCCTAAGCCCATTACATTCGTTTGCTGGTCTAAGCGAATGATATCATAAGCAGGTTCTTCATATGGATGTGCGTTTAACATTGCCTTTAATACACGATTTTTTATAGATTCCGGAAATACAACTTCTACCTTCACTTCTTCTTCAACATGTAATTCTCCAATAGAACCTACATGTGGAGCTGCACCCTCTAGTGCACGGAATCGCCCTTCTCCTAAGGTAGTATAGCTACACGCTTCATAATCTCCAATACGACCGGCTCCTGCCTTTGCTAATGCCTCACGTAAATCATTGGCATTTGCAGTCGGTATAAAAACGGCAAGCTTCAACATATTTTCCGCATATGTTTCTTCTAAAATAGAACGGTTTTCAAGCTGTAGAGCATCTGCTATTAAATCGTTAACACCGCCTTCAGCCACATCTAGATTCGTGTGTGCTGCATAAACGGCAATATCATTTTTTATAAGTTTTTCATATAAACGCCCGGCAGGATTGTCCGTACGAATATTTGAAAGACGTCTGAAAATCGGTGGATGATGCGCTATTATTAGCTCACATCCTTGAGCAATAGCTTCCTCAGCTACTACTTCATTAACATCTAATGTAACTAATACTTTACTTACAGATTTATTTAATGTACCGATTGCAAGACCAATTGGGTCATTTTCCATACAGGCTAGTTTTTTAGGCGACCATGATTCGAACAATTGTATAATTTCCTGACCGTTAACTGTTTTCATCTCATAGAACCCCTTCCACTAAATTGAGTAAAGCTACTAACTCTGCACGTTTTTCTTCAATTTCAGGTGTTTGATCTGCCCCTTCAATGGACTTTAATACACGCTGCCAATTTTCTTTTTCACGTGACCATTTTTTTATAAATGATGGTGATTTTCGTTGCATTAATTTCGGACCAAATAAAATTTCCGGTTCCGATAACGTCATTGTGCTTCTTTGCAAAACAAGAATTTCATAAATTTTTTCGTCTTCCTCTAAAATCTCTTCGTCCTGGATTGCCCAATTATTTGCTAATGCCCATTCGCGAATCACTTTAGCATGAATATTTGGTTGCAAAATAAGCCTTGTTACCCCTTGCAACTTTTCAGGATGCTTTTCCAAAATGGAGACAATAAGAGGTCCACCCATTCCAGCAATAGTAACTGTATCTACATGGTCAGCTTCTTCAACAGCCGCTAAGCCATTCGCGAGTCGTACTGTAATTTTTTCTGTTAAGCCTTCCTTTTGCACTTGTCCTACTGCTGATTCAAATGGTCCTTTCACAACTTCCCCTGCTATTGCGTAAGAAGCAATACCTTTATGAATTAAGTAGCATGGCAAATATGCATGGTCGCTGCCAATATCAGCCACAACTGCACCAGAGGGTACATATTTTGCTACTGTTTCCAATCGCTTTGATAAATTTTTTGCATTCATTTTTTTTACCGCCTGTCTTAAATAGTGTCCACTCTTAGTATGTATGATGTCGTGAAAAAAAACAAATGGAGTTGACTCAAAAATTTTGAGCAACTCCATTTTCCATTTACTGAATGAAGAAAAATAAATTGTAGCTGTACCGATGACGATTAAACGCTTTCAGTACAGCTACTTTTTTAGACTATTTTAGAGTTGAAATGTACTCAGCGATTGCTTTTGCTTCCGCTTCGTTTTTCATACCAGGCGTCATTGGAGTTCCTGGGATTCCGTTTGTTAAAACATCTACGATACGAGCTTCATCTTTGCCATGTAAGCTTGGACCAAAACCACCACTTAGGTCATCACCATGACAACTAATACAAGATTGTACTAAAGCTGAGCCGTCATCAGTAGCTTCTGTTTTTTCGCCTCCACCTTCTTTTTCTGCAGCGATTTCCTTTTTGTTCTCTGCGCCCATTAAAGACATAAAGAAAATAAGACCAATACCAAATGCTAAAATTAAGATGTAAGGAACGACTGGATTGTTTTTCATATGTTTCCCCTCCTCATTGTAAATCTACTTCTATGATAATATAGAATCAGTCAACATCTAACATTGTACTTCATTAACCATGAAACGAAAAGACCATTCGCTAAGTTTTCCTTTGTTTGTAACAAATTCGACATTTCTGTAACTATTGGATAAAATATGTCTTGAAATCCCCAATATTTGGACTATCTATTATCTTTTTAACGACTTCCTTACATGTTGTTATCTTTCCTCTCTTTACGCATCATATACCAAGAAAATCAAAATAACTTATTGATATTTGCTAATAGAATAAGCCATAGCAATAAGTCCTATTATCATGGCTCATCACCATAACGTATGGTTGATTTCCGTTCCGGCTGGGCGCTTTGTTGCTGACGCTTCGCTTTCGCATTGTTTTTAGTCTTCAGCAATTTACATGGGATAAATTTCCAGATCACATTTTGATAAAAAAAAGAATCTGTTAGCTATTTGAAAGCAAACAGATTCTTGTCATTGTTAGCGAAACTATTTTACAAAATGAGTTCCTATAATAAGTTTATGGTATAATAGCTAATCAGTGCCAGTAAACCTAGGGCACCTGAGACCGTGAAATAAAGTAGCTTCATTTTTAAACCTGACCAAAGCCAAACCCCGCAGTTTGCTGCAATCAAGCAAAACAAAGCAATATTATTCCCATTAAAATATGTAGTGTAAATTCGAATAGACATACTAAACAATAAAACAGCACCCAACAAATGGAAAACAGGGGCTAATAAATCATTTTTACGTGCCATTCTAAATGCTGTCAGAAATAATATCACAGCAGCTATTCCAACAACAACCGTTAAAATTATCATTAAGGATGCTATTGTAAAATAAATAGACAACAGTGTAATCATGGCAATACATATACCTGCAATAATAAATAGTAGCCTTCTCTTTTCTGAAGGCAATATAGCCTGTTTATGATGTACTGGTTCTAACTCCTCTACATCTGCCCCCTCTGCATATAGAGCCGCTAAAAAATCACAGTAATGTTCTGGTAATAGCTTATTCTGCTTCCAAAACAAAATCTCATTCAAGATTATTTTTTTTCGAGGATTTGTCATAGTGTATACTCCAAACATTGCTTAATAATGGTTATTATTACAATTTTATCTTAATACCTTTAATAACACATCTGTATAAAGTAGCAAAAATAATAAGACTGTTTCATTCTAATTACTCGCTATAACATTTATCGAAAAAATATCTATTATGTTTAGTATGTTCTAGGGAAAAATAATGAAAATTTTGCGCCGCTATTTACTTCACATTCACAGGTATTCTCCTATTTCATGCAAATATAATAGTAGCCTAAAAAAGGGCTATCCAATTAGTCATTACTAATTAGATAGCCCAACTTTTTATCTTTATTCTAAGAAGTCTTTTAAACGTTTGCTGCGAGAAGGGTGACGTAGCTTTCTAAGAGCCTTAGCTTCAATTTGGCGAATACGTTCACGCGTTACACCAAATACTTTCCCTACCTCTTCTAATGTACGTGTGCGACCATCATCTAAACCGAAACGTAAGCGAAGGACATTTTCTTCACGGTCAGTTAATGTATCTAACACATCCTCTAATTGCTCTTTTAACAATTCATAAGCTGCATGGTCAGATGGAGATTGAGCTTCAGAATCCTCAATAAAGTCTCCTAAATGTGAATCATCTTCTTCTCCAATTGGTGTTTCAAGAGATACTGGTTCTTGTGCAATTTTTAAAATTTCACGTACTTTTTCAGGTGTTAAATCCATTTCTTCGCCAATTTCTTCTGGTGAAGGCTCACGACCTAAGTCTTGTAATAATTGGCGTTGTACACGAATTAATTTATTAATTGTTTCTACCATATGCACTGGAATACGAATTGTACGTGCTTGGTCCGCAATTGCACGTGTAATCGCTTGGCGAATCCACCATGTTGCATAAGTGGAGAATTTAAAACCTTTACGGTAGTCAAATTTCTCAACAGCCTTGATAAGCCCCATATTCCCCTCTTGAATTAAATCAAGGAATAGCATTCCACGGCCAACATATCGCTTTGCAATCGATACAACAAGACGTAAGTTCGCTTCAGCTAGGCGTTTACGTGCTTCTTCGTCACCTTGCTCAATACGCTCAGCTAATGCAATTTCTTGCTCGGCAGAAAGTAAATCAACTCGACCAATTTCTTTTAAATACATACGTACAGGGTCATTTATTTTAACACCTGGTGGTACACTCAAATCATTTAAATCGAAAGTCTCTTCGTTTGCTTCTTCTTTCATTAAGCTTTCTTCTTCAAACTCTTCTTTCCCAATGATTTGAATGTCTTTAGCCTTTTCAAGGTCCTCAGCAAAGTGGAAAATCTCTTCGTTCTCCAATTCATAAGGCGCTAGTTTCTCTGAAATTTCTTTCATAGAAATTTCACCTTCTGTTTTTGCTTTTTCTTGTAGTATTTTTTTTGCTTCATCTAATGTAATTTCTACTTCTACCTCTTTTGAACGTTCTGACTTGTCCGCCATAAACCTTCCTCCTTCTAAACAACCGAATCGGGTTAAATCGCCGATAACGATTTTCTTAAATGAATAATCTGTTGGGCGATTTCAAGTGCACGTGCATACTCATGCATCTTCTCCGCTTCCTTTGACTCATGCATCTTTTGTTGAATTTCTTGCTCAATTCTATATTTTTGCAGCTGACGAATTGAGTCTGCGACCTCTGCATCTGCTTGGTCGGGATCTCGTTCCGCTAAAGCCGCTTCCATTACAATCTTGCGTAATTCAGAGTCATCTAATATCTCAACAAAACGCTGATAATCAGGATGACCATATTCCTCATAAAATCCTACTAAGCGAACAAAAACTGCCATATAGGCATCTCGTACAAATGGATCTTTTTGCTCACTACGTAATACCCTGTCCACTACATCTATATTATGAAGCATATGAGCCAGTAATAAACGTTCGGCACGTTCAGCTGCGTCCATAGGCTTATGTTGCTGAGTGACCGGCATCGAAGGCGTTTGAACAGGCATTTCTACTTTTGCAGAACGAACCTGACTTGCCTCTAGCTTTCGGAATTGAGCATAAATCGCTTCTTCCGAGATGTTTGTTTCATTCGATAGCTGTCTTATATACAAATCTCGTTCAACTGGTGATGATCTACCTACCAGTTGCTCAAGAACTTCTTGAATATATTGAAGCGTATCATTTTCAAACTGAAAGTTCTTATTTCGTCTAGCATGCATCATCATAAAAGCAATATACGCATGAGGGTTTTCCAAAATTTGTTCTTTAAATGCTTGTCCACCTAAACTTTGAATGTATTCATCGGGATCTAGCTTATCTGGTAACACCGCAATATTGACTTTCATACGTTCCGTTTGAAGTAACTGTGCCGCTCTTTTCGCCGCATCAAACCCAGCATTATCACCGTCATAGCAAATCGTAATCTGCTCTACTAAGCGCTTTAGCTTTGTGATATGCTGATTCGTAAGCGAAGTGCCCATTGTTGCTACAGCATTCGTTACACCCACAGAAGTTGCTGCTAAAACATCCATAAATCCTTCCATCAATACTACTTGACGATTTTTTCTAATCGAGGTTCGTGCTTTATCTAGGTTATATAGCACTTCACTCTTTTGAAAAATTGGTGATTCTGGACTATTTAAATATTTTGCCTCTTCACCAGTTGATGCAAGGATTCGTCCTGAGAACGCTATAATCTTACCGTTCTCATCACGAATGGGAAACATAATACGCCCTCTAAAACGATCAAAATAGCGTTCTTCCCCTTCACGCTTGATTACTAAACCACTTTCCGCGATTTCTTGTAAGTTATAACCTTTTCTTTCAAGCAATATCGTTAATGCATCAAAGCTTGGAAGAGACCATCCAATGCTATTAGATTCTATAAGTTCCCTTGTAAATCCTCTTTCTAGCAAATAATTTAAAGGTTCTTCACCATCTTCAGTATTTAACAGTAAATGATGAAAAAAATCTGCTGCAAAAGCGTGAGCTTCTTTCATCCTTTCTTCCGCTTTAGATACCTTTTTCGTTACTTCAGGTAAACTTGGCCCAATATCTAACTGTATGCCAACACGTTCACCAAGTTTCACGACAGCGTCAGGAAAAGAAATACCTTCTATATCCATAACAAAAGTAATAGCATTACCGCCTGCACCACAACCAAAGCAATGAAAAATTTGTTTGTCTGATGACACAGAAAAAGATGGCGTTTGTTCTCCATGAAATGGACAGAGCCCAAACCAATTGCGCCCACGCTTTGTAAGCTGCAAGTATTCGCTTATGACATCAACAATCTCCGATTGTGAGCGAATCTGTTCAATCACTTCTTCAGGAATCTTCCCTGCCACATTCATCACCATCTTTAATTACGTTCTAAAACACAATTCGCTATCCGATTTAAAAATCCTTTATTTCTCGACAAAAAAATAGGATTTTTCTCTTAATAAATATTTTTACCACAATTTTATTATTATAAAACAAAAATTAGTTTTTATCTATACTATTTTCAAAACCGACTCAAAAAAACCGCCTCTTACATGAGGTGGTTTATCATCATTCGTTTCTTATTTACAGTTCGAGATATGCTCAATAATGACGTTCGCTGTTTCTTCAACAGCTTTGTTTGTCACATCAATAACCTTACAACCGATTTTAGCGACAATTTTTTCAAAATGCTGGATTTCTTCTAATATTCGATTATGCTGCGCATAGATAGCATCATCATTCAATCCAAGAGACATTAATCGCTCTTTTCTAATTGAGTTTAATTTATCAGGAGAAATAATTAAACCAATACATTTTTTCGGATCTATTTGTAATAGTTCTTCTGGTGGCTCCACTTCTGGTACTAAAGGTACGTTCGCCACCTTATAGCGTTTATGTGCTAAATATTGTGATAACGGTGTTTTAGAGGTACGTGAAACACCGACTAACACAATATCAGCCTGTAATAGACCACGTGGATCTCTACCATCATCATATTTTACCGCAAATTCAATAGCCTCTATTTTTTTAAAATAATCATCATCTAGCTGGTGCACAATTCCTGGTGCTTCTAATGGGAATTCTTCCACAAATGTTGTCATTGTTTTTAAAGCAGGCCCTAAGATGTCGACAGCATAGACATTTTCTTGCTCACACAGTTCATGTAATAACGATCGCATCTCCTGGCGAACAAGCGTATACACAATAAATGCATTCTGTTTCGCTGCAAGGCATACAATTTTCCGAATGAGCTCCTCTGATTGTATATGAGGAAAACGGCGAATAACCGTGTTTTCCAAACTAGGTCGAAACTGGCTAATAACCGCTTTCGCTACTTGATCACCAGTTTCACCGACTGAATCAGATACAACAAAAACCCGTAGTCTTTTCATGCTGCTCTCCTTCAAATATTTAGACATTCTGTACAAGTGATAAGAAAGCTCGTGTAATCGTCGTTTTTGTAAGACGACCAACGATTTTCAAACCACCTTCTTGTGGCTCTACTACTGGTAGCGAATCAACTTCCCGTTCAATTAGTTTATTCGCAGCAACAACTAAAGAATCTGATCTCTCACAGTACGAAATATTTGGCATACGTGTCATAATTATATGTACAGGAATTTTGTTTAAATCCTGCGTACCAATACTTGTACGTAGTAAATCTTTACGAGAAAGTACCCCTGTCAAAAATTCATTTTTATCTACGACAAAGAGTGTTCCAACATCCTCTGAAAACATGAAGCAAATCGCATCATAAACAGTCATTGTTTCCGGTACAACAACTGGTCCTGAATGAAAATCTTTCACCTTTAAATTGTTAATACTATCCGTCAATGTAACGGATGCTTTTTTACCTGAATAGAAATAGCCAACACGAGGTCTAGCATCTAAAAAGCCCGCCATTGTGAGTATTGCTAAATCTGGTCTTAAAGTTGCTCTTGTCAGATTGAGATGTTCTGCAATATGTTCGCCTGTGATTGGGCCGTTTTCTTTCACAATTTGTAAAATGTTTTCCTGACGTTTATTGAGTTCGATTGGACTCACCGCCTCAAATCTAATAGTGTTATACTTATGCTCAATTATTATATACTATTTTAATAATTATTGCGAAGAAAAGAACTACATGCTACAATATTGACACATACGCTTGCTCTAAATGTATTTTCGAGCGATTTGCGTTATATAGGCGATGACGGGAAAAAAAGTATCTGTTCCACTTTAAAGCGAGTAGAAGATGGTGAAAGTCTACATAGCAACAGAGAAAAGGCACTCCTTGAGCTAACTTTTTGAAAAGAGGTTTTAAACAACGCGTTTAAAACAATCAGGGTGGAACCGCGGGTTTTAGCACTCGTCCCTGGGCATTCATTGTGCCCGGAGACGGGTGCTATTTTTTAATTTAGTCCTACCTAAATTAAAAAATATCTCTAGCGAATTGTATAAATTCGCTTAAACAAAATTAATGTTCACTCTGTGAAAACTTTGAAGGAGGCTATTTTTATGGCAAACAAATCAATGGAAACAATAGTATCTTTAGCGAAGCATCGCGGCTTTGTCTTCCCTGGTTCTGAAATCTACGGAGGCTTAGCAAACACTTGGGATTACGGTCCATTAGGTGTTGAATTAAAAAACAATGTTAAAAAAGCATGGTGGCAAAAGTTTGTCCAAGAATCAGAGCACAATGTTGGGATAGATGCTGCAATTTTAATGAACCCAAAAGCTTGGGTTGCTTCTGGTCACGTTGGCAACTTTAATGACCCAATGATTGATTGTAAGGCATGTAAAGCGCGCCATCGTGCTGACAAAATCATCGAGGACGCTGCGCTAGCAAAAGGCGATGAAATCATTGTCGATGGTATGACATTTGATCAAATGAAAGAAACGATGATTAAGTATGACGTAGTGTGCCCGGATTGTGGTAAAGCTGATTTCACAGATATTCGTCAATTTAATTTAATGTTTAAAACATTCCAAGGTGTAACAGAATCTTCTACTAATGAAATTTATTTACGCCCAGAAACAGCACAAGGTATTTTTGTGAACTTTAAAAACGTACAACGTTCAATGCGTAAACGTACACCATTCGGTATTGCACAAATCGGTAAATCATTCCGTAACGAAATTACACCAGGTAACTTCACTTTCCGTACGCGTGAATTTGAACAAATGGAACTTGAATTTTTCTGTAAGCCTGGCGAGGACCTTGAATGGCACGCATACTGGAAAGAGTTTTGTAAAAATTGGTTGTTAAATTTAGGCATGAAAGAAGATTCTATGCGTCTTCGTGATCACGAGGACGACGAATTATCTCACTACTCAAATGCTACAACTGATATTGAATTTAAATTCCCATTCGGTTGGGGCGAACTATGGGGCGTAGCAGATCGCACGGATTTCGATTTAAAACAGCATATGGAGCATTCTGGTGAAGATTTCACTTACATTGACCCAGTATCAAACGAACGTTATGTTCCATATTGTATCGAGCCTTCTTTAGGTGCAGACCGTGTAACATTAGCATTCCTTTGCGATGCTTATGACGAGGAAGAGCTTGAAGGCGATGATAAGCGTACAGTTTTACGCTTCCACCCTGCTCTAGCACCATTTAAAGCTGCAGTCCTACCACTTTCTAAAAAGCTTTCAGATGAAGCTACTGATGTTTGGGCAGAGCTTCGTAAATCATTCCCAGTTGATTTTGACGAGTCACAATCAATTGGTAAACGTTACCGTCGTCAAGATGAAATTGGTACACCATTCTGTATCACGTATGACTTCGACTCAAAAGAAGATGGTCAAGTTACAGTGCGTCATCGCGATTCAATGTCTCAAGTTCGTATGCCAATTACAGATGTTAAAGCATACATCGAAAAACATCTTCAATTCTAAAATTCATCAGTATATAAAGAGGGAGTCGCATTTTAAGCGACTCCCTCTTATTTTGGTTCTATAATATTTGTTGGGGTATTCACATAATTCCACGCATAAAAAAAGCACAGATTCACCGATTTATATATACTTGAATTGTCGAGAAACAA
>NZ_JBIWFQ010000005.1:141253-246847 GCF_044763105.1 Lysinibacillus sp. NPDC096212 | reverse complement strand
ATTTATCTGTGCGAAAGCAAAAGCAACAACAACAACAACAACAACAACAACAACAACAACAACAACAACAACAACAACAAAAGACTGAGTGACCAGCATCGACAAAATTGATAGTTACTTTACCCGAATTTTTAGCGGTAATAACCACAATTCACAAATTGTTCAATGAAAGCGTTTAGAATTTGAACAGTTTGTGAAGACCTTCACATTCGGCTTTATTTTTAAAAAAATAAGAGTAGAATAGGAATCAGTAAGAGGTTGTTATAAAACAGTTTATCAATTGCATCACATTTTTAGTGATTGTTATATTACAAAAACGTATAGTTGAAGGGAGAATTCACCATGTGGGTTATTACAGTATTTGAGAAAAAGGACGTTCGTATTTTTGAATACACAAATAAAAGTGAAGCAACAAAAGCTTTATGCGGATTTAAGAAAAACGCAATTTTATCTTACACAAAATAAGCTAACAAAAAACTCGTAGCCATGTCTAATTGGCTACGAGTTTTTCATTAATACTAGAAACAACACGATATTTATATTTATCAGACTCATCAGCATAACCTGTGGTTGATTTCCGTTCCGGCTGGGCGCTTTCCTGGGGGCGTCCGATGAGCCGCTTCACTCGCGTTGCTCGCTCCAGGGTCTCGGGCCAACACGATGTTGGTCACGAAGGCGTTATCACAGGAGGTGATGGTTTTAGCCTTCGTTCCTCTATTGCTGATCCCCAAGGAGTCGCCCAGCCTCCACTCCAATCACCTAATCCTTTCTTTTTGCAATTGTCTTTTGCAAAAAAAGCTAATTTAAACTTTAGCGTATTCACAATTAGGCCACTATACATAAAATAAATAGTCCTTTATGTGTCTACATACAATGAACGCTAATTCCAGAGTGTTTTAATAAAAAAATTCCTTTTAGGTTTTATTTACAATATTTCCTCAAAAAATTGTACCCTTAAATTTCTCCGGTTTTTTTACATAGCTTTCGATTATAAATCCACATTCTGTGCAAATAATGAATTCTACAGCTGAACCTATACTCATCTTATTTTCAGGATGGATAACTCCATATCCATTTTGCTTACCTTTCCCCAATTCCTTCCCTCCGCATTTTGGACATTCTAATGCTTTCGAAATAGAATTCTTCAATTAGAAACCCTCCCTTATATATGTGAGCCAACTATTTTTCTGATATATCCTATTGTCTATTAATACGAATCAATTGTAAAATGGTTCCATTTTATTCAACGTTTTCATAATTGAATAATAGAGAGCTTCATGTCACGTCTAATAATTCTTCTCTTACTAAACGGCTTTATTGTAAATTAAACAAGTTTTTTGTTACTTTACATTATTTATAAAGCGTATTATAATGAAATTGTAAGTGGGACATAATTTTAAATGGTGGGATGGAAAATAACCCACCGCTATTAAAAAGGGAGTAGATTAATATGTTATCTGTACCTGAGGCACAGCAAAGGCTACTTCCAGAAATGTATCCGCTTCTACAATCGAGATATCGTATTTTGCAAACAGTTCAGCTTATGCAGCCAATTGGGCGTCGGACACTTGCTGATTCACTTAAAATGACTGAACGAGAAATTCGTAAAGAAACGGATATTTTGCGTGAGCAAGGGTTATTAGATTCTCAAAAGTCGGGCATGGTATGTACAGACGAAGGTGAAGTAGTTATAGATAAGCTACGAGCACTAGTCTATGAATGGTCTGGTCTTACACAGCTAGCTAAATCATTGAAAAACCATTTCGGCTTCCAGCATGTAATTGTTGTTCCAGGTGATTACAATGAAGACGATACGATATTAACATTGCTTGGAAAAGAGGCAGCACAGCAATTTATGTCAACAACCTTTGATGATCAAATAGTAGCTGTTACTGGTGGCAAGTCGGTTGCATCACTCGCGCAATTTTTACAGCCAGCTGACGCAAACAACATCACATTTGTTGCTGCTCGTGGAGGTATTGGGCATGAAATGCAAATGCAAGCCAATACACTTGTCTCAACATTTGCCATGCAGATGGATGCACAGTATCGCACATTATTTTTACCGGAGCATTTAAGTGAGCAGGCCTATCAAGCAATGTTAACAGAGCCAATGGTAACTGAAATGATGAATTATTATGATCATGCAGATTGTGTTATTCATGGTATTGGCTCGGCAGAAGAAATGGCTGTTCGTCGTAATTCATCGCCGGAGGATTTACGGATACTCGAAGAAATGGGTGCAGTTAGTGAAGCATTTGGTTATTATTTCAATGCAGAAGGCGAAATTGTACATCGAATTCGAACAATCGGTATTCAGTTTGAGCAAGTGCAAAGAAGTAAGCAAGTCATTGCAGTCGCTGCTGGTAAACAAAAAGTGAAGGCGATGCTATCGTACTTTAAGGTAGCACCAAAGCAAACCATTTTTATAACGGATGAGGTAGCGGCAAAAGCTATCGCTGAAAGTTTATCTTCTTAATAAATTAACTTGGAACTCATATTTCAGCGGGTGCTACAACACTCTCTGAATGAGAATAAAGCCAATTGCGGATATTATAAATGTCCGAGGCAAAATTAATTATTTAAACAATATTGGAGGAATTGACAATGGCATTAAAATTAGCGATTAATGGATTTGGACGTATTGGACGATTAGTATTTCGTGAAGCTATGAAGCACGATGAATTCGAAGTGGTGGCAGTAAATGACCTAACAGATGCAGGTCAACTTGCACACTTATTAACTTATGATTCAGTACATGGTATCTACGATGCTGATGTTTATGCAGACGGCGATTCTTTCGTAGTAAATGGAAAAAACATTAAAGTTTATGCTGAGAAAGATCCTGCTAATTTACCTTGGGGCGAACTAGGTGTTGATGTAGTACTTGAATGTACAGGTAGATTCCGCTCAATGGAAGAAGTAGGTAAACATATTCAAGCAGGTGCTAAAAAAGCTATTCTTTCAGCCCCAGCGAAAGGCGAAATGCCAACGTTTGTTATGGGTGTTAACCATGAGGATTACAACCCTGAAACAGACGATGTTATTTCAAACGCTTCTTGTACAACGAACTGTCTAGCGCCAGTTGCAAAAATACTTGATGAAAAATTTGGCATTGAGCGTGGTATGATGACAACAATTCACTCATATACAAACGATCAACGTATCCTTGACTTCCCGCACTCTGACCCACGTCGCGCACGTGCTGGTGCAGTGTCAATGATTCCAACAACAACAGGTGCAGCAGTTGCAGTTTCAAAAGTATTACCTCACTTAAAAGGTAAACTAGATGGCTTCTCTATGCGTGTACCGACACCAAACGTTTCATGTGTTGACTTAGTAGTGGAGCTAAAAGCAGAAGTAACAAAAGAAGCCATTAATGCGGCGTTAAAAGAAGCTTCAGAAAACGAACTTAAAGGCATTTTAGGTTACAATGAATTACCATTAGTTTCAATTGACTACAATGGTAACCATAACTCTTCGACTGTAGATGGTCTTTCTACAATGGTATTAGAAAATAGTATGGTAAAAGTTCTAGCATGGTATGATAACGAAATTGGTTACTCTACTCGTTTAATGGACTTAGCTTTATATATCGCAGATAAAGGATTAAACACTAAATAAGTGTCATAATTCGATAACTTAAGTAAAAAGTGTGACATAATACTGCTTTTTGCGCACAAAAAGTATAGCCTTTATAATATCTAGAAGATATAATATACAAGGGTAATGGGAGTAAGGGAAATTTACCCTTACTCCTTTTTATCTTCATTCAGCAAATGTCTTTTGTAACGTAAGTGAAACGTCAGTTACAGAATACACCCACCTCAGAAGGTGGTGATGAATGGAGATGTGCTTCCTTTTTAGTAGGTGTCCAAACACTTACTGAATGAAGATAAAGCCTCCGGCGGATGTCACGGATTTTGAAAGGAATGAATTGTGCGGGCACAATTCAAAATCCGGACGCAATTACGCCAAGGCGAAATTGATACGAAATATAAGGCGGTCATGTGACTGGTTATGTAATCGCAAGACATAGAACGTGACTTTTGCTACTATATAAGCAAGTAAAAGGGTACTTCACCATAACGTGGGTTGATTTCCGTTCTGAGCGCTTTATTTGAAAAGGCGTATTAAACAGAATTAATCCTATGTGATGATGGATCAACTATTTTTATCTAATACAGTTAAGTGAATGATGTGAGGAGCCAAGATGGGTGAATCCAGGTAATTCATGACTAAGAACTTTGAAGGGGGTTTCTTCATGTTAAATAAGAAGACGATGAAAGATATTGATGTAAAAGGTAAGCGTGTATTTGTACGTGTTGATTTTAATGTACCGATGGCAGATGGTGCGATTACTGACGAAACACGTATTCGAGCAGCAATTCCTACAATTGAATATTTAGTGGAACAAGGTGCCAAAGTAATTTTAGCTTCTCACTTAGGACGTCCAAAGGGTGAAGTAAAAGAGGATATGCGCCTAACTGCAGTCGGTGTACGTTTAGCTGAATTAATGGGTAAACCTGTTACGAAATTAGATGAGTCAATTGGTCAAGAGGTAGAAGAAGCGGTTGCAAATATGCAAAATGGTGACATTATTCTTCTTGAAAATGTTCGCTTCCACGCTGGCGAAGAGAAAAATGATCCAGCATTAGCAGAGCAATTTGCAAAATTAGCGGACGTTTATGTCAATGATGCGTTCGGTGCAGCTCACCGTGCACACGCGTCAACTGAAGGAATTGCCAAGTATGTACCAGCAGTATCTGGTTTCCTTATGCAAAAGGAATTAGATGTGCTAGGTAAAGCATTATCTAACCCAGAGCGTCCATTTACAGCAATTATTGGTGGTGCCAAAGTTAAAGACAAAATTGGTGTGATTGAAAGCTTATTAGAAAAAGTAGACCACCTAATTATCGGTGGCGGTTTATCATTCACATTCATTAAAGCGCAAGGCTATGATATCGGTAAATCTTTATTAGAAGAAGATAAAATCGATTTAGCAAAATCCTTTATTGAAAAAGCAAAGGCAAAAGGCGTGCAATTACATATGCCAATCGATGCCGTAGTCGCAAGCGAATTTTCAAAAGATGCTGAAACACAAATTGTCGATGTAGACGCTATTCCAGCTGACTGGATGGGCTTAGATATCGGTCCAAAAACAGCTGCTAACTATGCAGAAGTTATTAAAAATTCTAAATTAATCATTTGGAATGGACCAATGGGTGTCTTTGAAATGGATAAATTCGCGAATGGTACAAAAACTGTAGCTGACGCTATGGCAATAACAACTGGTTATACAGTTATTGGTGGCGGGGATTCTGCAGCGGCAGTAGAAAAATTTGAAGTTGCCGATAAAATGGACCATATTTCTACAGGTGGCGGTGCCTCACTTGAATTAATGGAAGGGAAAGAGCTTCCTGGAATTGTGGCATTAAACGATAAGTAAAACTGTTTAAAATAAAAAAACATAGGAGGCAATAACGATGCGTAAACCAATTATTGCAGGTAACTGGAAAATGTATAAATCATTTGAAGAGGCTATCCAATTTGTCGATGCGGTACAGGACAAACTTCCTTCAAATGATAAAGTAGACGCTGTTGTTTGTGCACCAGCACTTTACCTACCTACGCTTGTGCAAGTTGCTAGTGAATCTGAGCTAGCAATTGGTGCTCAAACGATGCACTATGAAAACGAAGGTGCATTCACTGGGGAAATTAGTCCAGCTCAGCTAGCAAGCGTGGAAGTAGACTATGTTATTTTAGGACACTCTGAACGACGTGAATATTATAACGAAACAGATGAAGCCATCAATAAAAAGGTTGCTGCAGCATTGGCGCATAATATCGTACCAATTATTTGCTGTGGAGAAACGCTTGAGGAACGTGAAGCGGGGACTACTGAGCAAAAGGTTGCTCATCAAATTACAGCAGCACTTGCAGGATTTGGAGCACAAGAAGTAGAGCATATGGTGATCGCTTATGAACCTATTTGGGCAATCGGTACAGGTAAAACAGCTACAGCAGAAGATGCTAACCAAGTATGTGGAGCAATTCGTGCAGTAGTGAAGGAATTATATAATGCTGAAACGGCCAATGCTGTACGTATTCAATACGGCGGTAGCGTAAAACCTGAAAACATTCAGGAATTATTATCAAAAGAACATATCGATGGCGCTTTAGTTGGTGGAGCAAGTTTACAACCAGAATCATATTTAAAATTATTGGAGGCGGCAGCTAATGCCTAAAAAGCCAGTAGCATTAATTATTCTAGATGGCTTTGCATTTCGCGACGAAACGTTCGGAAATGCAGTAGCCCAAGCTAACAAACCTAACTTCGATCGTTTTTGGAATGAGTTCTCGCATTCAACATTAACTGCAGCTGGTGAAGCAGTGGGGTTACCTGAAGGTCAAATGGGGAACTCTGAAGTTGGACACCTAAATATAGGTGCTGGACGTATTGTCTACCAAAGCTTAACACGCTTAAACAAATCTATTCGTGAAGGAGATTTCTTTACGAATAAAGCATTTTTGGATGCAATAGCACATGCTAAAGCTCATCAATCTAAGCTTCATATTATGGGCTTACTTTCAGACGGTGGCGTACATAGCCATTATGAGCATATGTTTGCACTATTAAAGCTTGCTAAACAACAAGGCTTAGACAAAGTCTTTGTACATGGTTTCTTAGATGGTCGTGATGTTGGACCATCAACAGCTCTAGGCTATATTGAAGAAACTGAAAAACAAATGAAGGACATTGGCGTAGGTCAATTTGCTTCTATTCATGGTCGTTATTATGCAATGGATCGTGATAAACGTTGGGATCGTGTAGCCCTTACGTACAATGTACTAGTAGATGGTGTTGGTCAAACAGCTGACAGCGCGGCAAGTGGCGTAGCGGCATCATATGAGCATGATGTAACAGATGAGTTTGTTATTCCATTTAGCGTTCAAGAGCATGGAGAAGCAGTGGCAACAATTGACGATAATGACGCTGTTATTTTCTTCAACTTCCGCCCTGACCGTGCAATTCAGCTGTCGAAAGTGTTTACAAATAATGAATTTGATGGCTTTGCATTATCAGATAAGCAACCAAAGAATTTAAAATTTGTATCATTCACACACTACAGTGATGAAGTGCATGCGCAAGTTGCGTATGAAAACGACAACTTAAAAAATACGATTGGTGAAGTGTTAGCTTCTAATGGCAAAACACAGCTTCGTATTGCAGAAACAGAAAAGTATCCCCATGTTACATTCTTTATGAGTGGTGGCCGTGAGGAGAAATTTGAAGGGGAAGAGCGTATTTTAATTGCATCTCCAAAAGTTGCAACATACGATTTAAAACCTGAAATGAGTGCTTACGAGGTAACAGAAGCATTGCTTGCAGAGATTGCGGCCGATAAATTTGATGGCATTATTCTTAATTTCGCTAACCCTGATATGGTTGGGCATAGCGGAATGTTAGAGCCAACAATCAAGGCCATTGAAACAGTCGATGAATGTCTTGGTAAAGTAGTAGATGCACTCCTTGCAAAAGGTGGCGCAGCTATTATTACAGCTGACCATGGTAACTCTGATGAAGTTCTTACTTTAGAAGGGGCTCCAATGACAGCTCATACAACAAATCCTGTTCCAGTAATTGTGACAAAACCAAATTTAATGTTAAGAAATGGTGGCATTTTAGCCGATTTGGCGCCAACCATGTTAGAATTATTAGAGGTGTCACAACCTTCTGAAATGACAGGTCAATCATTAATTGAAAAAGAGGAGAATTAATTATGCCATTTATTACACAAATTTATGCGCGCGAAGTTTTAGACTCACGTGGGAATCCAACGGTAGAAGTTGAAGTATTTACAGAATCAGGCGCTTTTGGACGCTCAATCGTACCATCAGGTGCATCTACAGGTGAATATGAGGCAGTAGAATTACGCGACGGTGACAAATCTCGTTACCTAGGCAAAGGTGTATTAAAAGCAGTTGAAAATGTAAACACAATTATTGCTCAAGAGCTAGAAGGTAACTACTCAGTTCTTGATCAAGTAGTCATCGACAAAGCTTTAATCGAGCTAGATGGCACAGAAAACAAAGGTAAACTAGGTGCCAACGCCATTCTAGGTGTATCAATGGCAGTTGCACATGCTGCGGCAGATTATTTAGATGTACCTCTTTATCAATATCTTGGTGGATTTAACGCAAAACAACTACCAGTACCAATGATGAACATCATAAATGGTGGCGCTCACGCTGACAACAACGTAGACATTCAAGAATTCATGGTAATGCCTGTAGGAGCAGAATCATTCCGCCATGCATTACGTATGGGCGCTGAAATCTTCCACAACTTAAAAGCAGTGCTTAAAGCGAAAGGCTATAACACAGCTGTAGGTGACGAAGGTGGTTTCGCACCAAACCTTGGTTCTAACGAAGAAGCCATTACTGTAATTTTAGAAGCAATCGAAAAAGCTGGCTATAAACCAGGTGAAGAAGTAAAACTTGCAATGGACGTTGCGTCATCTGAATTATTCAATAAAGAAGATGGCAAATATCACTTAGACGGTGAAGGTGTTGTCAAAACTTCTGAAGAAATGGTTGACTGGTACGAGGAATTAACTGCTAAATACCCAATCATCTCAATTGAAGATGGCTTAGACGAAAACGACTGGGCAGGACACAAATTATTAACAGATCGTATCGGCGCTCGCGTACAATTAGTAGGCGACGATCTATTCGTAACAAATACGAAAAAATTAGCGGCTGGTATTGAGCAAGGTGTTGGTAATGCAATCCTTATCAAAGTAAACCAAATCGGTACGTTAACAGAAACATTCGAAGCAATCGAAATGGCAAAACGCGCTGGTTACACAGCAGTTATCTCACATCGTTCTGGTGAATCTGAGGATGCAACAATTGCTGATATCGCAGTTGCAACTAACGCTGGTCAAATTAAAACAGGTGCTCCATCTCGTACAGACCGCGTAGCTAAATACAACCAACTTCTTCGCATCGAAGATCAACTTGGTGCAACAGCTGAGTACCTTGGTTTAAATTCATTCTATAACTTAAAATAAGCTATTACTTAGTAGCTTTACTGGTATCGCCTCAAAAGTATTTATATACTTTTGAGGCGATTTTTTGTTGTTGGTTGGGGTAGATTTTGGCAAAGTGATCGGGTAGCGTGAGAAGCTGCTCGGGTAGTGTGAAAAAGTGATCGGGTTCCAAAGAGAAGTGATCAGGTCCCGAGAGAACCGCTCAGGCAGGATAAAATTCAAACTATGATTAAAACTGCACCTTAGATGCTCTTGAAATTAGCTTTAATTAGATTCATTATGAATTTTTAATTTTAATAAATATACAAGACGGACATCATCTATCATTTTCTTTACTTCATTCTCGTCCTGCAAGTCATATGTTTGTAAAGAGTTTCCTTTTGATTCTCTGTATACAGCCAATACATAAGTTTCATTTAATTTTAATTTTACGGTTTCATCTCCAAGTGCAGAGTACCATCCACTAACAATACCTTCAGTGGATTGAATTTTGTCGATTTTTTGAGGGAATGATTTAACACTTGGTGCATAAAGAAAAGCAAATGATTCAGCATCATCATTCTTTATTATTCCAAACCCAATATTACCTTTCTCTACTTTGTTTGGACTTTGCCCATAAGATAGTGTCATTAGTGAATCAGATTCCAATTGCCCATCCTTGTAACTTTCAACCCAAAGATCAACCCAACTTTTATCAGCATTATTTAATTTGAAATTATAGTCAAATAGTATACCTAAATTTAAATCTTTGAAAGTACTCACATATTTAGAATCAGTATTAGTTGAAATAGTCGCTGATTCTGTATCATTTTGATTAGCACAGCCTGAAAGAAATGACAAAAATAATATTGATAGGATACTAAAAATTAAATATTTATTTCTCAAAAAAACAACCTCACCTTTTATAAATTTGCTGCCTTTAATAAAAAAGGCAAATTGCTCTATAGATTATTATTCGACAAAAATTGGTAAAGTCCTTGAAATGCTTTTACTGGAATGGATGTGTTTATTTCATTTATATACGATAAACCAGAGAAAATGGATCTACTCTTCTGAAAGGCAATGCAAGTGCAATGTTTAGTCCGTTATTATATATTTAATTCAAAACATAAATTACATATAGGGGAAAACAATACTGAAAGGAGAATTACGATGAAAATTTTTGAAACTGAACGACTTACCCTTCGCTTACAAACAACAGATGATGCGGATTTTATCCTTGAGTTAATGAATGATCCTTCATGGTTGCAGTTCATCGGTGATCGCGGATTGAGAACAGTAGAGGATGCATGTGAATATATAGAAAACGGACCAATTCGCATGTATGAGCAATTTGGATTTTGTCTTTATTTAGTTGAAAGAAAAGAAGATCAAACCCCCCTTGGAATTTGTGGTTTAGTTAAAAGAGAGTCGCTAGAAGATGTGGATATTGGCTTCGCTTTTCTACCTAAGTATTGG
This sequence comes from Lysinibacillus sp. NPDC096212, assembly GCF_044763105.1. Classification (NCBI taxonomy): domain Bacteria; kingdom Bacillati; phylum Bacillota; class Bacilli; order Caryophanales; family Bacillaceae; genus Lysinibacillus; species Lysinibacillus sp. NPDC096212. Next base: position 236,333 of record NZ_JBIWFQ010000005.1, on the reverse strand, counting down.
GGAAAAGGATACGCCTATGAAGCAGCCTCAGCAACATTGGCATATGGTATAGATATACTAGGGTTAAATCGTATTGTAGCTATCACAACTCAAGATAATGACGCTTCAGCCAAGCTACTTGAAAAAGTAGGTTTGAAGTTTGAGAGATTAATCCAGTTTTCCGATGATGCTGATGAACTTAGACTTTTTTCATTTGACTCCTTTTAGCAAATGTCTTTTGTAGCGACAGCAACAACACACGACTTAGTGACCAACATCGTGCTGTCGCTTCGCTTTCACACAAAAAACATTTGTTTGCCAAAAGCCTCAGGACGCAATTATGCCGAGGCTTAATTGATTAGTCACTTAAAATTATTATGAAAGCAAAGGTGAGCATGTGAATATTAGAGAAGCGAATGAATTAGATTACCCAGAATTAAGAATAATCTATCTGGAATCGCGGCGTAAAAATTTCCATTGGGCTGCTTTAGAAGAATTGACTTTAGACGATTTTGATAAAGATACTATAGGAGAGCATATAATTGTAGCGGAAGAGGACCATCATATACTTGGATTTGCTTCATTATACTTGCCAGATAACTTCATTCATAATTTATTTATTCATCCAGATTTCTTAGGTAAAGGTGTAGGGGGTCACTTACTAAATGCCTCCATTAAAAAAATGAATAAACCGTTAAGATTAAAATGTGTATCCGAAAATCATAAAGCGTTGAAATTTTATGAGAAGAATGGTTGGAAGAAGGTAAATGAAGAAGGGGATAAGGAAAAATATTGGGTTATGATATATGAATAACGGATTAAGAAGGTCTTGAAATAGCCTTAAACAAGAAGGGCTTCGAGTTCATTTGTAACGAAGAAGGGGGGGCAGTAGCATGAATTTTAATATGAAGGAAGCTATTGAAATTCTGGAGCGTACACCGCAAACGTTGGAGTATTTTTTGATTGGATTATCAGATGGATGGCTGTTGCTGCCGCTTCGCTTTCGCACAGATAAACATTTGTTGCTGCCGCTGCGCTTTCGCACAGATAAACATTTGTTGCTGCCGCTTCGCTTTCGCACAGAGCAAAGCTTCCTGGGGGCGTCCAATGAGCCGCTTGGGGCAACAGATGTTTTTTGCGCGAAAGCGTAGTTCTAACGAAGCGTCAGCAAAAGGGTTTCATTCTGTGCGAAAGCGTAGTGCAACGAAGCGACAGCAACAGCACGATGTTGGTCACGAAGGCGTTATCACAGGAGGTGATGGTTTTAGCCTTCGTTCCGCTATTGCTAATCCCCAAGGAGTCGCCCAGTCTCCACTCCAATCAACTTTTCTACATGATATGCGTTTAATAAAATATCATCTCTAACTTTCTATGGTGAAGCAAGTTAAAATGAATTCATGTAAGAATAACCTTTCCTTAATTGTTTTTAAGGAAGGGTTATTTTGTTAAACATTACATTTCGTTTGAATAGAACTTTTTTGATCTAAATGATAGCTGATAAATGTTAGCAATGAGGCAACGATTGCTACAATTCCCCCGAACCAGGATACATCAATAAGTTTCATATTCGTTGTGACAAATCCTCCAAGAGTTGAACCAATTGCAATACCAACGTTTACAGAGACAGGAGTTAACGATGAAGCTAAATCTTTCGCAGATGGATAGTGCTTATCTGCCAAATCAATAAAATACAATTGCATGGTGGAGTTCATTGTATATACAATAAGGGCTATAAAAGATATGTTCAACAGTCCAAAAACAATGGACGTTGATGAAATATAAAATAACCCAAGAATCACAGCTTGTATAAGAAATATATATCGAAGCTTGCCGATTCCATTACGCGTTACCAATTTTCCACCTATTATCGTACTAAAGATAGATACTACCCCGTAAAGCAAGAATACTAGACTAATAGATCGTTCCGGGACAACTAGTACGTCAAGTAATAGAGGGGTTAGATAAGTGTATACGGTATATGTAGCTCCAATACTTAAAGCTGGAATAAAGAATGCTATGATAATACGCGAATTAGTTAATAAGCCAAGTTGTTTTTTAAAAGAGCTTTTTGCTCCTATTAGTCCTTTAGGTATTGTAGCAGAGCTAGCAATGAACGAAATAATTCCCAAAAGGGCGGTAAACCAAAAGGACATTCGCCAGCCGCCTAATTGTCCAATATAGGTACCAATCGGCACTCCAATTACACTAGCTATAGTAAAGCCGGTAAAGATGATCGAAATAACAGGCCCCCTCTTTTCAGTTGGCATTACCTCGCTAGCGACTGCCATTGCAAGTGCAATTAAAATCCCTGTCACAACAGCTGTAAGTATTCTCGATACAATAAGTAGCCCATACGTTGCCGATAAAGCGGATAAACTATTACCTGCAATAAATAGTACGATTAATGTAAGCATGAGCGGATACTTTGAGAATCGACTGGATATTGCTGTTAAAATGGGCGTGCCGATTGCAAAGGATATGGCGAAAGTAGATACGAGAGCGCCAGCTGTAGAGATGGAGATATTTAAGTCGGTTGACACTTCGGATAGCAGCCCGACAATGACAAATTCACTCGTTCCAAGGACAAAGGTCAATAAAAATAAATTTAAAGTCAAAAGCTTCTGATGTTTAGTCAAAGCAATATCTCCTTCCTTACCATTCAAAAATTAAGCTCTTTCAACAGCAATCTGAACTTCTGCAACGTAGGATTCTGGATTGTCTAATTTTTTATGAGGAATGCAGATTTCACGGCGAGGTTCATTGTCCTTCAAGCGATATCCATTTCGTTCAATCCATAATGCTAACTCTGTACTTGCTGTGCAGCGGCTTGTTGTCGAGCAATGATGGACAAGTGTGGCCATCATCGGAGCTTCTGGCAATCTTTTTACTGTAAAAGGGGGGGAACTCGGTATATCGAACGTCAACGAACGAGCTACCTCTATATCAATAGCATCCTCACACTCTTCACAGCCATGCCAAAGTACCATTTGGGACAAGGAAGAATGCCCAGAGACTCCTAAATAATCATCCAGCTCTTGAAACATCTCAGGGATTTGTCTAAACGATGCTTTTTTACGATAAGACAATACGAGCTGTGGCTTAATTTCTTTTAGAACGACATCAAGTGAAGCTACATCTTTTCCCTCGTTCTCGATATTACACAGACTTTCCTTTATGCGAGCCAGTCTAGCGTTTTCGGCATCCAAAATGGATTGAATCTCATTTTGCTTAATTCTGAACATACCTCTAATTTGCTCAAGAGAGATATTCTCTCCCATCATTTGACGAATTTGCTCTAAGGAGAACCCCAATTCTTTGAACGCTAAAATACGATGGATTTGAAACATTTGGTCAGCTGAGTAATACCGATATCCCGTAAATTTGTCAGTATAAGCAGGCTTAAGCAAATTCAATTGATCATAGTAACGTAATGTCTTTACAGATACTTGGCTAAGCTTTGAAAACTCGCTAATTTTAAACATCGATTCATCTCCAATACTTTTTTATCCTATTGTCTTTATGAGTATATCTGTCCAGTTAAGGGGAGAGTCAAGGGAAATATAGAGGGGTTGTTAGAAGAGGGTACCGGAGGGATATTGATTGCCATAAAAAAAGACAGTCTTCAGTGATTAACACTTTAGACTGTCTCTACGTTCTTTAAATGAGAACAATGCAATTATTTCTGTGCCCAATATTTGTCTAGCTCTTGGTCTAGATAGACCCAGCCTTTCCATGCGATATGAATCGTATCCATAATGAAATAAGGATCATAGTCATGGCCTGAGAAATCAACATATGGAACATCATTTTTAGTCAATATCTGATCCATTTTTTCGTAATATTTTTCACGGCGATCCGCAGGATATTCAGTGTAGTCATACCAATGACCATTTACTGGAATAGAGACAAATAGTGGCTTTGCACCAGCATCTTTTAAAATATCAATTACAAGCTGTAAATCCTCATATTCGGGTGAAGTCGTATAATCTTCGTTTTTGCGCATTCCTTCAAACTTTTTAATATTAGCATTTACAAGACGTTTATAAAATTTGTTTTCAATCATTAAATCATTGGAAACACGTTTCTCGCCATATTTTTCGGCATTTTCTATTTGCTGCTCGAATGTTTGACCCGCAACTAGTTTGTCATTGCTTTTTAAGTTACTTCCTTCTCGAGGGAAGAGCGAGTAATATAAATCTTTTTTCTCTAAAAGTGCCTTTTGGACATGGCCAGCCATCAGGGCAAGTCGTCCGATGATTGGTTTTTCCTTACCGCCAGATAATTTATATTCATAAATTGTTTTAAGCAGCTCATCTCGATTAACAGTATCGAATTCAAGAAGGCGTTTCATTCCTCGATTTCGAAGATCTTCGTCAATGTCCTTATTGTATGCTAAATCATAAGCATGCAACATCGAATAGTTAGGAGAGAAGTGTAATTCATTCATTCCCTTTTTCGTAAACCATTGAGGAGAAATGATGAAAACAATTTTCTTATCCTTTAAATTCTTTTCCTGTGCAGCAAAGTTTAAAAAGTGTGTAATAGACTGCATTCCACCACGCCCGACCATAAATGTCGTATACGGAGCATCTGTAGCTCGAGTGTAATTATAAGGGTGGAAAGGGTCGAAACGATTTAATTCTGAGGAGCCATATAAAGGCATAGTTTTAGGCTCCTGTAACATTCGCTCCTGGAAATACATCCCTTGGAACACTAATGGAGACATACTTGTCTTTGCCTGCTCTACATCTTCATCTGAAATCCAAGCTTTTATCCAGGAATTAGGGAAGAATATCAAGGCAGCAAAAAGAGCAAAAGCAATTAATATTGATAGAAAGCCTTTCTTAATCATTGTCTTTCAGCTAATTCCGCTACAATACGATTTGGCGTGTTCCATTCCTCACGGTTGAAATCAGTAATTGGCACTGAGATATTAAAGCGGCTTTCAATTTCCACTAATAAATTAATTGTACCGAATGAATCAAGAAGTCCTTCTTCAAATAAATCGATATCTGGGTTTTCTAAAATGATATCGTCCTCGCATAATTCTACTAACATTTCTAAAACTTGTTGTTTATCCATATTATAAATCTCCTTTATTGTTTAGGCTGCGGTATTCATAAAAACATGAACAGAGCCATTAATTAAAATAATGTTCCTGAAAAAATATAGAAACCAAAGCAAATGGCATTAAACGTAATAAATACGCCGATTGCATGAGTCCATTTATTTTTCGGCCAAATCTTGCGCTTTTTATTCCAACGTTCAAATTTATCGAAACAGATAATTAATAAGGCATGGTAGAGACCATAGACAATATAGTGCAATTCTAAACCGTGCCAAATACCCATTAAAAAGAACAGTAAGAAGAAGCCAAGATAAGAAACTGTATATTTGTTTTTAATCCATTTTTTCTTAGTCATCCAAAGCACAAAGCGCATATAAACATAATCCCTGAACCAGAATGAAAGACTCATATGCCAACGATTCCAAAAGTCTTTAATATTGCGACTCGTGAATGGACGGTTAAAGTTAATTGGCGTTTGAACACCCATAATGCGACTGACACCAACTGCAAAAGCACTATAACCTGCAAAGTCAAAAAATAGATAAAAACTATACATATACATATACGCTATTTGCCCTTGAAAAGGTGTCAAATAGTTATAAGTTTGATTTGGTAAATAAATAAGTGTGTAATTGTATATTAAATAAGCCAAAATAAATTTATATAAAAAGCCTACAAATATATAATTGATCCCACTTAACAGTAGCTTTTGATAGTCTTGACCAGATGGCACTGTGTGCATATCTTTATAAAAGCGTCTCCAACGATCAATAGGTCCCGAAGTTATTGTTGGGAAGAACAGTAAGAAATAAGCAAGCTCAACTACTGAAATTTTATCCTTAATTAAGCCATCACGTGTTTCTAAAATCATTTGTACCGATTTAAAGGTAATATAGGATACCCCTAAAAATCCAAATAAATTATTAAGGCCAAGCATAGGCAGAACCTTCACAAGTACAAGTGGCAAAATGGACAGCAGTACAGCAATTACGAATACGGACGTGCTATTCTTCTGTGAGCGATATTTTTGGTAAACGACAATTAATAATAACTGAAATACTGTAAATAGTATAAGAGAAATTGAGCCATGCGGGGAGTTACCAAAAATAAGAGCTAATACGATAATCGAAATAAAGATATTATAGCGTTTAGCTGATTTCCCACGTAGTCCTAAAATAATGGTTGGCATTAATAAAATACCAATGATGATGAAAAAAATTATATTTCCATATGCCGTCATACTGTTTCCATAACCGCCAATCCTTTACGATCAACTTTACCGTTAGTATTTAAAGGTAAAGCGTCAATGTATTTGAACGTTTTCGGAATCATATAAGATGGTAAATACTCTGCTAACAATGCTTTAAGCTGCTTCGTCATTTTGAAGGCAGAGTCCGTCAATGGCTCGCGAAGAACAACAAACGCACTTAGTGAAACAATTTCACCATCTTTTGAAATAGGTATAACAACACAGCTAGCAACAGCTGGAAGATTGCCAATTTGTTTTTCAATCTCCTCGATTTCTAAACGATAACCGTGCAGTTTTACCTGAAAATCTTTTCGGCCAGAAAAGAATAGATAGCCATCTTTTTCATAACCAACGTCCCCAGTTTTATAAATACGTTGATCCCCTATTGTAGGAAACGCTTTAAGTGTTAAATCAGGTGCCCCAAGATAACCTGCACTTACAGTCGGTCCAGAAATAATAATCTCGCCATCTTCTTGCAAGGATAGATTAGGCTCAGATAGAGGAGCGATTGGTAATTGGTCAAATTGCTCCAAAAGTTCCTTTGTTACTTCTACATAAGATACGGCAACGGTTGTTTCGGTAGGACCGTATAAGTTAAAAATAGAAGCTTGTGGGAAGCGTTGCATTAATTCTTTCGATACGGATACTGGTAAAACCTCTCCGCAGAATAAAAACGTATTTAACGAAGGCATTAACGCTTGATTCCATTCTTTGTTCATTAAACATATCTTCGCAAAGGAAGGTGTCGAAGTCCAAACGCGAATACCAGATGAAGCTAATGACTCAAATAACGCTTTTGGATTAGCAATTTGCTCTTGCGTAATTGCGTATAGTGTTTGCCCACTAACGAGTGCAGGATATAAATCCATCACAGATAAATCAAAGGAATAAGGCGCTTGATTTAGAAACACACCAGATTCCTGTAAAGGGAAATGCTCATGCATCCAAGCAACAAAATGTGCTAAATTATCGGCTGTAATTTGAACACCTTTTGGCTTACCAGTAGAACCAGATGTGTAAATAATATAATGAATTTCTTGATCCTTAACCCATGTTGAAGGTTCTGTCGAAATGCTAGTAGCTTGAGCAACTAAATCACTTACTTCCACTACAGGGACTGATTGGTTTGAGCCTAGTGCTTCAGTTTTTAGTAGTAAACAAGCCTGAGAAGCTTCTATTATAATTTGTAACCTTTCAGACGGTGTAGAAGAATCAACCGGTACATAAGGATGACCTGCCTTTACAGCTCCTAAAAAGGCAACGATTTGTAAAGGGGACATATGCCCGTAGACGACGATTGGTTGTTGTCTTTTTAAATCAAGAGCCATTAAATACTGTGCTACACAATCAGAAAGATGCCAAAGCTCACCATACGTTAAGGAATCACTATTAGTTTGATATGCAGTTCGATGAGGATGCTGTTGTGCCACTTTTTGAATAGCCTCTAAAATACTTAACATAGTTTATATCTCCTTTTCTTAAAATTCCGTATATATAAATGGTCCTGCGTTCATATCATGGAAGCCATGGATAAAAAACAAGAGCGCTAAAATGATGAAGTAAAATAACGTAAAGCCTATAAAACGTAAAACCTCATTATTTTTAATGGATTGCATAGGTCCACCCCCAATTAAAAATGAAAAAAGATTATAACTTTGTAAATATACTAAATAAATAGATATTTTTTCAAGTTTTTTCTAAAATTTAATTTTAAACCCTAATAAAATTTTTAACACTGTTTTGACGGATTGTAGATAAAAATGTTGCTAAATTACTAGATATTCATAAAATCATAAGATTAATTTAAGGTAAAATTAAGGTTTAGGAGAACGTAACTAAAATAAGGGAAGAAAATGATCTTAAAAACACATTTCCTCATCCCAACTTGAAGTTTACTAAAATTACAACCACCTTTATTATCGCTGTTTTTCCGCTTCATTGGTACTTAAGAAATCCTTAAATTTCGTTATAGGGCATCGGAAGCAATCCGTTTTTTCATTACTTAAAGCATAATAAATGAAAGTAAAATCAAAGTAAATCGCACGGAAAATATTGGTATAAAATGTGATGAGATATAAAAGGGGATAACCAAAATGGAAGCTACAAAATGTTAAGCAGATGATGGAAGTGGTAATCTTTTGAGGACTGTTGCAAAAACAAATTTGAGCAAAAAGAAAAGTGCCACCATCAAGTTAAACATCTCAACTTATGATAGCACCCTTATTTTTATCCCACTTTAACGAGTACAAGAAACTTACAGCGAAAGCTTGTGGTTAATAACTCCTCGTAAAAGTCCTTATTTGATTACATTTAAAACTTTTTTAGAAACGTAAAATTCAGTACCGTTGTAGACATTGATTGTGTCAAAGGTATGCGTTTTTGCTGTCTTGTCTTGTTCGTATATTAAAATGTTCTTATTAACTGGGATTGTAACGGTTACATTATTTTTTTGCGCAATAAATTTAGGGTTTTCTTTATCAGTTAAGTCAATTTTAGATGTGTAGCCTTTTTCTGTGAATGCTTTTGTTGCCGGTATATATAAATCATCTGTAAGCTTATCTAAATCGAAGTCCATAAACTTTGCCATCGCATGTGCTAAATCCGTGTTTTCTACAAGGCCTGTAATTTTAGATGGTCCGAATGAGTATAAAAACACATCATCACCAGTATGCCCACCGGTTGTAAAGCCAATATTAGCACGGTTGGCAAGCATTTTTACCATTTCTTCTCCGGGGTCTTTAGCTAATTGTAATGTTGCAAGCTCGTCTGCAGATAAATCATCTAATCCATAAAGTGCAGCAATTTCTACAATATTTGAATGATCTTCTTTTAATTGGCTTAGCGCACCTTCAACTGTCATTTTAGCTTTCTTTAGAGGATCGATATAGGCAGAAACAGGTGTGTTGGAATAAGTACTTGTCGTGTTAGCATTACCCATTGTAATCCCACTATTGCCGTGGTCTGTAACAGCTATGACCATAGTATTACCATCTTCTTTTGCAAAATCAACCGCTTCCTTAACTGCAGCATCAAACGATAAAATATCGCTAATCATGCCAATTGTGTCATTGGCATGAGCCGCCCAGTCCACTTTACTGCCTTCTACAAATAAGAAGAAACCATCATCATCCTTTTTGAGCGTATCAATAGCTTTACTAGTCATCTCAGCAAGAGTTGGCTCAGATGCTTTTGTTGTGGCACGATCAAAATCGTAGGCAAGAGCACTTGGAGCAAAGCTTCCCCAAATTTTTGACGATTTACTATTTAGAAGCTCATTTCGCGTTTTCACGATGTCATAATTTTTTTCTTTAAGGACATCCACTAAATTCTCGCCATCTTTTCGAGCATTTTTAGTTGTGCCGGGTTCCAGAGACTCAAAGCCACCACCTAATACGACATCAATGTTTTGATAAACTTGCTGCTCAGCGATGTTATCATATTGGCTTCTATTATTAACATGTGCAGAAAAGCCTGCTGGTGTGGCATGCTGAATTTCCGAAGTAGAAATCAATCCAGTCGCCTTGCCCTGTTGTTTAGCTCCTTCTAAAACATTGGCTACTGGTCTATAAGCATCCTCTTTGGGAATTTGCTTAAGCCCTGGTGAATTAATAACGGACGGTAACACACCCACAAATTTATCATTTGATTTATGGCCAGTTGCTAACGCAGTAGCGGCAGGAGCTGAATCAGTAATGGCTGAATCGGCAGAGTATGTACGCACGCCCCCTGATAAAATTTCATCCATCGCTAAACTTTGACCTTTATACCAACGAGAAAGTGTAACGGCATTATTACTACTACCATCCATCACGAGCATAATCACATTTGTTGGCTTCTTTACTTGAGCAGCTTGTACCTGCGGTTGAGCGATACTAATCGAAGATAAAGCAATTGCACTTGCTAACAACAATGAACTCCATTTTTTTGAGTGTTTCATGATTTTCCTCCTTAAGGTCAATTCACAAGTAAGTGTAAAGGAAGGTTGTTAAGCTACGATGAATTAATTGTTATGATATTGTGGGGATATTGTTAAATATTGGAGTGGGGACAGGTCACAGCGTCAAAAATGAGAGACCCTGGAGCGAGCAAATAGGGGGAACGAAGGCTAAAAGCATCACGCCTTGTGGTAAAGCCTTCGTGATCAACATAGTGGCCCACCCCAGTAAAGCACCCAGTCGGAATGGAGATTACCCCACGTTTGGTGATGAGCTAAAGAATAGAGGTGAAAGTAGAATCTGCTTACTATCCATTGATGTTGGAAGCATGCAGATTCTTGAAATGGCTATAAATTTTGTGAATATTTTTCACCGTCAATGGTTTCGTATAACAAAACCCCTTTATCATCAATGAACAAGTTTAGAACCTCTTCCTCTAATAACACTTCTTCTGAGCCATCATTTATAAATATTTTTGTTAAAAAGCCGTCATTATCATAATCACTGCAATAAATCGCATCTTCAGCAGCAGCCAGGTAATAGCAGGATGTTTCTGTAACTTGTCTATTTTGTTTTGTTGCTAAATCATAGGCGTATAACATGCTATCGGTCATGCTATTATAATAAATAACATTGCCAACAGTATCTGCGTACCACATATCATGCATAAAATCATATGCATTGCTTGTAGCCGCAAAATAGTTATCTTTTGCCCATATATGATCTTCACTTAGTTTTTCGTCATTCACTAAAAAATATTCGTAGGAAATAGCATATGGTTCATCAGGATTAACATCATTCCAAGTCGTATCAACATGATACCAATCACCATTAACACTTACTAAATTCCATGCATGAAGCTGATTATCGCTATAGCCATATACATATTTAGCATCAAGACCAGCCGCCAAAAATAAACGGTAGGCTAATAGTGCATAAGCTTGGCAAACACCAGTTTCTTTACTGACTAATTCATAAACAGATTGACCTTCTGACGCATCTTCACCAGAATAAGTGGCTAGTTGTACTACAAAGTCATTAACGGCTTTAGCACGATGAAAATCATCCATGTCATTTGTAATATACTTATTTGCAAAATTCTCTACATAAGCATCTACTTTCTTTTCCTTCTTGGCATCTGTTAAATATGTAAAATCAAATTCTACTTCATAACCATTATCTATTTCCCATGCTTCCCAATTGTAATTTTCGACGTATCCTGCTGTATAAGGATTTACGAAATTAATTATGTTATAAATATCATTTAGTTGTCTTTCAAATGCATCCCAAGCTAGTTTTCCTTTATAAACTATTGTAAAGTTTGTATCAAATTTTGTTATATGCTTCTCAACTTTTTTTGAAAACTGAAGCAAAGCAGGATCTTTCTTAAATAATGTCGTTGAAAAAAGGTCTTCCGCAGAAAACTCAACTGATTGAGCTTTACTAGTAGGCTCCTTAAGGTCTATAGAAGTCTCTTCTTCGGATTCAGTTCTCTCTGGTAATAATACTTCGACAGCCTTGATAGCAGCTGAGCAAGCGCTAAGCATGCTTAAAATAATAAGTAAAAAAATCAGCAATATACTCTTTTTCATAATTCCTCCCATTATCATTACATTTTTAACTCATCACTAAAACGTGAGGTTGATTTCAGAGCTTTCCTGAGGGCGTTCGATAGCCGCCTAGGGCAACAGATGTTTTTTGTGCGAAAGCAAAGCGACAGATGTTTTTTTGTGAAAGCGTAGTGGTAAGCATGGTGTTTTGTCTGTGCGAAAGCGTAGTGCAACGTAGCGGCAGCAGCAGGATGTTAGTTACGAAGGCATTATCACAGGACGTGATGCTCTTAACCTTCGTCCCTCTTTCTGCAGGGTGTCTTCTGTGTCGCTAATCCCCAAGGAGTAATCTAGCCTCCGCGCCAATCAACTTATATGAATGGCATTTTTTTGAAATTTTAGTGATGACTATACTTTTAACTATTATAGGATAATGTGATAGCAAGATGGTATGCTGATTTTTAGAAAAACTAACTAACAGAGGGAGAATGAGGGTATTTATTAATCTTAGTTTGTCAAGAGAACCTTTTTTTGTTATAATATATTACGTTGTGATGTTCGAAGTTCGGGAGGTGCAGTGAATGCATACAGTAGTATTAGTTTCATTAGTTATCGTATCAATAGCGTTGATCGTTGTAGTATTACTTCAATCTAGTAAAAGTGCAGGCTTGTCAGGTGCCATCTCGGGTGGAGCTGAACAACTATTTGGAAAGCAAAAAGCACGTGGTATGGATTTAATCCTTCACCGTGTAACAATTGTGTTAGCAATATTATTCTTTATTTTAGCACTCGCTATTACAAAAATCTAATAGTTGAAGATATATCGCCTAACCTTTACTGGTTGGGCGTTTTCTTTTATGGTACTAATTATTTGGATGACAATACATAGTTAGTTCAGTAAAGTGAATACCCGCGCGTGGAGCAAGGCGAATACTCGCGCGGAGCAGGGAAATACTCGCGGAAGCGAAGCGAATACCCGCGGAAGCGGAGCGAATACTCGCGCGAGGAAGGGAATACCCGCGAATCGCAAAATGACAGATGGAAAAGCTAAAGTGGTGGATAGAATCCCCGAATTCGTGGATAGAAGAGCCAAAATGATGGATAGAATCCCCGAATTCGTGGATAGAAGAGCCAAAATGATGGATAGAATCCCCGAATTCGTGGATAGAAGAGCCAAAATGGTGGATAAATCCTCAAAGTGTGGAAGAAGAGCCAAAATGATGGATAGAATCCTCAAATTCGTGGATAGAAGAGCCAAAATGGTGGATAGAGTCCTCGAAGTCGTGGATAGAATCCTCAAAGTGTGGAAGAAGAGCCAAAATGATGGATAGAACCATCAAAATCGTGGATAGAAGAGCCAAAATGGTGGATAGAATCCTCAAAGTGTGGAAGAAAAGCCAAAATGGTGGATAGAATCCTCAAAGCTTTGGATAGAATCCCAAAATGCCAGAAAGACCATCAAAATGCTGAAAAAAACCACTGAATTAACCGATAAAATCTCATAAAAGATGTAACAATCGCCAAAACTTTTGAGGAAGCTTCAGTATGGCTATAATGGTTATAGTATATGTATTTGGATGAAGGAGAGCTCGCAATGAAAAAATCGTTATCACAGCCTTTTTTCTTTCAGGCAGGACCTAGGGCAGTTTTATTATTGCATGGGTTTACGGGAAGCTCAGCAGATGTGCGGATGCTTGGTAGATTTTTAGAGAAAAAAGGGTATACTACATTAGCACCTCATTATAAAGGTCACGGTGTGGAACCTGAGGAACTTATTACAACTGGTCCTGCTGATTGGTGGCAGGATGTCGTAGCCGCGTACAAACAGTTGCAGGATGCGGGCTATGAGGAGATTGCTGTTGCTGGCTTGTCATTGGGTGGTGTGATGGCTTTAAATGTTGCGCTGAATAACCCAGTGAAAGGTATAGTGACAATGTGTGCTCCAATGACGATGCGTACAACAGATGTTATGTTTCAAGGTGTGCTGAAATATGCGAGGGACTATAAAAAGTTCCAAGGTAAAGATGAGGAGCAAATCGAAGCTGAGGTTGGGTTAATTGCTGAAAAAGGCATGCCATCTTTACAAGAGTTACGAGAGTTTATTGCTCGGACACGTCAAGAGATTGACATGATTTATGCACCAATTTTTGTCGTGCAGGCGACAAATGATGAGGTAATTGAGACAGAATCTGCCAACATTATATATAATCAAACTGAGTCACTTGAAAAACAGATCAAGTGGTATGAAAACTCAAAACATGTTATTACGTTAGATCAAGAAAAAGATCAGTTACATGAAGATATTTATCGCTTTTTAGAAAGCCTAAATTGGGCACAATAAAAATATAGTTAGGATTTTCTCATGAAGGAGGGAAATTATGAAAGACCAGAAAGATACACTACAAAGTCGTTTACTCGACTTTTTCGGTGAAGAAGAATATAAACCATTAACCGTTGGCGAAATCGAGGATGTATTTGGTTTTAAAGATGCTGACGAATTTAAAGAATTAGTGAAAACGTTAGTACGTATGGAGGGGCAAGGCTTAGTTGTGCGTTCTCGCTCCAATCGTTATGGCCTGCCAGAGCGCATGAATTTACTTCGAGGTAAATTTATCGGACACGCGAAAGGCTTTGGCTTTGTGACACCTGATATTGAGGGGATGGATGATGTTTTCATTCCACCGCATGAAATAAATGGTGCGATTAACGGCGATATCGTTTTAATACGTGTTTTAAAGGAATCATTCGGTGATCGTCGCGAAGGTACAGTGACAAAGGTAGTAGAGCGTGGACAAACGAGCTTTGTTGGGACGTTCCAAGCAAATCGAGGCTTTGGCTTTGTTGTTTTAGATGACAAAAAACTACCGATGGATATTTTCATTGCTAAAGGAGATACGCTAGGGGCTGTCGACGGACACAAGGTTGTCGTTGAGGTAGCTACTTGGCCAGAGGATTTAAAATCAGCAACAGGCTATATCACTAAAATTTTAGGGCATAAAAATGATCCAGGTGTGGACATTTTATCTATTTTATATAAGCACGACATTCCACCTGAATTCCCTGAAGAAGTGGTTGCTGCCGCGCAACGAGTGCCAGATGAAATTACAGAGGCAGATTTAGAAGGCCGCCGTGATTTACGCCATGAAACGATTGTGACAATCGATGGAGCTGATGCGAAGGATTTGGATGATGCTGTAACCGTAACGAAAAATGTAGACGGTACTTATAAACTAGGCGTACATATTGCAGATGTTAGTTATTATGTAACACAAGGCTCTGTAATAGATGTTGAAGCTTATGATCGTGCGACGAGTGTTTATTTAACAGACCGCGTTATTCCAATGATTCCACATCGATTATCGAATGGAATCTGTTCATTAAATCCACAGGTTGATCGTCTAGTACTGTCTTGTGAAATGATTATCGATGCAAATGGTAATGTGATTTCACATGAAATTTTCCAAAGTGTCATTAAAACAACTGAGCGTATGACATATAGAGACGTTTACAAAATTTTAGAGGAGCAGGACGCAGAGCTAATTACTCGCTATGAGCCATTAGTGCCAATGTTTAAACATATGGCTGAGCTATCTAATATTTTACGTACTAAACGTGAAATGCGTGGTGCTATTGACTTTGACTTTAAAGAATCTAAAGTGATCGTGGACGAAGATGGCTGGCCAGTAGACATTGAATTACGTGAACGTACAGTAGCAGAGAAATTAATTGAAGATTTCATGCTAGCGGCCAATGAAACAGTAGCCGAGCATTTCCATTGGATGAATGTACCGTTCCTTTACCGTATTCACGAGGATCCGAAGCCAGAAAAGCTGCAACGCTTCTTTGAATTTGTCACGAACTTCGGTATTTTAATCAAAGGTACAGGAAACACAGTCCATCCGAAAGCTTTACAGGATGTAATAAAAGCCATTGAAGGCATGCCAGAGGAACCTGTTATTTCAACGATGCTTCTACGCTCTATGCAACAGGCAAAATATTATCCTGAAAGCATAGGCCACTTTGGTTTATCAACTGATTTCTATACACACTTTACGTCACCGATTCGACGTTATCCGGACTTAATCGTCCATCGTTTAATTCGTACGTATTTAATTAATAAAGATACATCAAAAGAAACGGTTGCGCAGTGGAGTATGGCGATGGATGAAATTGCTGACCATACGTCAGAACGTGAACGCCGTGCTGTCGATGCAGAACGTGATACAGATGCACTGAAAAAAGCACAATATATGTCCGATAAAATTGGTGAAGAGTTTGAAGGGATCGTTTCATCCATTACAAACTTCGGGATTTTCGTGGAGCTACCAAACACGATTGAAGGACTTGTCCATATTAGCAATATGACAGATGACTATTACCGTTTTGATGATCGT
The DNA here is from genome assembly GCF_044763105.1 of Lysinibacillus sp. NPDC096212. Taxonomy (NCBI): domain Bacteria; kingdom Bacillati; phylum Bacillota; class Bacilli; order Caryophanales; family Bacillaceae; genus Lysinibacillus; species Lysinibacillus sp. NPDC096212. Next base: position 220,158 of record NZ_JBIWFQ010000005.1, on the reverse strand, counting down.
CAAATGATCATGATTGGTGAACGTACAAATCGTCAATTCCGTATTGGTGATGAAGTTACAGTCCGTGTAGCAAATGTTATTATTGAGGAGTCATCGATTGACTTTGAAATCGTCGGAATGGTAACGTCTTATGGACGAACACGAAAAGCAGCACCTACTGTTATTCACGCACGCAAAAACTATAGCGACAACAAAGATGGTCGTAATGGCCGCAAAGGTGGCCGCAACGGGGAAGAGCGAGGCGGACGTGGCAATCGCGGTGGTCGCAACGAAGAACAACGAGGTGGACGTGGCAGTCACAGTGGTCGCAACGAAGAACAACGAGGTGGACGTGGCAGTCACAGTGGTCGCAATGAAGAAGGACGAAGCGAACAAGGAGAACGACGTGAAAACGACCGTGATCCACGAGGACGCCGCAAAGATGGCTCAAACTCAAGCCCAGGCCCTAAAAAAGGCGTGAAGCAAAAGCAAAAGTTCTACGAGGGCGTCGCCAAGAAAAACAAAAAGAAAAAATCAAAACGTAAATAACGTAAAAGTATAGGTGAAGGCACCATTTAGCGCTTTAAAGCAATTTAAAGCGGGTGCTTTCACTTTATCAATAAGAGCAGGTTGACCCTGCTATCCTTTAAGTAGAGGGTGAATATTATGGCAAAAGGTACTGGCAAAGTATTAGCGCAAAACAAGAAAGCCGGGCACGACTACTTCATTGAAGAAACAATTGAAGCGGGCATGGTGCTCACAGGCACAGAAATTAAATCCATCCGTGCAGGAAGGGTTCAACTAAAAGAATCCTATGTACAAATCCGCAGCGGTGAAGCATGGATCAACAATATGCATGTCAGCTCATTCGAACAAGGCAACCGCTTTAACCATGACCCACTGCGCGCCCGCAAGCTACTGCTTCATAAAAAGCAAATCGGCGAGCTAGTCGGTGCCGTAAAACGTGACGGCTACACAATCGTCCCATTAAAAATGTACATCAAAGACGGCTACGCCAAGCTCTTAATCGGTGTCGGCAAAGGGAAAAAGGATTACGACAAACGCAACGATATGCGTAAAAAAGAGGCAAAACGCGACATGGAACGTGCCTTCAAAGCAAAAAATCAAGATTAATAGATTGTTAGAAAGCTCACTATTTTTGGATGGTGAGCTTTTGGTATTTGGACGGATAGAATTCTCAGGGCGAGTTCTAAAGGACATATAATAAAGAACTTATCTGCATATATAGGAGGAAATCAGCATTCTTACAATAGGACGAAAATTTATGTTTATGAACATAGAGAGCATTTATTTTCGAGGAACGTAATAATGTCAGCGATCGAAAAAAGCTAGTTTGCTACCATCAAACAAAACGATCTGCGTAATTGCTCCAAAGTCAAAACACACTGTAAATCATCCTACAGCAAGATAAATAACCCTAATAGAAAGTGATTATGAAATAAGAAAATCATTGTGAGCTAGCCAATTTTTTCTATCATTGCGGGACACTTGAACTATAGCTAGATTTGCTTTATAATAAGTATTACTGAATGCCAGATTACATGGAAGCGTACTTTTAGCTCCCGCCGTACTAGAAGAAATTCTAGCTCCTTTGCTTGAACGAGGCTACGTGCTTCGATTCATATTCAAGGGGACGTTACGGATTCGACAGGGATGGTTCAAGCTTTGGTCGCGCGTCGGAGGTCTCGGCTCCGTCATCAACGGAAGTTATATAATAACTGGCAAACAACAAAACTTAGCTTTCGCAGCGTAAGCTCGTAAGCGCTCTGCCTCTCTATCGCCCATGTAGAGAACGTGGGGCCCAACTTTAGTGGGATACGGTCGATGGTGCCACCTGAGTCACCGACAAGAGATTTCCAGGTTAGCGTACAAGACGCCTGTTTGTCGGCATAATGTTACGTGAATTGTAAATAGGCAAACTACACGCGTAGAAGCTGAAGTATTGGAGTTTCTGGACGCGGGTTCGACTCCCGCCGTCTCCATATTCACTCGAAAAATGTTGATATATCAAGGTTTTAAGATAATCGAGTACACGAAAAGTACAAATTGTACTAAATCAATAGAGCAGGCATCATATTTTGATGTCTTGCTCTATTATTTTTATAGCTTCATCTTGTGAATTAGGGTAAAGGTGAGCATAAGTATTTAATGTTTCAGCTACATCTTTATGACCTAATCGAGCAGCAACAACAGTTATTGTACATTTTTTATTAATCAAATATGAAGCGTGCGAATGTCTAAATTCATGAATGTGAATTCTACGGACGTTCGATTTTTTTAGATATTTATCATACATACGATCAAGTTGTGTTGGCGATAAAGGTCTAGTGCCTATTTCACCTAATATAAAACAATCATCTTCCTTAAAAGCCTCTGGCAAACTTTCTTTGTAGTCCATCATTAACTTTACTAAACTTTCAGGTATTGAAACAACACGCTCCGAAGCTTCAGTTTTTGTGTCATCTACACCGAATTTACCAGCACTAACTTCGATAAAAATTTCTCTTTTCTTATCATCAACATTTTTCCATTGTAACCCCAATAATTCACCTTTTCGTATACCGCCATAAAACAGTAATAGAAATGCGATTTTGTATTTTATGTTGTCGATGGCGTTATAAAAATCCTCAAATTCATGTACTTCCCAAAAATTAAGCCTTTTAACTGGTTTTAATTCAAAATTACCAACAACAGCTGCGGGATTCGTTTTTAAATTGTGATGTTTCATACCAAAATTAAAAATGGCCGATAGCCTAGTGTGAATAGATAACAATGTGTCATTCGCTAATATTTTTTTGGTTCCCCAACGTTGTTCAAATTTAGTTTTCATCATGTAATCTTGCCATTCTATAATATCGGCTGTACTAATGCGTTCTATTTTTTTTTTGCCGAAATAAGGAATTAGATATTTTCTTGCTATTGGTTCTACTTTTGCAAAAGAAGCTGGTTTTCTTCTAGTCTCATACCAATTTAGATACTTGATGGCAACTGCTTCGAAAGTCAATTTAGATACATTTTCAAGTACACCGGCTTTCATCTTTGCCTCGTACTCTTGGGCTTCCCCTTTACTTGTGAATCCTGTTTTCTTATGCTGCTTCTTTGTACCATCAGGTAATTCAATTTGCATTTTAACCCAATATGTTCCTCGTTTTTCCCCTTTATATACAGGCATAATATCCCTCCTATTTAAAAAAGAGAGTAGCATCTAGCTACCCCAAAGTGACCGCGTATAAAATTACTTTTGCTAAAATTTCAACTTCACTCTCGGTGTCTTTAGAAATGGCGAAATCAAAATATTTCGGATTATTAGATTCAGGGCTAAAGACTACATAATCACCACGCACACTAAAACGTTTCATTGATGATTCATTATTATAAGAATAGATAACGATGTCATTATCATGTAATTCATGTTCTTCCACCGGAATACAAACAACATAACTATTGTTTGGAATAATTTTATCCATACTATCGCCGTTTACTCTCATCATGAATGCACCAGGGCGATCAGCATATTTACCTAACATCGATTTCGGCAATTCAATAACGTCTTCTTTTTCAATACTATTAATGGATGTTAGTTCACCTGCAGATATTTGACCATAATAATTTAGTATTGAAAGACTCCGTTTGTTAGAGGGGGTAGTCTCATAAACACTCTTAGCTTCTTTTATCTTAAATCCATTGGAAGGATTAAGATATGAATTTTCATCAGTCATAGGAGCTGCCTCTTGAATAAAATCGGATACTTTTACATCAAGTGCTTGTGATATTGATAAAGCTTGTGCAACTGTAATATTCCTCAAATCCCTATCGATTAACGATTTTAATGTCGTATATTTTATATCAGCTTTCTCTGCTAGAGTGGCAACCTTCCATCCTCGACTACTAATTAATGCTAGTAACTTTTCACTGTTTTTCATTACATTCACCTCCCTTTTTTATTAGTTAATTACGATATATCGTAACTTCCAAAGATATAATAACATATTCTATTGACTATAAACAACATTTTTACGATATATCAAAATTTGTTGGAAATATATTGTTGAATAAGTGCGAAATTTCGTATATCATGTTTCTTATAAACTACGAAATTTCGTAATTAAGTAGTTGGAAATTAACAAAAATACAATATTGTGAAAAGGAGTGGACGGACTTGTTTCCTAACCTAGATTTAGAAATGAGGAAAAAAGGACTAAAACGAAAAGATTTAGCTTTTTTATTTGGAGATCGGATTCCGACCGTCTCAGAAAGACTAAATGGAAAGTCTGAATTAACAATAAAAGAAGCTATTTCAATTAGAAATACATTTTTTCCAGATTTAGAGATCGATTACCTTTTTAAAATGTGGGAGTGATAAAAATGCATTACAAATTGATTGCTTATAGAAAGAAGGCTGATATTTCTCAAGAAGAAGTAGCGGCTACTTTGAATATGACAAGGCAAACATACAGCAAAAAAGAACGAATGATTTCTAAATTTGAACTAAATGAAGCTATTGCTTTGGCAAAATTATTCGATGTTAGTGTTTCTGTATTATTTGAGGAAGAAAGAAAAAAACAAGGAGCTGTGATACCGAACTAACATCGATATTTGATTTTTGAGTGAAGAAAACCACTATGATGCCCAAGCGAAAACAGACGTTTGCGAATACAAAACTCGCTCACGTCAAGCAGTTTGTAAAAGTTTGGTTGGCCGTATCCTCTATGACAGGAATTTACAAGCTGCTTGATGTGAAGTCATCTTCATACATAACAAAAACTAAAGCGCTGTGATACCTAGCCAACGAAGGTATACGTAACTTATAGCTTCTAAGACGGTAGCAACGTCAAATTAATTTTTTAGAGTGAGGTGAAAAAATGGCTACAGTAAATCGTAGATCAGACGAAGTGCAAGTAGAAAAACTTAAAAAGGCATTAGCTAAATACGGTATTTATAATGAAAAGCAATTAAATGAAGCAATTTAAAAATATGAAGCCATTAAACATTGATTGTATGGTTTCTCCTACTCCATCGAAAAAATAACATTTGTATAACCAAAAACTCAAAGCGCCGTTATACCAAGCGGATGACAGTATAAATAGGTCCTTATAGCTGATATGACGGTAGCGACGTTAGATAAATTTAAAAAGTGGATGAGAATAAATATGGAAATGACACATTTGGAAACAGGACAAACAAACATCAAGTCTAATGATTGATTTGGTGGAGAAAAAAGTGTTGAAGTCATCAATTGAAAAACCGCTGAATTAATCAGCGGTATCCATTCAAATCATATTCTTTAATTCTTTGATTTTTGAATCTAGCATACTTTCAACGATTGCATGTTGACCCAAGTAATTTTCAACTTCACTATGCATCCATGATGTATTTTGATCGTTGTCGCGAACGACTAAATACATTTGGAAGTATGCTCTTTCCCAAAAGCTTAATAGAGATGATATTTCGTAATGATTTAAGTCTCCTTTAACACTTAAAAAAAGTTTTGCTGTATTAAAGAGGCTATAAATTTCAGAAAGTCTTAATTCAACAAGTTTAATACTGTCAACATCTTCGTTAAAAATTTCATCAGATAGACTTTTAGTTTTCTTATAAAGGTTATGAAGATGTTCGTACAGTTCTCCAAAATTATAAAAATCAGATGTAAGTTCTTCTTTAGTAAATGGCATATTTTATCACCTCCTTTATAAGGAGTATAACAAATATTTCAAGTTAAGTAGATGACTCTGAAAGTAGATTTATTGGAGGGAAAAGAATGATAGAACAATTAGAACAAGCGTATAAAGTAGGTCTGAAAAATCTAGTGTTCGTGAATTTTTCAAGTAAGTCTTTTATTAGAGAGGTGAAAGGGATGGATATATCAGAATTGGAACTTTCAAAAGAGTTAGCGTGTTGTGAGGATGTAATGACGGCGATTAATTGGCATTTGCGTGATGGTGACTATGACTCGGTGAGGGAACGTATAGCTTCTTTAGAAAAAAGTATTTCTAAAATCGAACACTTAGAAAATCAGATTAAAGCACAACGTCGTAACAATTTATATGAGATTGCTAGTGGATTATGCAATCAAGGTAGATCGGCGAAAGTAGTGAAATTAAATGCAAATCCAAGTTTATGACATAAAAAACTGCTTAATCGTTGGAGCGATTAAACAGTACGGTCTAAAACGTCAGATTTAGATTAATCCGATTATAACAAGAAGCGGATTAAGTGTCTAGGATTATCAAAATGATGGGCAATCCGTCAAAAATTAAGGGGGTATCTTCCGTTGAAAAGACCGCGCAATTTAACAAGACAAGAAAAAGATTATATAGCTAGTTTCCGTTTGAATCCTTTTAACTGGCTTATTAGCAAAAAGCTAACAGATAGTTGGTTGATTGTTCATCGTGAAACTGGACGTTCGCGTACTATTCCAGCACCATAAGACAAGCCTTTGCAAAATACCGCAAAGGCTTTGATTTTAGACAATAAAAAAGCCGTATCAACTCTGGACAGTTAACACGGCTCGTTTGACTATTGCCAAACACCTTATTGCTAGTATAGCAACCTTCATGGCAACCAGTCAATTACGGCCTTGTATTGGATATTAGATTTACGACCACAACCAGAAATTAACAAGGCTAATAGATTATTAATGATTCGGGAGAGAGTAGCCATGAAGAATAAACAGCATAAGGTGAAACATGTTTTAGCAGCATATGAAGAAGCATTTGGTGAGTCAGAATTAACGAAAATGCATGAAGATAGCTTAATGGATAGGGCTATTGCAGGCTATCGTGTGAAAAGTATTTGGTGTGGTCCAGTTTTAGAGGTAGAAGCGTACCCGTATTGGCATATACCACAAGGAAAACGTGTGAAAAGAGACAAAAACAGCAGTAAGGCACAAGAAAGATTAAATGAAAAAAACAGGCAGAAGCGTGTAGTGAGAATGCTCAATACGAATTTTCGTCCTAACGATTTATACATGACGTATACGTATACGAACAAGTATGTACCAAAAGACTACGAGCAAGCCAAAAGGGATATGGTCAATCTCGTCAGACGTATGAAACATTGGTTAAAGAAACAGGAGAAGTATGCAGATTTTGAGCTGAAATATATTTATACAACAGAACATACAAGAAATGGCGAAAAAGTGCGAGTGCATCATCACATGGTCACGAACTTCCCTAATCGAGAGGTAGCTGAAGAGCTATGGAACAGAGGGATGGCTCATTCAAAACGTTTGGTAGAGGATGATTTTGGGTTTAAGAAGTTGGGGGAGTACCTAGTTAAGGAAAAGGGGTCAAATACAAGAAAGGGATATACACCTTCACGCAATTTGAAACAACATTCAAAAGTGACAGTTTCAGACACGAAGTTAACGCGTAGACGTGCTGCCAAAATAGCAACCGAGGAAATTGGTGCACAAGAGATCTTTGAAAAAATGTATAAGAATTATCAGTTCAAACAAATGAATGTGTCATTTTCAGATTACGTAAGTGGTGCATATTTATATGTGCAAATGAAGCGGATAGACACACCAATAAATCGTAAAAGGAGAAAAACAACATATGACGATGAAGACAATCAGCATTATTAATTTGAAGGGCGGGGTAGCAAAGACTATTTCTTCTATCAATATAGCCTACACATTAGTAAAAGTGCATGGAAAAAGGGTGCTGCTTATTGATAACGATAAACAAGGGAATACCTCTAAATTTTTTGGCTTACACAGTTATGATGACAAAAGTTTAGCGGATTTATTGACTGATAGAAATTGCAGCATTGAGAGCGTTATTAAACCTACAGCATACGAAGGGTTGGACATTATTCCTGCAAATATGAATCTATTACGTGCTAACAAAGAGATATTGCTTGATGTCTCACGCCCGCAGCAAACACGACTACGAAAAGCATTGTCGCAGTTAAATAATGAATATGATTATTGCATTATCGATAATGCACCAGATGTAAATATGACGGTTATTAATGCTCTTGTGGCTTCTGACGATGTTTTAGTACCAATCAAGGTGGATAAGTTTGCATTTGATGGTTTAGAGCTACTTGTGGAGCAAATAGAAGATGTTAAAGAATTTAACGAAAACATCGCATTCAAAGGATGCTTCGTTACGATGTTCCAGAAGAATGGCGTAAATGTACAAGGATGCGAATACTTGTTTTCATCCACAAGTTATCCACTTTTCCACACTGTAATTAGGAAAACGGTAAAGGTTGATGAAACGACATTCGTAGGAAAACCGCTTTTAGATTACAAGAAGTCAACTGCTGGACAAGACTATGAAAAATTGGTCAAAGAATACCTACAAATGTGTTAGTTTCGGACACAAAAATGGAGGGACGAACACATGAAATTTAATCTAAGCCAATTAATGAATGAGAAGTCAAAAGAAGCGGTGGAGAATGAAGGACTAGCCTTCAAGATAGAACATATTTCAATTGAAAAACTAAGACCTTCCGAAATGAATAAGTACACTGTTGAAGATGTCGAAGAGTTAAAAGTAAGTATTGAGTTGATGGGACTTCAACAAAATTTGTTGGTGCGTGAAGCGGAAAACGACTATGAGGTCATAAGTGGACACAGGCGTTTAAAAGCCATGAAAGAACTGTTTGTGGAAGGTAATGAACAATTTAAAAAGATACCTTGCAAGATTATGAAATCAGTAGACGACATTCAAGCTGAATTGCAACTAATACTAGCAAATTCGACAGCTAGGGAAATGACAGACTATGAAAAAACATATCAAGCAGCAAGACTACAAGAGTTGCTAAATGATCTTAAGGAAAGTGGTTATCAAATTTCAGGGCGAAAACGTGAAATTGTTGCACAGCTCATGAAAGTATCACCTACACAAGTTGCGCGCATGGAAAGTATTAATAAAAAGCTGACACCTGAGTTAAAAGAAGAATTTAGCAAAGAGAACATTAATATCACGACTGCGTATGAGTATTCAAGACTCCCTGAAAAACAGCAACAAGAAGCGGTACAGGAATACAAAGAAGGTAAACCGCTAACCCCAACTATCGCAAAAGAGAAGCGCCAAGAAATCATTGAATCAGAGCAAAAAGAAAAGCCTATGACACATGAATTAGACAGCTATCCAGAACAATTTGAAGCGGTAAAAGCAGGATTGAAGACGTTTATGTGTGGCTTTAATAATCAAAGCTTTCGAGTGGGTGACAAGTTGAAAATAAATGAATTTGACAATGACAAATTAGTATACACAGGAAGATTTGTTGAGGTCAGGGTTATCTATTTGCAAGAAGGAGGAGAAAATGACATCCCCCAAGATTACGTCATCATGAGTATTAAAAAAATTAGATAAAAGCAATTTCAAAAGGAGGAAAAGCGGATGGAAAGCAGTTTACGTCAGTTAAGTCTATTTGATGATTATTCACAATCGTCTCGTGCATTTTTTAGAGTGCATGAGATGGTGAAAGTCATAGAGGTTAAAGACAATCCTGAAATCTATGAATATCGCAAATATTATTTTAGTCATGTGATAGGTAAAAAAGGTGTTGTGCAGAAAGTTGATGGTCAATCGGTGTTGGTGCGAATTGGTGACGAGTCAATAATTTTTGATTCGAAGGAATTACAGTGGGTTGCTTAAAACGAAAGGGGTTAAAAGAGAATGAGAACACGAAAACGACAGTATTCACGAAGTCATGCTAACAGAGGGAAGCTTTTCGAAAATTTAATTGATATGACAAACAATCAATACCGAAACAACAATTTTGCAGATGTCCGTAAAGTGCCTCCTCCGTTAACAATCTTAGAGGTAAACAAAGATCAGGTAGATGCAAAGCTAGAAAAGGCAACATGGGTAGATTATAGCGGTATCTACAAGGGACAAGCCATTATTTTTGATGCAAAGGAAACAAAGCAAGGAAGACTCCCTTTGAAAAATTTGACTGACGAACAATATAAATTACTGCATTCATGGCATTGCAATGGAGCAAAAGCATTTTTATTAGTCTGCTTTTGGATAAAGAACAAAAACGAACCTGAAATCTATTATCTCAAATTTGAACAGTTAGAAGCTGCATGGATTAGTCAAAGTAATGGGGGTTCTAAGTCCATACCACTCCAATTTTTCCGAGATCATTGCGCCCGAATTAAATCAGGCATATATACGGTGCATTACCTAGAAGTGGTTGGGGGTGCTTCGTGATGACTGAGCCATATTGGAATGCTAAACATGGAGCTTATATCAAATGTCCTGTACCTAATTGCAATCATATCGGTATTGTCATTACAAAAGCTCACTGTCGCCTAGTACATAGGATGACTCGTGAGGAAGTGCGGAAGAAATACGGATTCCCGAAGAATGTATCCAAACTTAATCGAAAACAAATCGAAAAAATGAAGGAAAGAGGGAGTCGAATATGATAGATATTCGAAATAAAAAAATGGTCACAACACGAAAGACTCATATGTGTTTTGCTTGCGTAGTGGAAATCGAGAAAGGAAAAAGTGCGGTTTATGTTAATGCGAAGGAAGACGAAAAACGCATTTCAATTCCATCTTCATGAGGAATGCAATAAAACTATCGTAAAAGATCAATGGTTTGCTGGAAGCGGTCTTTATAAAGGATGTATAAAAGATGCGGAGAAAACCACAGAGGGATTAAAAGCAATTGATTTTTCCTCGGAAGAATTGCCGTTTGTTTGTGGGAGGTAGAATTATGGGGAATCCTGCAACAAACTGTGAAGGTGAGAATTTAAAGGTTAAGAAAATTTATAACTGTCTATTTGAACATGAAAGCACAAAAGAGTTAATTCATGTATGTTACGAGGATTTAGATGGAAACATCGTTTATGAGAATTTATCGGATCGTTTATTACAAAAACGCAAAATGACTTATGTAGAACTTTTTAGGGTCTACAAAAGGATTTGGGAGGATGAATGTACATGAAGGTGGTTGTATCAAAAGAACAAATTCAGTAGTGGGCGGGCATTAATACACCGAAAAAACCCCAGTTTTTTATACTGGGGAGACGGTTTGTCAGATTTAATAAATATTATTTTTCTGGATAATCTACATGTAATGGTGGTAGAACTAGCCAACCTTTAGTCTTATTAAGACGTAGTAGTTTAGCACCGAGTAGAGCTTTTGCTGCATGGAATTGACCATACATTAAAGCAATATCTTCTCGAGTTGAAGTGCCCATTGCTTGACTGCATGCAACTAATCCAGCAGCAAGGTCTACTGACAGTGCAGCACTAATTTCTGGATCATTAAATTTTGCTCCAGGAGGAATGTCTTCAATTCTTGCTACCGGACGCTCGGGTGGTGCAGGAGGTAAGCCAACGCCGTTAGTTTTTAATACCTTTTCTAACGGCTTCACTTCGTCTCTTAAAAGTTGGATGATATCTTCAATAATTTTTCTTAAATCTTCATCACCAGCGTGATTATAAAATGTTTGATATCCAGCAATTAAGCCATTATTTGTTGCTAGATTTGTCCAGACACTAAATACTTCACCATAATGTAATGGTTCATCTTTTGGATTTCCACTAAGTATACCCATACTACACTTCCTTTTCTAATTTTTCGCCATTTTTCAAACAAGGATAGTATGGATGAAATAAAAAAAAAAATTCATAAATAAATCAACATTAATGAAGATTATTGTAACAAAGGCACATAATCAAACTCTTTATTATGTATTAGCGGGATAGTGTTGTGCAAGTACAACTTGGGGCGATGCAATGCAACAGGTTGCTATCCCAAAATAAATATATGTAATTTAAGTTGAAAACATAACAACAATAAAAATGTGTGTAAAACGATGAAAAAAACCATCTCCTTAAGGGAAATGGCGAAATTAGCAAATTGAAAATTGGAAAAATGTGTGATGTGTTATATTAAATGCTTTCTCTATGAATATATCTAGGTTTTTGCCATCTAATTAAAAATAACTATATTCAAAAGGGTCACTTGAGGCAGAGTGACCCGAAGCCAATAAATTTATAAAAAGGTGCAGAGCTAAGCTAATTTGCTTAACACTATTATAAATATGTAGTAATAGCAGGTTTTGTATAGTGGATGACCTAGGAAATCGAATTGAAAATAAAAAACCATAACGGTGAGGTCGTTACAGTTCTAAGGTAGTGTGTGTGAAATGTTTTTTCTGAACAATATGAGAATTAATCGAAAGATATCGTTCAGTAAAGGAAGAGTGCATAATTATGAAAAGAAAAAAGGAGTAATTCCTGCGCAAAAGGTTAATCACTCCTAACTATGAAATCTATTGTAGTTTTGAAATAAAGAGAGTTTTATATCTCTAGACAATTGGACTTAACATTTTAAGGATAATAGAAGCATTTACGTTTGTTTGTGTGCCTCCTGCTAAAGTTTGAAGGATTACTGCTGCGGCAGAAGAATGATTCCTAAGTGTAAGAAACCCGCTGGATGGTATAGAAATTATTACCTGACCTGTGTTTTGTTGAGTACCAGCTCCTGAACCATAGACTGCTTGCGCAACCGGTGCACCATTTAAAAATAGTGTGAATTGGTTAGGTTCAACACCTGATACGATAAAAGTAACCTCGTAGATTCCCGGTGTGGTAACAAAAATTTGAGAGGTTCCTGGAGCATGCGTAATCCCCGGTGTAACTATACCTGTTGAATCAAAAATAATATCTGCCTCTACAGCTACAGTTTCAGCACCTAGATTATAGATATAACCATATTCGCAAAGACCACTACATGCTGTTGGCGTTACAGGAATAGCGCCGGTAATTCCACAGAGATCTACGGCTGTGAATGGTCCTATTTGGCTTCCGCATAAGCAGGTACGTTTATTACAGTTACTACAGTTATCCATTTTTTCACCTCCATTTGTAGTATTGTATTCGTATGAAAAATGGAGTAAAGGGCAATAGGTTAATCATGTTCTGTTTTACAGAAAATTGGTAACATGGTTTAAATAATTTATATAAAGGTTACTGCACATTTTGAGCAAAGAAACTATAAAAGGGTCACCAGGTTGGAGGCGACCCTTAAATCTGAAATGTTAATACTCTCTATGCATGAAAGTAGCGCCGATAATAATTAAAAGAATAAATAGAACAACAATTAAGGCAAATGTTGAACCATTACGATGTCCACCACCGTAATAGCAGCCATCATTTATGTCACCAACATTTCCATAGTATCCCATAAATATCCCTCCTTTCTACAATATATAATATGTTAGCTGTAGAGAAGGAGTGGGGTGTTAAACGGCATTAAAAAATATATTTTTGTGAGATAAGACAATAAAAAAGGGTCACTTGGGATAGGAGTGACCCTTGGTAAAAAGTTTCGGATGTGTAAGGCTAAATTAGCTTTAACTTACTATTATTATGATGTGATAGCCATGTTTGTATAGTGAATTGCCTGTGAAATAGATTTAAAAATAAAAAAACGTAGCGTCGTATATAATTCCAACACCTCATCATCTGACAGGTTGGATATTTTATTAATTAAATGAAATTTTGAGGAACACATTCACGAACACCAGAATTTCTCAAGGAGTTAAATAAAGCTGCACTGATTCTTAATAAAACATTGTTATCAGTTCCATCTTCTAAATCATAGATTACGAAGTATGAATTATCTACTGAAAAAATACATTTTCGTTCTAATTTAAATCCAGGTGGTACAGTTGGAAGTTTAAATACAGGTACAATCACAGGTGTATCTCCTTCATCTCTGATAAAATTGAAAGTTTGTTGGTCAATCTCATAGATATTAACTGGATCAATCTCCACACCTTGAGCTGGAATTGTAATTTCATCTTCAACTAATAGGAAAAAGCGTTCGTTTCGAAAATTGAAAAGACTTCTCGCTCCAATTACAAATGATGCCATTTTATATTCACCTCCTATTCTATAGAATATTGTATTCATATCGAATACAGTTGTTTGGACAAAAAGGAAGGTGGAGTGAAGATATAGTAAATATTATTTTTTCAATACTTATAATTAGCCATTTTGTTTCTAGACCGATGTCTATCCTATAGGGTACTTTTGAGTAAAGTAACTATAAGAGGAGGTGTAAGGCTAAATTAGCTTTACATTACTATTAATATGTCGTGATAGCTATATTTGTATAGTGAATTGCCTGTGAAATAAATTTAAAAATAAAAAAGCCGTAGCATCGTAACACGCTATAATAATTGGAGGTGTGCTAATGAGTAGTATCGCACAAGAACAAATAGCTGCAATAGCTGAGGTAGCCATTGCAAAGTTTAATGAACTTCAACAAGAAGAAAAAACTAAGAGATTGGATAGACGGCTTTTTAATACGAGAATATTGTTGAAAAATTATCGTCATTTAAAAGTGTACTGTAATGAAATGAAAGAGAATATGGATTTAGAAGATGGGGAGCAAGAGGAAATAATCACTCCTGATAAAGAATACCTTACATTAGAATCCATAAAAAGAAGCGAAGCTCGTACACTTGCTATGATGCGGTTCATAGATAATATGATTAAAGTCTATGAAATGGATTGCAAACACTTAGGAGCAGAAGCGGTACGAAGATATGAAACACTAATGCATTTTTATATAAAAGATGAAAAAATGACATACGTTGAAATAGCAGATTTGCATAATGTCCATGAACGTACAGCACAAAGGGATCTGAAAGAGGCGATTCATTCGATGTCAGTACTTTTATTTGGTACAGATGGGTTGCGGTTACAATTATAGTCGTGTCGTAAAGATGTCGTTTTAAGTGTATTTTAAATATTGTATAGTGTAAATGTAGAGTAATTGGATTTACTTCACATCTATAGTCTTCCAACTAAATAGACGTTCACTGGTACGTCAACACTACTGAGTCACATCTAACAAGGTGTGGCTTTTTTTATGCCTTGAGAAGTTGAGTGCAAAATTGAAAGAGGAAAATTTAAAAGGATCACCCGGAGGATAGTGACCCTTAGTAAAGGTTTGAAAGTGTAAGGTTAAATTAGTATTACCTTACAGTAGTTATGAGCATTATAGGCGGTATTGGGTATTAGTAACCTCTATGCATGAAAGTAGCGCCGACAATAATCAGAAGAATGAATAGAACAACGACTAAAGCGAATGGGTTTCGTTCGCGACGCTCTTCGCGAAATTCTCCGCAGTATTCCATAAAATATCCCTCCTTTCTATAATCTATAATCTATAATATGTATAGTTTTCAAAAGGGATTGCGATATTTATCTTAGGATGCGTTAGAAAAATGTTTAAAAATAAATATGTTAAAAATAGGTATACACTATCAAGAAAAAATAATAGATGTTAGCTAAGTCATATCCAATAGGGTATGGCTTTTTATTATGCCTATAATGGTTGAGCATGACATTGAAAGAGGAAAAATATTTAAAAGGGTCACCCGGAGGATAGTGACCCTTAGTAAAGATTTGAAGGTGTAGGAGTACCCTAATAATTATGAGCATTAGAGGCGGTATTGGGTATTAATAACGCATGAAAGTAGCGCCGATAATAATCAGAAGAATGAATAGAACAATAAGGAGCGCAAATGCTGAACCGCCACCCCAGCCACCATAACCACCATATTCCTGAGACATAATAATTTCCCTCCTTTCTATAATCTATAATCTATAATATGAATAGTTGTCAAAAGGAATTGCGATATTTATCTATTTTACAAAAATAAAGTCTTATAAATTGAAAAAAATGTTATGACATTGGGAATACAACGAAGAACAGTCTGATAGACTTTCACCTGATTTCTAATCAATATCAGGAAAAAATGAAAAGGATCACTCTGGTAAAAGTGACCCTAAAATAAGGAGGTGTATGGCTAATTAACTTTATCCTATTATTTATTCCTATGTTGTGAACAAAAGAGGTTTTGAGATTAATACAAGAAAGTAGCGCCGACAATAATTAAAAGAATGAATAGAACAACAATTAGTACGAATGCTGAACCGCCACCATAGCCACCGCCGTTATAGCCTCCGTAATAACAATTGTTGTTGTAATTGCCTAAATTATTTCCGAAGTATCCCATGTATATACCTCCTTTCTATTTCTATAATATGTATAGTTATAGAAAGTGAAGGAGGTATTCATCCTATTGAATAAGGATGGGATTGCTCCTTTTAGTGAGTCGTCTTAAAAAATTAAAAGATGATAGGTTAAAAATAGTGTTAACTAAAGGTCGTATCCAAAAGGGTATGACTTTTAATTTTGCAATGGTGGGACAGCAATGTATAAAAAAACATGGGCGAAGTGAGAGTTTGCTATCCCAAGTCCATTGTATGTTAGTAAATAGATCGAAATGACAAAGTATTTATTGTGGAGGGATGAATGATGGCAAATAAATGTTTTGCAAAAGGATGTACTAATGAAGCCACAACAGAGTTTTGTCCAGAATGTTTAATGACTGGTGGTATTAAACCTAAAGATTATATCAACTCTCAATTTGAAAATAGCTTCACGTATCATGCACCAAAGAATGATCAACCACAACGATATGAAGCAATTAGGGACAAAGCAAAAGAATTGGCTCATATGATTGATGAACTATGTCCAGAAAGTCGTGAGAAATCTATTGCTCAAACGAATTTAGAACAATCTGTAATATGGGCTAAAATAAGGAGGTCCAATCAGATGGAACGACTGATTGATTATATTAAAGAGCTAGAGATTAGATTGTTAGCCAAAGGTGAAACATTACCTGCAATGCGTGAAGATGTAGTTGCATTATTATCAGAAGATGATTTACCAACGCGATTAGAAGGTAGTGACTAGGATTGATTAAAGAAGCACGTAAACAAGAACTGATACAGCATATCCTTGCTGGTGAGCTTATGAAGTTCTATAAGTCTAAAGAGTGGATGGATTTACGACTTGATGCATTAAAGCGTGACAACTATGAATGTCAGTTATGTAAAGCAGCTGGACGTTATCACAAAGCAGAGAATGTTCATCATATAAAAGAAGTAAAGACTCATCCACATCTGTCATTGACTCTAAACAATTTACAATGCTTATGCATTAAATGCCATAACGAAGTACATGATCGTTTGGAATTAACACGTAAAAATAAATATGCAAATGACGAGAGGTGGTAGGGGTGCAACTTTCTGATGGCACATGGACATATGATACAGATGTTATCAATGCTGCAGTTACAAATGAGTGTCGTGATTGGTATGAGCGAGACATGCTGAACGCCTTTACTCGTTACGCTTACTATCTATACAAACAGATAAGAGATTGTGTCAATGCTCGTAAGTGCAAGCACATGACGATTGAGAAGGTACGAGAACAATTGAAAAACAATAACAAACTTGACTTCGCATGTAATTTGTTGTCGATTTCGGCCGAAGAAATTTGGTACATCGTTGACTTCGCTGATCAGCATTTAAAATATGTAAAATAAATACCCCCCGGTCAAAAAATTCCGGCTTTTTTAAGGGATTCGTTCAACGGGTAGGGTTCTGTACTCGCAAATTTTTTTTTGAATTTTTCTCGCGTAAGGGGGGGTATGGTGAATAAAAGAAAATTAAATGCGATAAAAAAAGAGTTGATGGCGCTCATCGATAAAAATAGAAATATCGAAGTTGAGAAGGTCGAACGTTATATTAATCTTATAGAGATATATTATATGTTAGATGCAGCGATAGAAGAATTTGGTGTGATGATTACAACAGAAAATGGCTCGCAAAAATTCACCAAACCTAATCCGGCCATCGCAGAGAAAAATAAAATTAATGCTTCGTTAATCGCTCTTGGTAAAGATTTAGGTTTGGATAAACCATTACCGTCACAGACTACAACTAATAGTGGTAGTGATAGTAGAAGTGATTTGACTTAACGTGTTGCGACAAAAATATGTAGATGAATATATTTCACTTTATCGAGAGGGTAAAATCAAGCTTAATAAAGAGCGAGAACTTTTAATTAAATATTTAGAGCGTGATATTTTGTCACGTGATGACTTGTATTTCAATGACGAAATGATTGAGGACTGCATAAATTTTGGGGAGAAGTGGTACTTTCCTCTGAATGCTTATCAGAAGTTCTTAATTGCTTTCGTTTTTTTATTTTTCAAAAAGAATGACCGCGTGTTTTACAGAAAACATTTGTGGATGCTTGGTCGTGGCGGCGGTAAGAATGGATTAATCACGGTTATTTGCAATTTCTTGATTAGCGATTTACATGGTATTAGAGAATATAATATTTCAGTCGTGGCTAATTCTGAAGAACAGGCACAAACATCTGTGGAAGAAGCAGAAAAAACAATCAAACGGAATAGTACTCTACAGAAATATTTCAAAGCAACAGCTACTAGAATAATTTCCAAATTAACAGATAGTGTTTTTAGATTTAGGACATCTAATGGTAATACAAAAGACGGTTTACGTGATGGTGCAGTCGTATTTGATGAAATACATTATTTTGAAACAAATAAAGATGTTCGTGTACACATTTCTGGTCTTGGAAAAAAGGCGAATCCACGAGAATTTTATATCGGTACAGATGGTTATATTCGAGATGGTTTTTTAGACAAGCTCAAAGAAAGAGCTATGAATGTATTAAATGGGGAAGCTCGATCTAATGCTTTATTTCCGTTTATCTGTAAGTTGGATGATGAAAAAGAAGTAGATATTCCAGAGCTTTGGGAAAAAGCTAATCCGATGTTGTCTAAGCCGCTGAGTGAATATGCACAAGGTCTTCTCGACACAATTTATGAAGAATATGACGACTTAGAAGAAGATCCCTCAAACCGTGAAGAATTTATGACCAAACGCATGAATTGTCCAATAACTGATTTACAAAAATCGGTGGCTACATGGGATGAAATCATGGCGGCAACTGAAAATGAAATGCCTGAATTAAAGGGGCATGAATGTATCGCTTGTTTAGATTACGCTAGTATTAGAGATTTTGCAGCATGTGGATTATTATTCAGACCGGAAGGTAATTACGCATTTAAAACCCATTCATTTGTCCGTAAAGAATTTGTAGATAATTTTTATGCTTATTCAAAGAAACGGAATGAAAAGGATAACAAAAAAATATTAGCTCCTATTCGCGAATGGGAAGAAAAAGGGCTGCTTACGGTTGTTGACGAGCCGACAATTGGTGTTAACCATATCGTGAATTATTTCGTGGAAGCGCGGAAAATCTATAAAATTAAAAAGATTATCGTTGATAATTTTAGAGCTGACTTAGTACGAACGGCGTTAGAAGATGCTGGCTTTGAAGTAGAAGTTATACGTAATCCGAAGGCAGCTGATGCGTTACTTGCGCCTCGAATAGAAACGGCATTTGCGAATAAACAAATTATTTTTGGAGATAACCCACTAATGCGTTGGTATACGAATAATGTGCTTGTCATTATCAAAAAGGACGGCAATAAAGAGTATTCAAAGAAAGAGCCAATTCGTAGGAAGACAGACGGATTTGACTGTTTTGTTACAGGAGTGTGGAGGGCTGATGAACTACTCGTCACGAAAATTATTACAAAAGAAAATGTGGCAAAAGTAATTAAGTCGTATAGCTATTAGGAGGTGAGGAATTTGAGTATGTGGCAATGGATTAAAAGCTTTTTTAAAAATGGCCAATTGGAAAGTATGAAAGACTGTTATTATGAATTATCAGCTGAGTATTATTATAAAAAATTAGCTATAGAAACATGTGTCAACTTAATAGCTAATGCTTTATCCAGATGTGAAATTAAAACATACAAAGAAGGTAAATTACAACGGGGAAACATGTACTATGCTTTGAATGTGCAGCCAAATCAAAATCAAAACGCAACCGCATTTTTTCATAAAGCTATTCGGAAATTTATCTATGAAAACGAATGCTTAATCATTATGGAAAATGACAACTTCTATATTGCTGATAGTTTTGATGTGAAGGAATATGCTTTTTATGAAAATGTATATTCAAATATACAAATTGGTGAGCTCGCATTAAACCGAACATATAAAGAATCCGAAGTAATTCGTTTAAAACTTACAGATACAAAAATATTATCGGTAATCGATGAATTGTATGAATCGCATGGAAAAATGATTGAAGCTGCTAAAAGCTATTACAAGCTAAAAAATAATAAGCGGGTATTAGTTAAAGGTGATTATTTAAGGGCGCAGGATGATGAAACGCAGAAAAAAATAGATGACATGTTTGAAAATCAATTGAAAAATTGGTTTGATCCAGACAAGAAAAGTGTTGCTTTCCAATTACAAGATGGTTTTGAGATTGAAGACATGTCTGATTCAAAAACAGGTTTAACAATAGATAGTCGAGATATAAGTAACCTTGTGGATGATATTTTTAATTATGTAGCGATGGCATTTCATGTGCCGCGTGGTTTGTTGAAAGGTGACTTAGCGGATATTGATAAACAAACTGACAATTTTATTATGTTTGCCATCAATCCGCCTGCCGAGATGATGGAGGACGAAATTAATCGCAAGGCTTACTCCAAAGAAGAATATTTAAACCGCACGTATTTAAAGATTGATACGTCGAAAATCAAAGTATCGGACATTACAGAGCTAGCAACCGCATTAGATAAAATGTTTGCAATCGGATTTACGCTAAATGAAATTTTTGAAGAAATGGGGCGCGAAACGGTAGATGATCCAATTGCGAATATAAGACATATTACTAAAAATTATCAAACAGTTGAACAGGCACTGAAAGGGGGTGAAACTTAACATGAAAAATCGTTTTAAGAAATTTAAAAATCAACAATATGCTGAACAAATTCCAGAAATTAAAAAGCAACTATCAGCAAAAAAAATTGATGCGTCCACAACTGAAATTGTCATCTATGGCGACATTGGGGAAAGCTGGTGGTACGATTCTATTTCTGCAAGTGACATTGATTCATTATTAAAAGATGTAACGACTGACAATATTACGGTTCGTATTAACAGTCCTGGCGGTGACGCTTTTGACGGTATTACAATTTACAATCGCTTGAAGGATCATAATGCTGAAGTAAAAATTATTGTGGATGGTTGGGCTTGTTCTGCAGCATCTATTATAGCGATGGCAGCGGATGAACTTGTGATGAATACCGGCTCAATGTTGATGATTCACGAAGCATCTACAGGCATTTGGGGAACTAAGAAAGATTTAGAAAAAGAAGCGGAGTTATTATCTAAGCTTGATAAATCTTTAGTAGACATATATATGACAAAGGCAATTGTAGAACGTGAAGAAATTGAACAAATGGTCAATAATGAGACATGGTTTACTGCTGATGAAGCTATCGCTATCGGCTTCGCCGCAACATCAATTGTGGAAGACGTAACCGATGACGACAAAACCAAAACAGATGCAGAAGCATTTAAAAATAGTGTTCTTGCCCGTTTTAAGCAAGAGCCAGCGCAAAAACAAAATATTTTAACAAAATTCCAACGCAACTCAGATGAGTAGGCGTTTTTATTTTACTCAAAAATAGGAGGTCATTTATATGACAGGTATTAAAAATTTAGATAATGAACCAAAAGTTATCGAAAATAAAGAAGCTCAAGTGGCCGCTCTAAAAGCAGCATTTGAAAGCGCTGATCCAAACGAAGTAGCAGCTCGAATTGTTGAGAATTATGAAAGTAATATGCTACATTTCCAAGATTTAATGAACACGACAATTCGCGAGGCCAATCGTGCAAACGAGCAACAATGGGACAATGCTGTATTAGCATCACGAGGCATACGTACATTGACGACAGAGGAAAAGAAATTTTATAACGCTGCAATTGATGTGCAATCATTTGACGGTGTAGCTACATTTGTACCACCAACTGTATATGAACGCGTATTTGAAGATTTAGCAATGGACCATCCATTATTGTCTCGCGTTAATTTTCAGCGCGTCGGTGCAACTACGCAATGGGTCGTGCGTAAGGAAGGGGCAACAACAGCCTTCTGGGGAGATGTGTGCGATGAAATCAAAGAAATGGTTGACCACGGATTTGAAACAATTGAGCAAGGTATGTATAAACTTTCTGGCTTTTTAGTTGTCTGCAAAGCAATGTTCGAACTTGGACCTGAATGGTTAGATCGTTATGTACGTGCATTTTTAACAGAAGTTATTTCAACAGAGTTAGAAAATGTCATTGTTAAAGGGACCGGTAAAAAACAACCAATCGGTATGATTAAAAATTTAGCGGGTGCTATTGTGGATGGCGCATATCCAGATAAAGCCAAAGTAACTTTGAATGTTTTCACACCTCAAGAAATCGGAGAAAAAATCTTGGCACCAACAACAAAAGGCGGTACTCGTAGTTATACGGGCGTATCATTAATCATTAACCCGTTCGATTATGCGACAAAATTATTTGCGTATGGGGCAAAGCAACGCGATGACGGTTCTTGGACACATAATAATTTTGCTATTCCTGGTTTGGAAATCATTCAATCACCTGCTGTCCCATTGAATACAATGATTTCCGGTAAACCGAAAGATTATTTCATGGGGGTAGCTGGTGAAACAAAATTAGAATCTACTGACGTATTACGCTTAATTGAAGATCAACGTTTATATTTGACTCGTCAATTAACAAATGGACGTCCACTTGATAATGATTCGTTCATCGTATTTGATATTACAAATATGGCTATCAACAACACAGTCACTACAAATACACCAGATACACCTTAATTAATTTGGGAGGGAAATGAACATGATTACAGCAAAAGTAGTAAATCCATTTAAAGCGCTTGAACATAATGGCCGTTTGTATAAAGCAGGTGACACATATCCAGCTGAAGGATTTACAGCAAATGAGGAACGTGTGTATTTTTTAACAGGTGTGCATCCTGAGTACAAAAAAATCTATCTTGCAGAAGTTACGATTAACGAGCAGGAAGAACATAAAGAACAAGTGTCAGAGTTTCCAAAGCACACAGGAAGAGGTTATTATGAGCTTTCTAACGGCACTAAAGTAAAAGGTAAAGAGGAAGCTATCGAAGCGGAAAATGCATTGAAAAGCGGTGAATAAGGATGCATGAACTGCTTATAGAATTAAAGCATCGATTACGTATTACATGGGATGATGAAGATGCTGAGTTAGAACGTATCATTAATAGAGCAAAGTCTTACTTCGAGAAATTGACGAGTAAGGCTTTTTCTTTTGGATTAGACGCATGGGAAACAGAGTTGTTATTAGAGCGCTGTCGCTATGTATATAACAATGCAGCAGATGAATTTGAAAAGAACTTTGCAGATGAATTGAAACGCCTTATTATGTATGTTGCATTAGAAAAGAGGGCTGAAAATGGCCAACAAGAAGATTCGTGATGTTTTAAATGATGGTTTTATCCAGTACGGTACTAAAGAAACAGAACGGTCTGCAAAGGGAAAGCGAATTGGCGAAAAATTTGTGCCAATTGGTCGGCTTGCTTATCAGGAAATGTCATGTCGTGATGAAGATTATGAAATGGCCAAAGTATTGAGTGCTGTTTTGAGTTTAAAAATTCGCACGCTCTGCCCTCCAAGTTTACGCAAATTTGATAAAAGTAAATTAAAAGTCATTGTGGATGGAAATGAGTATGACGTGATTAAGGTCGATTCGGATCGAGAAAAGATGTATCTCTATTTTTATTTGCAGGAGGTGGGAGCACATGAGCAAAACAAAAATCAAGATGCAGGAACAGATTGACGCTTTACTTACAGCGTTAAACACCTTTGATATTCCTGTTTTTGAGGATGGTTTAGCTGAGGATGAAGAAACTCAGTTTAAGAAAAAGAACTATCATTTCTTTGTTTATGAAACAGGTGACATGAGTAAAAACGATGATAATAAGTCTATCAGTCAAGATGTAGGTATCTATTATTATTCGGAAAATCGTGATGACATCGATGAACGTACGATTGATATTATTACAGAGCTTTCTAACTTACCTCGCATGGCTTTGAAACGTACCCAAAAACAAAGATTAAAAAGAAAAGATACGGATAACTATGTTGATAGAGTTGTATTTCTTTATCAACGCAAAATTGTGACTGGGTGTGTTGAATTATGAGGTCACTAGTTGAATTTAACGATTTAACATCTTTGGAAGAAAAAATTAAGGCGTTACCAGGTCGGGCTGAGGAAGCCATTAACAAAGTGCTACACACGGATGCTATTGCAATTGCTACAAAAGAAATGTCCAATCTTTTACCCGTTTCAAATGTTACTAATAAGAGACACGCGAAAGAAAGTAATTGGTCAACAAGTGAGGAACATAATTTGGGGTTTGTTGTGAAAACAAAGGGAGGAGCCGCCAATAAAAAAGGTAGTTTTGGTTACTTGGTTTTCCCTGATGAAGGTCGAGGACCATCCAATCCCTGGGCACAGCATTTTAGTGATCGTTCATTACAGAAATCAACGCCTAAAATTTTAGAGAATTTACATGGCGCATTAGAAGAATTAATAGAGGAGGGCTTATAATGGCAAAACAAGTAATTGAGCAATTTGATGCGTGGAATATCAAAAACGCATCGATTCAATTTATGAAAGGAGGCAAACAAGAACCAGGTACAAAATTTGGTTGTGTAGGTACGATTGCATCTGAACCTGAGACAACCGTTTTATCGAAAAAATGTGGTCGTGCAACAATTGCGGAAAAAACCGTTACATTAAAGCTAAATGTAACAGTTAGTGCCCATGTACCTGTACAGGTTTTACGAGATTATTTCGGTTTATCTAATGAGGATTTAAAGCCTGGTATCTATAGTTATGGCTCCAATTCATTAGGTAAAGACTTTGTATTTACAGCTGATGTGGTCGATGAATTTGAGGATCTCACAAAATTAATTGCATTCCCTAAAGCATCTAATGCAGGTGGTTTTACCATCAACATTGATACGTCACAAGAAGAGTTAGCGATGCTTGAACTAGCATTTAGTGCAGTTGCGGATGCATATGGCCAATTCTACTATGAGGCGATTACAGCTGAGTTAGAAGAACCAGAAATTGCGGAAACTTGGCATACAAACTTCACACGAAAATTAGTTGAAAAAACTGAACCAGATACACCTTAATGAGCGCCTATTGTAGCTTTGTAAAAAAGATTGATAACAATTATTTCTTTAGTTAGAAGTGATTTTCAATTAGATATTTATGTTGAATTTGAAAGATTGTGAAGAAATATATTTAAACTAACGGTGCAGGTTTGTTCAAGTTCAATAAAAACTTGAGTAGTTTTTAAACCAATCTAATATTTCTTAAAAGCATACTCTATAAGAAATAGTGGGGTGAAATTATGTCTAAAAAAAAGAAAATTACTACAATAAAACCTAACGGATGTTGTCCTCCGGTTAAATACACAGCGCTTAATAGTCATTGTCCTTCTGTCCCTTCATCTTCATGTCTTTGTGACTGTTGTGTTTCTCCACTTCAGTCCGTCTTACAACAACTTGTTGGGCAAACTGTAATTCTTGGTACTATTGCAGACGCACCTAATGTACCTCCTCTCCTTTTTTTATTCACTATTGTTGAGGTGAATGATTTTTTAGTTACTGTTACAAATGGAACTACAACCTATGTTGTAAATATTTCTGATGTAACAGGGGTAGGTTTTTTTCCACCAGGACCTACTATCAATTTGTTGCCACCTGTTGATTCTGGATGTGAATGCAATTGTCGCGAACGACCAATTAGACAATTGTTGAATACACTTATTGGTTCAACAGTAAATCTTTTGGCAAGTAATGGGTCTACTGCAGTAGATTTTAATGTGGAACAAACAGGTCTTGGCATTGTGTTAGGTACTCTATCAATAAGTCCTAACCAACCAATCTTTAGATTTGCAATTTCAACTTGCAAAATTGTAGCTGTAGGGCAGACTAATTGAATAAAAAATGATGTTAAAAACAAATATTTAGTGAGTCAGTAGTTATTAATAATTAGTAGTTTTTATTTCAAACCAACACCTCCGAATTGGAGGTGTTTTATTTTTAAATAGATGGAGGAGAATCACATGAAAATTCAAAAGGTCGAGTTAAAAGAGGTAGAAGTTGTAGAAGTTGACGGTGAATTTGAAAAGCGATTTGTTAACACAAAAGTACACCCAGCATTTTTAACGAACGCTGCAGTGAAAAAAGGATACGATACAGGGTTATTAGAATCAAGCTTGTTTGAAGATTTACTGAAAATAAAGGGACTTGAAACACTTATTACTCAATCCGATGAAGAAGCTTCCCTTGAGTTATTGAATGCTTTTGATGAGCAAAAATTAATTGCTGTTATTTATCTAGCTGCAATTGGCGCCAATAAAAATTTTGGATTATCCTTTGATGAATTTTTAGAAATGTACCATTATTCATTAACAGATACAATCCAACTTTATGCTAATTTGATTGTTGGATTAATGAGTGAATCGAATGAATTTGCTAAAGCTTTACACAAACAAACGAAAAAATCCAAAAAAAAACAACACCACCAAAGCTAGTCATCAAGCATGTGGAGGACCTTTACACACTCTACGTATTAATAGCAGGCATCGACCCCGAAACCTTTTGGCATGGTCCAATAGCAACAGTGGAACGAATTTATGCGAATAAATTGGCGTTTGATGGGTGGAGTAATAGCCTGATAGGAGAGTGAGTATATGGCTAACAATAACAACGAAGTCAAGATAACCTTCAAGGCATTTAACCAAGAATTTAATAAATCAATGACGGAAATGAACAAAGAAACAACATCATTACGTCAAGAGATGAAGCTTCAGCAAGAACAGATGAAACACAATGCTTCTGAGACTGAAAAGTTAGAGGCGAAAATGAGTGGTTTACAACAAATTTATGAAGTAGCAAAGCGTAAAACAGAAGAAACCACAGCAACTTTAGCACGTGCAAAAAATCTATGGGGTGAAAATTCAGAGGAAGCAAAAAAACTAGAGGAACAGCTTAAACGTAATCAAATTGCTGAACAACAAGCAGCCAATGCCATCACAGGAACAGAACAAGCATTACAACGTGCTAAGCAAGCTCAGGCTGATCAAACGGAGTCTTTACGACAACTACAAAATTTATTTTCAGTCACTGGCCAATCGGTTGGTGATTTTTCTGATTTATTGGGGCGAGATTTAACAAGAGCTATCCAAAATGGTTCTGCCAGTGCAAAAGAATTAGATACTGCATTCGATAAAATCGCGCGCTCATCATTAAACGCAGGTCGTGATATAACAGAGTTGCGAGCATCCATTCGTTCGTTAGACAGCGGTTCTTCTGTTGAACAAGTCCGACAAGATTTAGCTCGATTGGGACAAGAAGCAAATGAAGCTGAACAAGAAGTGAATGGTCTTGCGGATAGCTTAAAGTCTATGGCAGGTGCAGCGACTGCGGCTATAGGTGTAGGTACAGCAGTATCAGCAACATTAGAAAGCGCTAGTTTGGATACGTCTATTAAGATTTCTTTTGATGTACCTGAATCATCAAGAGAAACCGTTAGACAGGCTGTACGAGATGTAGAAGCGTACGGTGTTGATGGAGAAGCCTCACTCGAAGGAGTTCGTAGGCAATGGGCTTTAAATAAAGATGCTACAGATGCGGCTAATCAAGAAGTTGTAAATGGTGCAGCTGTCATTGCCCGAGCATATAGTGGAATCGATTTTACTGAACTGATTCAAGAAACGAATGAAGTTGGCAAAGCTCTTGGTATATCCAATATCGAGGCAACCAACTTAATTAGTCGTTTATTGAAAATCGGTTTCCCGCCTGAACAGCTCGATATTATAAGCGAATATGGCGGACAGCTAAAACGAGCGGGCTACAATGCTCAGGAGATTGAAACTATCTTAGCGAGAGCTGCTCAAGAAAAAAGCTGGAATATCGACAACTTGCTAGATGGCTTGAAAGAAGGGCGTATTCGCGCTGTTGAAATGGGCAATGGATTGAAAGAATCTATGAAGGACGCTATTCGCGATGTTGTTGGGGATACGCAAAAAATGTCAGATGAACAACTCTCCGCGATGGAAGCTAACTTTTCTAAACAAGAAGCTGCCATGGCAAAATCGCTAAGTAATCGAGAGAAGACCATCTCAAAAGGTCATGCTCAACAACAAAAAGCTTTAGATAAAATGTTGCAAAATGAGTATGACGCTGTATCTAAGAGTTATGACCAGCAACAAAAAGCACTCGAAAAAAAATTAAGTGCTAATTATGATGCTACGGTTAAAAGCTATGAACAGCAACAAAAAACATTGGAAAAAAGATTAACTGCTGAAACTGAGACATTAACTAAAAATCAGCAAGAACAGTTACGTCAGCTTGAAAAAGCGCAACAAGAAGAGTTGAAAATTTTTGAGAAAAACTCTCAAGAAAAAATAAAGCTCATAGACAACGAATACAAAGAGCGCATGAAGCTTATTGATGAAGAAAAGTATAATCAGTTAAAAGCTTTAGACAATCAAATAAATTCATTAAATGCTAAAACCGAAGCTGAAGATAAAGCCATTAAGAAGCAAGAAAACGCACAGAAGCGTGCTGAATTAACCTTACGTGTAAATAATGCGAAAACGAACGCGGATCGCCAGAACGCAATGCGAGAATTACGTGATTTTGAAGAACGGTTACGTCTTGAAAAAATCAGAGAAGATCGCAAAGAACAAATTGAAGTTTTAAAAGGCCAAAAAGATTCAGTAAAAGAAGCATCGGATTCTAAAAAAGAAGCGCTTAAAACAGAGACTGAAACTCGAAAAGAACAACTTTCGGAGCAAATTGCAAACGAAAAAGAATCGTTAAAAAGTGGACTTGATGAGCGGAAAAATGCATTAAAAGAAATGCAGTCAGCTGAAAAAGCAGGCTTACAAGAACGGCATAACGCTCAAAAAGAAGCTTTTCAACAACGCAAACAAGAGGAATTAAAGGTACTTAGTGAATCTAATAAGGCACAGATTGATGCGTTACGAGAAGTGAATCAGGCGAAATTATCGGCACTTCAAGAGGAACATACTAATCGTAAAGAAGCACTTAATGAGAGATTAAGTGATGAAATGGATGCTGTAAGAGAAGCGCACAAAGCTGAATTAGATTCATTTAAAGCCATGAATGCCGAAAAGTTAGCGATAGCAAAAGACCCTCCTGACAGTGCTGCTGTACAAGCCTTATTCTCTCAGTTAGAGGGATGGGGAAAAGCGATTGCTAAAGGTGGCGAAGAAGGTTCGAAAGCTTTCTCCGAGATGGCAACATGGTTATCAACAATAGAAGATGCTACTTTACGTGAAACGATTGGCGTTGAAATTTTCGGGACTATGTGGGAAGACCAGGGCGATGCAATTGTTAGTGTGCTAGATGATGTAGCTAATGGACAGATTACTGTTTCAGAAGGTCAAGCAGAAATTAACAAAATGGCGAATGAATTAGACACAGATCCGATGGTTTCATTAAAACAAGCCATATCAGATATAAAAGAAGGACTTGATCCGTTGCTTGGTGTTATTACTGAAGTAGTATCGGGTATTGCTAGTTTCGCAAAAGAACATTCCACTTTAGCATCGATTATTGTTGGTGTTGTCGGTGCTATTGGCACATTAGTAGGTGCATTTACCGCACTCAGCCCAGCAGTATACACCATAACAACCTTATTTGGTGGTGGAAAGGGTGGTGCTGGCTTTGCTTCGATTTTAGGTAAACTCATTCCGGTCATTGCTAATCTAGCCTCGAAAGTCTTACCAGCTTTAAGACTTGCTTTTGGCGCTTTAACAGGACCAATTGGTATCGCGGTCACAGCGTTAACCATAGCAGTTCCGTTAATTATTGAAAACTGGGATTCTATAGCAGAATTCTTCACAGATTTATGGGATTTTATTGTTGGCGTTTTTAAAAAAGCTGGTGGCGCTATAGTCGACTTCCTGAAGGAAAACTGGAAAACCATCCTTGCTGTCGTTACTGGACCAGTTGGCATATTAGTAAAAACGATTGTTGAAAACTGGGACACAATAAAACGTAAGACAGTTGAAATTTTTACAGGTGTCTCTAACTTCTTTTCGAATATCTGGTCAAAAATTTCCGATATTGCTAAGACTGTTGTCGACAAAATCAAAGGATTCTTTTCATTCGGTGATTTGCTTGGGAAGGTCAAAGAAAAATGGGATTCTATTTATTCGGCCATTAAGACACCAATAAACAAAGCAAAGGATGCCGTTAAAAAAGCAATAGATGCTATTAAGGGATTCTTTAAATTCGATTTTAATTGGCCAAAGCTCAAGAAGCCTAAATTTAGTATTAAGGGCTCTATCAATCCATTAGATTGGTTCGGTGAAGGGCTTCCTAAAATCGATATTCAATGGCATGCAAAAGGTGGCGTATTTAATAAGCCAACGTTGTTTAATACAGGAAATGGATTACACGGGGTAGGAGAAGCTGGTCCAGAAGCCGTATTACCTCTTAATGAGCGAGTGTTAGGTGCAATTGGTAAAGCAATATTTGATGCAGCAGGTGGAGGACAACAAGAACCGCAAATAATTCACAATAATTATGAACGCATGTTAGAGGGCGCACAATTTATTATTCGCGAAGAAGCTGATGTTAAGAAAATTACACGTCAAATTTATGAACAGCAGCAACGTGATCGAAGGGGGAAATAGTATGCGTGACATCACATTTAAAGGAATACACTGTTCACGATTTGGGCTTGAGGTTATGGACACCGAGAGGCCCCTTTTTGGTGAATTTAGTGATTCATTTATAAAATTACCGGAGGTTAGTGGCAGTGTAGTGGTAACTGATAATAGTGAAAGTGATATTGAAATTCGCATACAATTCCTACTTACACCGTTGCCTGGTCAAACCTATTATGATGCTTGTCGGGCTTTGCGTGGTTATTTTAAATCATCGCAGAAAGAGCGATTAATTTTTGATGAAGATTCAAAGTGGGCATACATGGCCAAGTTTATTTCTAGTGAAGATTTTGAGCGTATCGTGGATGACGGGTTATTTTGGGCAACGTTCCGTTGTTCACCTGATATGGTGGCTGTATGAGTTACGATATTAAGGTTTTAAATCATAGCAATCTATCGCTTATCGGTACGCTTGAAAATGTCATTAACGCAGAGATTTATGAAGTCATCAATGACCAATACACTGCTGACATACAAATGGCTGAAAATATATTCCCCTCCTTTTTACACTATCCTAATTTAGTGGAAATGGATAGGGATTATTTTATTATTGCTGGGGTAGACAAGCAGCGTGATCGAAGTAAAGCAATTAAGCTGATGCTTGAGCATGTAAGTTATATATTAAATAATCCATCGGAAGCGCCCTTTGTAGCAGAAGATGAAGAAGAATTTTATGAGGGTTCACCACGGAGTATCATTTCACAATGCTGGGGCATGAACCGATTTCAGATTATTGATTTAGCAGGCGGTTATTATTACTATAGGCCAAGCGCTAAAGGTGGTAGGAGTCGCATTAATGAATTTGCACGCCAAAATGGGTTAGAAGTTGAATTTAACAAGTTTGTCATTACGATTCATAACAGACGTGGTGCCAATAAAAGCCTTAAGTTAGAGGTTGGGAAAAACATTCAATCGATTACACAAAAAATTGATTTGGATGAAAATTTTTCGTTTGAATATGCACATGAAGTAGACATTATCGATTTTAGTAAAATGTCAGGCTCTCAACAGCAAGAAATCGTATCAGCTGAGCTAGGGGATACCGTTCGCATGATTGATACAGATTTAGCCATTGATGCAACGGAACGTATCGTAGGTAAACGCTATAATCCTTTATTTAAAGAAGTACCGAAGTTGGATGTAGGGCAAGTTATACGTGATATTGTGAATGTCATGAATGAAGATAAGGGATATGAAGAGAAAGAAGACCCTACCTTAAATTACTTTTTACAGAGTTGGCAAATGGGCAAGATCAATTGTATGGCTCTTGATGGGATCGAACTTGGCGAGGAAGAAATCTTACCTGACAATATATCTACCTCTATTGATTATTATATCCAAGGTGAACTAAAAGGTATGTCTTTAAAGGTTAAGCCCCAATACAGTAAGTACCACGTGTACATTAGTGAGTGGTATGAGGACAATCAATTTGAAGAATACAAACTTGAGAAAATAACTGACGTTATGAGTAACTGGACATTTCCAAAACCTAAAATGCAAGCAATCAGTATTACCATAAGTGAAGTGCCACTCGAACAACTTAATCCAGAGATTCACAAAGTAAGAGATTATGCAGTGAAATTCAATAAAGTTTATATTGCCCCGTTACGTGAATTTAAAATTGGTAAGAACAACATGTTAGGCAACAGTAGCTTGTTAATTGACACAGAAGGGGAAAATATAGAGCTTGATGATTTTTCTGTCAAGTTAAACTATCACCTGATGCAAGAGTACGGAGGTATTAAATTATCATTAAGGCCTGAATTTAGTAATTATAAAATAAATATTGTGACGTTCGGCTCTGACGGTGTTCCATTTGTGTACGAGTATGAAACGATAAGGGATCAGTTGCTCAATTGGAAACTACCGCGTGATGGTGCAGAATACTTATTAATTACTATTTCAGAAGTTCCAAATTCACAATTTGATCCAACTGTTCATAAGAATGTGATGTATGGAGTTGCTTTCGAAAAGATACCATTTGAACCTCTTTTCGAGTTACGTATTGGAGAAGTGAATTGTTTACAATTAAATGGTGTGTTAGTACCTGCTAGTCCTTCATTAAATGCTATTCAAGCAGAAATATTTTATAAAGCATTACTCGAACACAATGGATTACGCTTGAAGTTATTAAGAAAATATCGTTCTTATTACGTTAGTATACGTACTTACAGCAGTAAAGGTATAAGAACTGTCAGATCATACGAGGGTATAAAGGATTGGACTTTCCCACGTAAAAATGTGATGTACATTGTTATTAGTATTCTTGAAAAACCACCATCAGAATTTGACTCATCAAAGCATAGGCAAGCTTGGTATGCTTTTAGATTTACAGCACAAAATGATGAGGTTGTTGACCCTGGTTTACTTGGACCAACGTATTATTTAGAGTCAGAAACTGTATCAGCAGATAGTGACGGGGCTGAATTTCTTTTTACAACTTCCTACGATGAAGTAATTAGTGTGACTACGGGGATTGGCCAGGTAGAGCAAGCAGAGCCGATAACAGCACTATGGGAATTAATTAAAGATGCAGAAGATAAATATACAGGCGTTAAAATTAATTTGATAGGCTTGGAAAGCGGAAATGTAGATATAAGTGTACAAGCCATGTGTCAAGAGGGAATTGAAGAAGAAGAAGAGGAAGAAGGAGAGGGGGATGATGTTTAGTGGTGGAACTGGTACAAAAGATGACCCATTTTTAATTAAAACTGTACAAGACCTTATCAATGTGAGGAATAAAAATAATGAAAACCCTAAGTATTATTATAAACAAGTAGCGGATATCGATTTATCAGGTGCTGAATGGCTACCAATAGGCTATCAAGGTAAAGCGTTTGGTGGTACCTATAATGGTGGTGGATATACGATAAGTAATTTAACAATCACTGAAGATATTGAGGGTCCAGCTTTTATCAGCTCAGCAATAGAAGCAACACTTTTAAATATCACGATTGATAATGCGTATATTACTAACACGTTATGGACCTGGATAGCTATTTTAGTATCATCAACAAACGATTGTACAATTACCAATTGCCATGTAACAGGCAAAATGGAATCCACAAATGTACACAGTAGTACAGGCGGCCTGATAAGTTCAGCTGGTACAGGGACAATAATAAATAGGTGTTCTGCTGATGTAGATATAACAGCAGGATTGGCGGGAGGGCTTGTTTGCTATTCCAATGCTGTTATAAAAGATTGTTATGTTACAGGTAAAATTGGTGGCGTACAAGATGAAGATAAGCCAGATGATAAGTATATACAGGCTGGTACATTTGCTAACGTTCTATATAGTGGTAATGTTGAGAATTGTTATACATGTGTAGAGATTTATAACTATTCGTCACGTAGTAGGAAACAGTTGGATGTTTTTGCTAAAAATTACGGTGCTGAAATAATTTCCTGTTATTGTGATGTATCGTTAGGTGTAACTATGCGGGGTTGGTCTAGCGATTTAAATTATATTGAAGAAATGTTTATAAGAGGCACAGATAATAAATTATATGTAAATTACGAATCACAGTACAATAAAGATCGTGATTATTGGGAGCCTGAATGGAATAGTACAGGTCCTCCCTCATGGTGGCCAAAACCTTATTATAGGGCACAACCTATAACAGGTGAAGTATGGTCAAATTTCTGGAAGCAAGTAACAGAAATTTACACCGAGGCACGTACAACTACAGAAATGCAAACACAATCAACATTCGATGGATGGGATTTTGATACGGTATGGACAATAGACGAAGGTAGAGACTATCCTCGATTTAAATTAAAGATTACACAAATAAAATGCAAGCGGATGCCATTAACAAACTACAGAAGGTGATAATATGACAAAATTTAATCAAGAAAAGTTAATCCGTGATGCATTGGGAAGCCCTATACCTAGTCAGGGTTGGGATAATGTAAAGCAAGTTTTTGTAGTACCAGGCGGAGAAGGTGTTGATTTTACAAAAAAGAAGCTAATCCGTGATGCAGTTGGCGCAGTCATACCGCAATATTGGGATGGTGAGAAGTTTATCCCTCGAACATCTTCAAGTGGTAGTGGAGAGCAGGGTCTACCAGGTCCGAAAGGGAATCCTGGGGATTCAGCTTACAAAGTAGCCGTTAATAACGGCTTTAAAGGAACAGAGCAAGAATGGCTTGGATCACTTAAAGGTGACAATTCGTATACTGCGGCTGTTGCTGCAGGATACAAAGGCACGGAAGAAGAATGGGACAAGGCATTAGTTGATGCTGTAATGAATGGTGGAGGTGGAGGCCCTATTGGTGTTCCGATATGGCCAGGTCCACTTAGTGATGAAGTTCACAAGAGTCAAGTAGATCGTTTCCGTACTGCTGTGAAGCATAACGAACCGGTCATTACGTTGGAGGTGAAATCATGAAGGATGTTGTAGAGCAAATCATACAAAAAGGACAAGTACAGGGATTAATTACTGTGCAATTGTTCGATGCAGAATCTGGGGAGTTGCAACATGAAGAGAAAACACATAACTTTATCTCACAGGGTGTGTTGAAGCATGTCTTTAACTCTTACATTAGTGATATCTTCACACGATATCGACATTCAGATGGTGTAACTACTAACTACTTGGCCTCAGAACGTTATGCGGATCTATTCCGTTACATTATTTTGACGAATGATGCCTCACCAGAAGATCCGATGAATGAATGGTTACGTAAGGCGAACGCTACAGCATTTGCACGAACAGACAATTCAGACAGTAACACAACGAATATGAAAGAGGGAAACATTAATCGTAATGAATCCCGCACAATCTTCGGACAAGCGAAGCTAGTATTCGATTGGTCAACAGAAAAAGGTAATGGAACTTTCCAAAGTATCAATTTCGAACCTATAAGCGGTGCCGTAAATGGTTCACCTTATAGAGAAAAGCCTGTTCCTGAATTGGTCGGTATAGTCAAAGTAGTTGAACACCAAGATAAACTTTACATGTTTAAACCGAGTGCCGATAAACAAATCGAAATTAGGGACGCTACAACACTTGCACTTATTGCCAGCTACAATAAGCCAGTAAATAACTTCCGAGACTTTACAATCAAAGGTGATAGGTTTTACTTTGTTAAAGATGCTGCCGATGTTTTATGGTCAATGCCTCTTAGCGATTTGACAGCCACTCCAGTAAAGGAAAAAACTTGGACACTCCAAAACGCTGGTGGGATAGATTACGATCCGGTGAAGAATGAGTTCTATATCGGCGAATACTCTACACCAAAACAGCTGTTCGTTCTTGATGGTACTACTTTCGCTGATAAGAAAGTATATCCGATGGAGAACAGTTCATCAGGGAGCTATTCAAGTGGTTACCTTTTCAAGATTCCTGAAGGCTTTATCGTTTCTGGTAGGTTTTGGAATCATGAAGAGGATTTCAACTATCCAATCCTAACTAGTGGAGCAGTTGGTGCTATTCGCCAAGACAAGATTTATACACAAAACGGGTATATAGTCGATAAAATGTACATTGGTTCTCGTGTCAAACTTGCAGCACCAATCACTAAGAACAACAACCAAGTAATGAAAGTTACTTACGAATTTATTACACCAACAGATTAAAGTAGGTGAGGTAGAAGAACTAAACGTACATGTATTCAAATATGATTTAAGAGAAACGCAAGCAGAAGCTTAGCGTTATTTTTATTGTTTAAAATCCCAAACGCTTGGGATTTCACATGAAATAAAAAAAGAGGCGTGCATAAAAGCACACCTCTTACTTCACAATAAGAACAAATGTTCCTATCTGATATTTATTATTACATATCGGGAGGAAAAAAGAAATGAAAATTTGCGAAAACACCATCTATAACATGGATTGCTTGGAAGGTATGAAATATATACCTGACAATTCGGTTGATATGATCCTGTGCGATTTGCCTTATGGAACTACAAATTGCAAGTGGGATTCCATCATTCCATTTGAGCTTTTATGGGAGCAGTACGAGAGAATTATAAAAGATAACGGAGCAATTATATTAACCGCAAGCCAGCCATTTACCAGTAAATTAATTATGTCCAATCCTAAATTGTTTAGATATGAGTGGATTTGGAAGAAAGGTAATCATGTAACAGGGTTCCCAAATGCTAATAGAATGCCAATGAAGAATCATGAAAATGTATGTGTTTTTTATAAACGGCTACCGACCTACAATCCACAAGGTGTTGAATATGTTAAGCCTAAAGTGATTATTAAGAATTCGCCTAGAATGCAAGTGCTAGGTAAAAATAATGACACACTAAAAAAGCCTCATGTTGTAAAAAAGAAAAATTATCCTAAGTCGGTTGTTGATTTTCCGCGTGATAGTGGTACTTTTCATCCAACTCAAAAGCCTCTGTCATTGTTTGAGTATCTTATTAAAACTTACACTAACGAAGGCGATACAGTGTTAGACAATTGTATGGGCGGATTTACAACGGCTGTAGCATGCGACAACACAGGACGTAAATGGATCGGTTTCGAATTAGAGCCGGAATACTGCGAAAAAGGGAAACAACGAATTAATGAAAATCGACAAAAGTTAGGATTACAACCAGTTGAAATTATTGATAAGTCATAACATTTGGAAGGTGTTCTATGGAAAATGTTCAAAGATTAATAGCTAGTTTTGTAGGTGCTATTTTTGTACCATTATTTGAATTTTTGTATGGAGAGGGCGAAGTCGTAATGTATACGATGACCGCACTCTTTTTCTTTTTAGTAATGGATTGGATTAGTGGAGTTCGTGCAAGTAAGAAAGATAAAAGTTACGGGTCATCGTATGGTATCGATGGTTTATTCCGTAGCTTCTTTTTATTGCTTCTACCTGCAGGTGGACATTTGTTAGATATGATTTTCGGTGCGCCTGGGGTTGTATTTGGTTTATTAGCAGCTGGATTGTTGTATCACATTATTCAATCGATGACTGCTAACGCTATTCGTGCAGGTTGGGGACAATGGTTCCCAGACTGGCTACTTACAAAGCTTACTGAGTGGGTACGTAGCGAAATTGAAGCGAAGCTTGCACGTGCTGAAGAACGAAAAATGAAGAAAGAGGGAGAAGCATAATGAGTACAAGTGTTACTACTACATGTCGAGATCTTTCTGAACTATTAATAGCTGCACAAACAGCATGCCGATTGTTGTTTCAAGAGTGTTTTAAAGCTGGTATTAAAAATATCTTCATCACGGAAACATATCGCTCTCAGGAACGACAAAAATACCTATATGCACAAGGACGAACACGACCAGGGCAAATTGTTACTTGGACGCTTTCAAGTAATCACAGTAGTCGTTTAGCATGGGACGTTGCAGTAAGCCCTCCAAAATCATTATATGACGTGACAACGCTCAATCGAATTGGTGCTATCGCTCGTAAGTTAGGTATTACATGGGGCGGTGATTGGGTAGGAAGTATTGACCGACCTCATTTTGAAGTTAAATCATCTTGGAAGATACCGAAAGGCTACAAGCTAGAAGGACAAGTAATCGTACCAAGTAATAGTAAATTACAAGTTCAATTAATTGTGGCAGATAAAAAGGAGGGAAATAAAGTGACAAATACAAATTGGAATCCGGGTTCACCTGCTATGAAAACAGAAACAGAAAATTATATCGCACAGGCTATTAAGGATGGTATTATTCAATCTTCACATTTGAAGGATTTACAAAACGGTAACATGACTACAGACCGTTTATTAGGATTGCATATGACGATTCAACAGCGTAGAAATAATAAGAAATAGTCAAAATTAGAACAGTACCTTTTGAATTTAATCATAACAATACTGAAGCCCAGGCGCTCATCATAAAAACGGTGAGTACCTGGGCTTTTTGTGTTTATTCGTCATATGGTCTGTATTTAGCATATAATTCTTTTGCTGCTTCTTTTCTAGCTTCCACATCTTCACGTAAAAACATTCTATCTCTTGGTAACTCTTTGATAGGAACTAACTTTCCACGCTTTACAAGTGAATTTAATGATTGTCTAGAAATTTGCAATTCCTCCAACACTTCTGATGATGTTAAGATTTCAGTTTGAACTAATTTAATAAAATCTTCTTTGCTATTGAAAGAGTAGTTTTTTGACATAGGATTATACCACCTAGCATTTATTATTTTCTTCTCATTATAACAACTGTTGCACCAATAACTAATAGTGATGCAACTGTGAAAATTAAAGTTAAAGTTGTCATGAAAATCACCTCTTCTTTTCATTTTGATTGTATATCATCAGAAAATCATTTATATTTAATGTGAAGGTTAAGGGTGCTAGCCTTAACCTTCTTTTTAAAACTTTTGTTGGACGCTACTTCTTTGAAGTGGTGTCTTTTTTGTTGTTCTTAATCACTATCTGTAAGTTAATCAGTGTGATTATTAAGTTGATGAACGCTGTTAGCGCTACTACTCTTTCAATCTCCATTTTTCTTACCCCCTTTCTATACTCTTATTATAGCATAACTACATACTAGAGTAAATAGATATAGGTGATTTATTTTACTGTTTTGTTAAAAATTTTCAATAAAAAAAGCCACTCGTTTGAGTGACTTAATTTGGTTTAGCTTGCAATATGATAGCATCCCTCTCGATACTCCCTTTAAATGTATACATAATATTGTTAAGTGAGTAGACTTCTGTACGATCAAGCATATCGCTATTTCCTGTTATTTTTAATTTATCAAATATAGCTAATTGTTGAGTTGCACTTAGTGTGTCATCTACACTTTTAAGTAAAGCTTTAAATGCTATTTGCACTTCTTTATTTTGAACCATTAATGCATTTGAAGTTGCCCCAACGCTAACATTTTTTACTTTACTGTCTTTATCAGGAGTTATAATTACAAGAATCCCACTGGTTAATTCAATTTGATATTTGCCGTCTTTTATCTCCTTACCCTTCATTTCA
The DNA here is from genome assembly GCF_044763105.1 of Lysinibacillus sp. NPDC096212. Classification (NCBI taxonomy): domain Bacteria; kingdom Bacillati; phylum Bacillota; class Bacilli; order Caryophanales; family Bacillaceae; genus Lysinibacillus; species Lysinibacillus sp. NPDC096212. The sequence goes on along the minus strand of NZ_JBIWFQ010000005.1, from coordinate 180,667 downwards.
ATGAATGAATTACCTTTATTTTCATTAATGATATTTTTTAAAGCAGTCTCGTATTCATCAACAGTGAAGTTAAAACTTTTTTCATCTTTTTCACATGCTACGAGTAATAGAGCTAAAAGTGTTATTAAGTATATTAATTTTTTCATTCTATAGAACCCCCTTATTATTACCATTTTAGGGAATTGTACCTTCGATGTACATACAAAAAAAACAGACAACCAAATTAGTTATCTGTTTCTTCATTATCTTCTACTTCCACAATTTTAAATAAGTCGTTCATGTCGGTTATCCCGAAAGCGTTTATTAGTTCATTAAGTGACGCCTTTGGATAGCTTTTTTGTTTACCATTTACCATTTCGCTAACTGCACGATTTGTTAAATTTGTACGTTCGACTAAATCTTTTTGTTCCCAATCACGCTCTGCAAGAAGTACACGTAAGCGTAATTTTAATTCTTTTCGCGCCAAACAATTCACCCCTTTTATCTGTATTTCATAACACAATTATAAATCAAATTAATTAATTACGCAATTTGTAATTGACATACCTTTTTGTTTTATTTATTATGTAATTAAGTTATTTTATACGTATTTAATTTACGTGTTACGAAATTAAAAAACGAAAGGCGGAATTAGAATGAATGGTGTTATGTACAAACTACACACAAAAAAATATTGGGTAGGGGCATTAAATTTAAACATCGATTTAGAAAAAGGGTATGTACAAAAAGCGGAGCAGTTAAAGCCTTCAGCTATTGTAGCTTTTAGAAAGTATGGAGCAGGACATATAACTTTAGAAGAATTCAGTAATTTAATTTTTGAATATAGCTTCTATCAAAGACGAGCATATGAAGCAAACAAAATAATTGCCGAAAGCCATAAAGCACTTGATTGGTTTGACTCTGAAACAATTACATGTTCAATTTGCGGTGAAAATTTTAATGAAGCAGATGTAAATATTGTGGATTATCCAGATGATGTTTGTATAAACTGCGAACCAAATTATGGGGAAATTTAAAAGCTGAACAGGGGGCATCACAGCTGGTGCTCTCGATTGAGTTTTTAAATAACAAAAGGTAGGTGTAACGGATGACGGAAAAAGTTAATGTCTCGCTTGATGACTTTGCATTTTTAAAAACCTTTGCTGAAATGTATTTTTTGAAAAATATTACTGAGATTGAACAACGCATTTCAGATTATCCAACAAGTAATGATGAGTTTATGCAGAAGCTAGATAGTATTTTAATCAAATTAAGAGAGCAACAGCAACGCGCAGAAAACATTGAGTGTAAATATCTTTATTAAGAAAAGACGAATAATTTTTCTGTTTAGGATCCACAAAGGTTCGTGATTAGAAAGCGAGGTGAAAACGATGGCATTTGAATATTTAACAACTTACAAAACATTTGAATCAGTAGCAGATATGGATAAGAGTGTGGAGGACCATATGGCGGCTCACTATTACGACTTAACAGAATCAGAACGTGCCATCGTTTTCAAGCTTGCTAGTCACGCTTTGGAACATCCTGGGGCTTGTCATTTAAAGGCTGCCACAATTGCTGAGGCATTAGAAATCAGTACAAAGACTGTTTACCGTAGCGTTAAGAAATTGGTTGAGTTTGGCATCATTGAAAAGGTAGCATCTACTAAATTGAACGGCATTAAAGGGGCTAGTATTTATCGTGTTTTACCATATGTCCCATCGAGCGTGTCCCAACGAGAGACAGCGCAAGACATTAGTGATGACACGGTTTCTGAGACTTTTTCAGAAAACCAACCATCTAATTCTTTTAATCATTTAAAAACAAGCAATTTACAAGATATATATAATTACGCTCATGCTGAAAAAGAAGCTTGTAAGGAATGGATGAATGAGTACCAAGTAATGTTGTTCGATTTCATGCACTCGTTGCCTATACGTGACGATTTAAAAGACCAACTGCATAAATGCATATTAGCCACAGAAATGAACGATATACGTGATTTTGTGAACGCTAAAGATGTTTTAGCTAACATTATCCGTGATATTGCGAACGGTACATTAACAATTGCTAGTACATTAAGAGCAATATTTGTAGGGGCTTATAGTAGGGCTGTTGAGCGTTTGAATAATAAGTCGATTAATTCATTAACTGCGGAGGACAAACCGCATAGAGAGCGTCCGGTGCCTTTCAATAATTGGTTAGATGAAAGGGATAGTCTTCCACAATCAATAAGTAGTAGACCAAATCTAGAAAACTGGCTTGAATGGTGAAGGGGGAATAAGTATGGATAAATTAGAAGCATTGATTGAAGCATTAAGATTCTATGCGGATGAAAGAAATTATTTACGTGAATACAGCTACAACTCTGATGAATATATGGATTCTGTAGTTGAACATGATGCTGGTGATACAGCAAGAGAAGCATTAGAAAGGTTGGAGATAGAAGATGACTCATTTTGAATACATGGAACAACAAGAGCAATTGCATTGGAAGTATGAGGGGGATATATTATGATAAAACGCATCTATAAAATCGTTGATAATTTTTTCTTTATGCCACAAGGATATGAGGAAGAAGAAGGTCTTCGGGAATGGTATTTAAAGTATTTTATTTCAACAATGGTTTTACTTATTTTCGTGTTAATAACATTTGGTTTTCAGTACAAATAAAGTACAAAAAAAGTACAAAATATGTTTTACAACATTACTTTCCATCGTAATTTTATTCACAAGAAAATGAATAAAACCTTGATATATAACGGTTTATCGTAACTATGTAAATACGGTTTAACGGTGTGTAGTGACTCCCGCCGTCTCCATACAATAACTGTAAATGCAGTGATAACATGTTTTCAAGAATAGGGATATTGAACGGGAGTTGAACTCTTGTGCAATATCTTTTTTCTTATCACCTTAGAAAATGGCATATTTGAAATGTTCGTAGACCTTCTAGAAATGATCACGTACATTTGATGGCTAAGTATATATCCTTAAAACTTTGTGGAAGTTCGTCGTATTGAATATATTAAACTAATTGTATGAATTGTAAAAAAATCATTGATAGATCCTAACTGTACACGATTAATTAAATTTACCTATTGATGAACTTTTTGACAATATAGTAATCATAAATTATAGTAAAAATACAATTTTTAAATAATATTAAAAACTATACGGAAAGTTTATTGGACTATTAAGGGTGAATATATGAGTAATTTTATTGTAATGCAAAATGCGACACATGAGGAAGAAATTAGCGGAGGATATATGTGGTCCCCACAAAAAAATAAAAATGGAAATAGCAACCATGCGTACGAACGAATGGCTACAATTAAGGCTGGTAATAAAATTTACAGTTGTTATGATCAAGCAATTCGAGCGGTAGGCATAACAACGTCTGATTGTTATATTGCAGAACAACCGCATGAGCTACAGGAGAAAAATCTATGGTCAGATGAAGGGTATAAGGTGGATGTAGATTACACAATTTTAGAACATCCAATTATGATTAGAGATGTTTGGGGAGATATGGAATCTGATCGTCCGCAAAAATATTCAGCCTTTCAAGAAAATGGACGAGGAAATCAGGCTTATTTATTTCCCTGTTCAGAAGCCTGGGCTAGTTTGTTTGATAGCTTTCTTAACGAAGGTAGCTTAGAAGCAGAAGCAGAAGCAGAAGCAGAAGCAGAAGCAGAAGCAGAAGCAGAAGCAGAAGCAGAAGCAGAACTAATAGAAGATGGTGAAATTAAAGAGGAGAGGTTTTCGACTTCTAGTTACGAGCTGGGAGAGTCTAGGGTTAGTAACAGAGTAGCAGGAGGTACTAACAAACGTGGCCGAGTAGTAAGTCAACAACAGCTACAAAAAGACTTGAGAAAGCTTAAAGAAATTGGTGATATAGCAGAACAAAAAGTATTTGAATATGTGAAAAAGAAAGTAATAGAAGTATTCGGCGAAAAATACGGAGAACAGGTAGAGCATGTAGCGCAAACACAAGGTGACGGATTAGGATACGATATTACAGCATTCGATTATCTACAGCCACAGTCTCCTCCAAAACCAATAAAAATTGAAGTGAAGGGTACAACATCAACAAGTACAAGCGCGGTCTATTCAATTTCTTACCCTGAATTAGAAAAATTCATTCAGTATAAGGATGAAATGTGGCTAGTACGTGTATATGGTGTGGGCAAGAATCAAGAGATGAAAATGGAAATAGATAATGACTTTAGTAGTTACAACTCAGTCAGTGATTTGTTAACACTGAAGTATGCATATATTCCATCAACAATTGATGTATATGGCACACGAGTAGAAAATAATAAATGAATTATATAAAAGTTCGAAACGAATATAGGGATTACTTGGTTTTTTCTCTAACATAGCGTATGGAAGTAAAGAAGAAATAGGAAGGGGAGAAGCTAATCTTGAAAAAGTATGCAGAAGATACTCTTATAGTTATTGAACTAAATAATATGTTAACTATTGATGATGAGTTTAATTATGTAAAAGGGAGTTCTACTATCATTAGAGATAATGAATACACACAGAAAAAAATCGGACATATTCATTATAATATTTTTAATGCTCAGCTTTTTAATAGTGAACTTGCATTTGGTGATGTAGCGGATTCTATTTCAAGTGATGAACATTACGTTATTATAAAATTTTTAGAGCAAATTCAAAATGAAGATGTAGATATTTTTAAAAAGAAAATTTTAATCGTTGAGCACAATAAAGATTTTAAAGAAACACCGTGGACAAGGACATGGTAGCGAAGCACTATATGATTTTATTCGATTTTGTAAAGTCTTAGATATCGATTATCTTGTTTTAAAACCAGCTCCATTAAAATCAAAATTAAGTAAGGAAAAACGTAAAAAGAAAATTGAAAAGCTGATTAATTTTTATGGAAAATTTGGATTAAAAGTGGTGGATGTAAAAGATGATGAGCCAATTATGTATTTAGATGTAGATGTAGATGCTTATTAGTGTTACCTTATTTAATATTTTGATTAAGTAAGAATTTTATCAATTAGTAGGATATTACTGGAGAGCTTTTAAAATATTCATTTACATAAAAAAGACGGCGGTATTTATTATTTTACATAAAATAAAGGCAATCACAAAATTCCCTGGACTATAACAGATAGGAAGTATACCTGGTTAGAGGAAAAGTCCACTAAGACAATAATTTATATCTTAATATAAATATTGATATACCATAAAAAATGCAGCAAACTTCAAATAAGCTCACTGCATTTTTCTTTCGGTTTATAAACCTTCCTCAAAAAAATCTAAATCCATACACTTTATTGTAAAGGTTTGAACGTTCGACACACCTACATTGTATAAAAACATTAACTCCGTAAGTTTCATTCCATCAATTAAAATTAATGATTTATCAATACTCTCGGAATATTCAATTGCTTCTTTTGTAAAACGGGATGTAGTGATAAAAATTCCTTTGTTTGCTTTAAAGCCTACCAAGCTTCCTACAAATGCTTGGATATCGGGTCTTGAAACTGGATTTGCCCAACGTTTTCCCTGTAAGTAGATTTTATCTAATCCTAGGACGTCTTCTTTGACAATGCCATCGATTCCACCATCGCCAGATTTTCCTACGGCTTTCCCTTGCTAGATTTGACCAAATCTTTTACAAAGCTAATACAAGGTCATATTTTGATTGGATGATTGTTTCTTTCCAATATGAGCAGCTGCCATAATATCACAAATAAAAGAGCATAGCTAAAATATAGGCCATGCTCCTTTTTTAAAGGCTAGATTTAAATCTACTCTATTGTTGATTATTTTACTCCACTTAATTCGACTAAAATTTTGGATTGGTTTTTGTCGTTTGTTAACGCTTCAAAACCTTTTTCAACGATTTCATCCAACTTTATTTGACTTGTGATTATTCCTTGTGGATTTAGTTGACCAGTGCTCATTGCATCAATTGTTCTTTGGAACATTGTTGGTGTATAAACAATTGAAGATAAGATATTCACTCCAGTGTTTGTAAGATGAATTGGATTCCACTCAATTGGTCTCGCAAAAATAGAAACAATCATCATATTACCACGTGCTTTTGTTACATCAATAGCTTGTTTAAAAGTAGGCGCAACTCCAGCAACTTCAAAGGACACATCCACCCCATCTGGTACAATAGCTCGAACTGCTTGAACAGGATCTTCTTTACCAGAGTTAATAATATGGGTTGCACCTAATTCTTTCGCTTTTTCTAATCGATCATCAGATAAATCCAATACGATGACTTTACTTGCACCAGATGCTTTAGCAGCGATTACTGTTAATAATCCAATTGGTCCAGCGCCGAAAATTGCAACTGAATCTCCTAAAGTAACTCCAGCATCTTTAACAGCTTGTACAGCTACAGCCATCGGTTCTACTAAAGCACCATCTTGTAATGTTAGGTTGTCTGCTAAATGATGTACATTTGATTCAGGTACGTTAGCATATGTTGCAAACCCACCGTTTCCATGTAATCCGATGAAATTAAATCCATCATAGCGATCTATATCTTCATGTTTCTTTCTATATGTTAATGTAGGATTGATTACCACACGGTCTCCTACTTTATAGTTTGTAACCATAGAACCAACTTCTTCGATTACACCAGCAAATTCATGCCCCATTGTCAGCGGTGCAATTTCTTTAGTTAAATCCGCTTTTTGATCAACTGGTATGAATACTGGTCCTTCTTGATATTCATGTAAATCACTTCCACAAATACCGGCCCATGCTACTTTTACTTTCACTTCATCTTCTCTTAAAGCTCGTAATTCAACGTCTTCAACTCTAATATCTTTTACACCATGCCAAACTGCTGCTTTCATATACCTTGCCCCCAAACAATTTAATTAAAATGATGCCATAAAATAACATCTTTAATAGCCGTTCGTGCATTTTCAAAATTCGAGGCTTCTATACACTTGATAAACGTATGAATGGACATATGATAGGATTCAACTAGATTCATTTTCCATTTAGTTTGTGCTGCGACATTTGTAACAAATATGGTTTCTTTAAAGAAACGTAACATCGCAATATTTCCTGTAATAACAAAAAACAATTCTAACAAGTGGGCAAACGATACAACATACTCGTAAATATTTTCAACGGACTTTCTTTGTTTCATGGTTTCAAAACGAAGTAATAGTTCATTTTGAAAATCGGCATTCCACTTTTGTTCACACTTTGTAAGTGCAATATCCAACAAGTGATAAAGCGTCTCTAAATAATCCTTCAATTCCTGATCCGAAATAATTTTAACACTTACACCTTTATGCTGTATTTTTTCAACTACACCATCTTTTTGTAAAAGATATAGAGCCTCTCGGACAGGTGCATGACTTACTTGTAGCTCTTTTGCGATTTCCGATTCTATCAAACGCTGACCTTGTACATAATGACCTGAAAATATGCGAAATAATAATTGCTCTGCTATTTGTTCTGCAATTGTTTTTTTTGAAATTGAATTTTCACTAAATCCCATCAAACCACTCCAATAAATTAATGTCTCTTTATTTTAATAGCTGGGTGTATAGAGTGGCTAGTAAAAATGTTATATATTATAGATTATCGATAATCTATATGTTATTTTAATATGAAATTTCTTTGCTTTCAATTATTTTGCTTTAGTTTACTGGTACCAACAATTTAACAGTACATTATTCAATTTTGATAGGGCACCATCTTTAACAATGAAGGGGGTACTGGAGATTGCATAGATTAAAGAAGCAGAAGGAAATGACACAGCAGAACAAATGGTACAATCAACAGTCAATGACTTTACTCAAATGATAACTGAATTAAAACAGGGAATGGAAATTGCGAAATCCGTAAAGGATGAAATTACTGGAGATATGCTTTTGGCTATATATTCAACTCTTGAAAACATATATGGATGTTAAATTCTTTCTTAGGAAAATAATATGTAAAACACTTTTTTGGCACCATGTATTTGAAAAGGGAGTCAGCTATACCTCGGAAGTTTATAAATGGCGTAATATAAGACAAATGGACATGTCTATAAAAAAAGAAGAAGTAACTTAGTTACTTCTTCTTTTTTTTGTACCCAGCATGTGTATGAACGATAGGATGTAAGTTCCGAACGCCGAATACAGAAGTAGAGAGTTAGTCGAGTGCAAGGGTGTGCACTTACCCAGGGACGTCTAAAATGTCAGGAGGACCAATCTCTGCACGTATGGCTTAGCCTGAATTAGAAAAATTCATTCAGTATAAGGATGAAATTTGGCTAGTACGTGTTTATGGTGTAGGCAAGAATCGTGAGATGAAAATGGAAATAGATAATGATTTTAGTAGTTATAACTCAGTCAGTGATTTGTTGGCACGTAAATATGCATATATTCCTTCAATAATTGATGTATATAGTACACGAATAGAAAACAAAATTATGATTTGAAAATATTAATTCTTTATTTAAGATAGACAGCAGTATTAAATATATTATCGAAAATAAGGGCAATTACAAAATTCTGTTGAACATAACAGATGGTCAAAAAAATGCAGCAATCTTCGAATGAAGCTCGCTGCATTTTCTTATTATTAGCTCTCCTCAAAAAAGTCTAAATCTATACGCTTTATCGTAAAGGTTTGAACACTCGATACACCTACATTGTATAAAAACATTAACTCAGTAAGTTTCATTCCATCAATTAAAATTAATGATTTATCAATACTCTCGGAATATGCAATGGCTTCTTTTGTGAAGCGAGATGTAGTGATAAATATACCTTTGTTAGCTTTAAAGCCTACCAAGCTTCCAACAAATGCTTGGATATCAGGTCTTGAAACTGGGTTTGCCCAACGTTTTCCCTGTAAGTAGATTTTATCTAATCCTAGGACGTCTTCTTTGACAATGCCATCGATTCCACCATCGCCAGATTTTCCTACGGCTTTCCCAGCATCTGAAATCGATCCCCCGTAACCCATTGCGACGATTAAGTTTACAATTAGTTGCTCAAAGAATTGAGGAGAGCATTTCATAATTTTTTCTAATAGTTCAGTTTGCAAGGACTGCTTTAAGATTTGATAGTTTTCATTCATAATTTCTAATGGGGTTCTGGAATCCTCAGAAATAACTGTTTTTATTTCAGAATCTGTGGAAGGTTTTGTACGATTTTTAAATTCTAAAAATTGGGGGTAGCGTTCTAATACGTTCTGATTGATTTCTTTAACAGACGAATCTTGAAGAAGTTTAAAGCCTTCGGGTGTAATTTTAAATACAGCGCGTTTTGGACTGTTGATTAGACCAGCATTTTTAAGGTAAGTACGTGCCCAACCTATTCGATTAACGACAACTGTTTGATTTCCACTAGGGAGAAGTTCTTCTACTTGTTCTTCTGATAAATTGAAATATTGAGGTAAAAATTCATATAATTCTTTTAATGTATGTTCGTTTTCATCTTTTAGATATTCTAAAAAAGGAAACATAAATTGTTCATATGTAGGTATTTGCAAGTAAGTCATCCCTTTGTATTAATTTTAAAAGTCTGTGTTTTTATTTTACGATAATTGTATAAGATATGGGACATAATGTTATGTACTTATATAAATTATTAGGAAAATATATAAGTTAAAACTATATGGGCGTAAACTTTGGACCATCTATAGAACCTGAGAATTATGAGAGCATAATTAAAAAGCTCAATAGGTATGGTAGGGTTACCATATAATATTGAGCTTTATAGTATCAATTACTATTTTCTAAAATGTATTTCATCTTCTTTTTATATTGAATAAAGACATCGAGCCAACCCCAACTACAGCGATACTTAAGTAAATAGTAGAAAATAGATTTTCGTCTACTTTGGTAAAAAGTGGGGATAGACTAGTTATGAACATCACGCCGCATTTCATTCTAAATTTTATTCAATGTAATAACTCTCCCTATTCGTATAAAGGTGAAAAGAAACAAGTTATTGCTAAAGGCCATATATATCGATTACATTAAGTCAATTTTTGGAAGTTATAAAAATGATTCGACTTTGAATTTAATTGAGGCAATTACTACCTTAATGATTAACAACTTCACCTACTACATATTTAATATCTCCACTCTAAATTAAACTAATAAACTTAAATATATTTAATTTAAACTAGTTTAATTAATATTTGTGTTTTTTTTAAACAAAGATACTAATGCTATAATTAAAAATGCTATAGCTAATGTTTTTGTAAATTCCTTATAATCATTAGGTATATATTGACTTGTAATAAACGTTATTACTGCCATTACTATATAAGTTAAAATGCTTTTTAATTTTGTATTTTTTATTTTAAATAAATACATTAATGATTCAGCAAATGAAACGATAAGTAATAAAATAAATATATTTATTAGTATATAACCCAAAGATTTCACCTTCTTTTAAACGATTAAAAAAGGATATCAAAGAATTGATACCTTGTATTGATACCCTTTTTTATAAAATTAAATTTTTCTATAAAATTGTCATTATTTTGTTTTCATAATCATTCTTCTTTACTTTTTCCCCGGGATGTTAATACCATACCATTAGCTATAAATCTTTCAAAATCAAGTTTTGTCGATAATTGAACGAAATTTGATAAAAATCAGAAAAAATAGGCTCTGATTGGAGTTTGAAATCACAGATGATCCTTATAAGAAAGAAAAGAAGACTAGTAAAAATTCGACTTATTTATTTAATTAGAGGTATTAAAGTCCATATAAAGTCCTATAGATAACCCTATGCCACCAGTCTATAAAAGTTTCAAAATCAACTTTTGTCAATAATTGAACAAAAATTGATAAAAGTCAGAAAACTATATTTTGCTTTCTAAAATGTGGATTTTATAATTACGATAAAGCGCTGTTACTAGACAACTTAGGCTGTTTTTCACAATTAACACGACAAGTATTGAGGTATGTGACAATTGGTGAGAAATAGATTTCGAAGTATTGCAGAACGGATAGGTTGTTAGTAAAGTGAATAGAAAGTGGTTCACTTTGAGAATAGCTACAAAGTAGAAGTATTTAATGAAGAGATAGAGCAAGTGATTATTGCATTTGTGTGTGAAAGCAGATTAGCAATAGCTTCATCAGCATCCTTTAACAAATAGAAGAAGGAGGGTAAACAATGATACAGTTGCATATTGAAAGTAAGAAAAAACCGGAGATTTATCGAAAGTTATTGTTACCGAAGAGCAGTAGTTTTTCCTTGCTAGATGAAATTATATTACTAAGTTTTGATTTGGATGGGGCAGACTATTTTGATTTTGAAATGGTTAAAAAAGATGGACGAGTATCTAAAGAAAAGATTTGTTTTTTACCTAAAAATGATAAGGAATTAGATACAGATGAAGAGTTGGTCGATGAATGGCTTCGAGAATCCGGTGATGAAGCCATTGCACATGTAATTGATAATAGTGCATCATTTACTATTCGATTAGAGAGCAATGAGGATTTACCGATGAGCTCTGAAACTCCTTTATGTATTGCTGGAGCAGGCAATATTCATACAGGTAAAATGGACAAGATTGATTTGGAGGAAATTAATGAACTGATACGGGAGGATGAAGAGGCAAATAGTTTACTAGAAAACCTGGAGCCAGATTATCTTACTTTATTGGAGCTTACTAATGACCTAAAAAAATTAAAGCCATGGCAATATTTAAGGGATGATGAAGTCGTAGCCATTCACTTTGAAGATGTAGATTACAAAGTACTTGTTTCTGTTATGGGAGCTGGTGGTGAAGAGTTTGGATTAATGATTTTTGACATGGAGCTTGGCTATAATAGCTTAGAAAAAATTCTTTTTGAGAAAAATTTATCGAGCGATTTCTCCTATGGTTTAAATGCTTTAACTGTGAATTTTGTTGATAGAGAAGAATTAGATACAGCAGATTATCTGCTAATTAAAGATTATGGGCTGTCGTATAGAGGGAAGAAGAATTGGATTCAATTCCGTAGCTATCTGGAGGGAACGCATCCTGAAAGACCAAATTATCTTGAGGTAGAGCTTTTAATTGATGTTGTAAGTAGGATGATTAATATTACAGAAGCTCGGAAGGATGACTGGGAATATCCGCAGCTAGCTGCACATCAATATCCAACGTTTAAAGTGCAAATGGATGGTGAGTTACAAGAAATCTATATTTTGCAAATAAATATGACGAAGCCAACGTATGAGTGCTACGAGGAAATATCAATGTTTGAAAAAGCAAAATATAAGAAAAAACCTAAAAGTGCATTACAATTAGAATATGATTTATTTTATATGCCTTTTGGCGTAGAGTCGGAAGAAACGAACCGCACTGTTTATCCGATTTCTGGTATGCTTGTTGAACGAGGAAGCAATTTAGTTATTGAACACGAAATGCTTTCTATGCCTAAAACGCCACCAATTGCACAAGGCATGTTATGGGCATTTTTACAAGGCTTAGAGGTAAGACCAAGTAAAATATTTGTCTCTAAAGAATTAAGACCGATGCTTCAGCCACTAGCAAAAATTGTCGGGGTGGAGCTTGTAGAAAGTGAACTTCCTGGCATTCGAGAAGTGAGAGAATTTTTGAAAACCGTACCAATGAATTTATTTGGAGAATAGCGCAAATATTTTCTCAACATTATATAGTAAATTTACTTTTACTTGAACAGATAAAAGGTACACAAATATATAATTTATTAATTAATTTCGTATGTAATAAAGCAGACAAATACTTCTATCAGAGTATTTGTCTGCTTATATAATGATATTATAAATATCCCCAAACCATACATAATATTGTCCCGAATACTGTAACAAGGGCAATAATTAAAGCATAGTAAATGTTTGTAAAGATTGCTCCTTTATCCTTCGTTTCACTTGCGTGCATAAACACAATCAGTTGAAGGGTTGCCTGAATAAATGCTGTGACAAGTAAAATCGTCATAATAATGGGAAAGGATACATCCAGAAAATAAACACTAACTGCGATTAAAGTTAGGATTATTGAAAGTGCAAAACCTATTACTTGTTTAAGAGGGAATAAATTGCTCATTTTATACCATTCCTTTCAAGTAAATGAAGCTGAATATAAAGATCCAAACGACATCTAAGAAGTGCCAATATAGGGAGAAAATAAAAGCTTTATTAGCTGTTTGTGGAGTCAGTCCACGTTTTATTAGTTGTAGGACAATAAGGAATCCCCAGAATACACCGAATGTTACGTGACCTCCATGAGTTCCTAGTGTTGTTAGTAATATAGCTGTGAAAGCACTTGTTTGTAGTCCTGCACCAATATGAATGTAGTGAGCAAACTCAGCAACTTCAAAACCTATAAATGCTAGACCAAGAAGTAGTGTGATCACGAAGAATGTAATCATGGCCTTCTTGTTTTCATGTCGCATGGCATGTATTCCTAACCCGATCGTAAAGCTACTTGTTAGGAGTATAAATGTTTCAAATAGGACAGGCGCGAGTTCGAAAATCTCTGCCCCAGTTGGACCGTTACCAACACGATTAAATAAAACGAAGTAACCTGCAAAGAGCGTTCCAAAAAGCATAATTTCGGCGCCTAGGAAAATCCAAAAACCGAGAATGTTTAATTGATTCTGTTGTGTACTATATTCGAGTGGAAGTGTTTTATCAATCTTCATTATTTAGCACCTCGCAATTGCGTTTCTGTTTTTATTACTTCTTCTACAGATACGTAATGTCCGTGATCTTTTTCTAAAGAACGTAAAGCCATACATATAAATATCCCAATGGTAGTGATGATCGTTGGAATCCACATTCCGAATACAAAAGAAAAGCCCCAAGCAAAGAAAATACAGCTTAATATAAATGGGACACCGCTGTTATTTGGCATATGAATTTCTTCATATTTATCTGGGAATAAAACATGATTATTATACTTTGAATCCCAGAAAGCTTCAGTAGAGTTAACATGCGGTAAAATAGCAAAGTTATAATGAGGTACAGGATTTGGCGTAGCCCACTCTAGTGAACGTGAATCCCATGGATCTGAGCCAATATCTCTTGATGCGTAACGAATACTGTAGTAAACGTTATAGGCGATTAAGGCAAATCCAATTGCTAGGCCAATTGCACCTACAAACGAAATCATATTCCATATGCCAAAACCAGTTTCTTCAGTGTATGTGTACATACGACGTGCTTGTCCATCGAGACCTGAGAAGAACATTGGCATAAACGCCACAAGCGTACTAATAGCGATAATCCAAGCTGTCAATTTTCCGATTTTTTCATTTAATATAAAGCCAAACATTTTTGGCCAATAGTAATGTAAACCGGCTAACATACCGAATACAACACCAGGAATAATAACCATATGGAAATGAGCCACTAGAAACATCGTATTATGATATTGATAGTCAGCAGCTGACATTCCGAGCATAACTCCGGTTACTCCACCAATTGTAAAAGTGGGGATAAATAGTAATGAATAGAGCATTGGAGTCGTGAATTCGATTTTTCCTTTCCAAAGTGTAAATAACCAGTTGAAAAGCTTAACTCCTGTTGGAACGGCTATCGCCATTGTTGTAATAGAGAAGACACTGTTTGTTAAAGCTCCTTGTCCCATCGTAAAGAAATGGTGCGTCCATACTAAAAATGATAGGAAGGAGATAATCACCATTGAGCCAACCATAGATTTATATCCATAAAGGTTTCTCTTAGAAAAGGTGGAGATAATTTCACTGTAAATACCGAACGCTGGTAACACTAGAATATATACTTCAGGATGTCCCCAGACCCAGAAGAAATTGGCCCAAAGCATATCCATACCACCACTTGTTGTTGAGAAGAAGTTAGTTCCAAATAAGCGGTCCATAGTCCCCATAGCAAGTGCTACTGTTAATACAGGAAAAGCGAAAACGATAATAACATTAGCTACTAAAGCAGACCATGTAAACATTGGCATTTTCATTAATGTCATACCAGGTGCTCGCATTTTAAGAATCGTTGCGATCATGTTAATACCAGTCATTAATGTGCCCAATCCAGAAATTTGTAGAGCGAATAAATAATAGTTAGTACCTACTGATTGGCTATAATCGTTATTCGCTAGAGGGAAGTAATTTGTCCAACCTGAATCAGGTGAACCACCAATGACAAAGGAAATGTTTAGGAGCATTGCCCCCATAAAGAATAACCAAAAACTTAATGCGTTTAACCTTGGGAAAGCTACGTCACGAGCCCCGATTTGTAATGGTACAACGAAGTTCATAAATGCCATAATGAAGGGCATTGCCATAAAGATGATCATCACAGTCCCATGAGTAGTGAATACTTCATTATAGTGCTGAGCATCAAGTAATTTATTATCAGGTACAGCTAGTTGAGCACGAATCATAATCGCATCTGCTCCACCGCGGAAAAGCATTAGTAATGCAGAGATTAAATACATAATCCCAATTCGCTTATGATCAACTGTCGTTAACCATTCACGCCATAAATAGCCCCATTTTTTAAAAAAAGTTAATCCGACAATGATTGCTATAATCGTTAGTGCAATGGCAACCATTGATCCGTAAATCGCAGCACTTGGATGAGGTATAGCAAATCGTTCAAAGAATTCCATAACGATTAATACTCCTTTCAAGAGTTCTATAGTAAAATAGTGGAATTTTAATAATTAAATGATTCATCATAAGAATTAGTGGTGTTTGAATGAACACTATTCTAATGAATTAGAAACCTGTGTTAATGTTCACCATGTTCACTGTCTGGTGCCGGATAAAATGTTAAGTGAGTCCCATTAAACGAAGCTTCATCCACATGACCTGGCTTTAGTAAATTATCAAATTTTTCTTCCGTTATTTCTGGAGAAGTATTTTTAATGTCCTTTACCCAGCTATCAAATTCTTCCTGATGTACTGCTTCGACTCTAAAAGTATTTTCAGCAAATCCTTTACCACTAAAACTTGCGTTTCGTCCCATATATTCACCTGGTGTGTTAGCACCTAAATGCAATGTATTCACCATATCTGACATTGCATATTTTTGCCCCCCAAGCTGCGGAATCCAGAAACTTGTAATAGGTCCGTAAGAGTAGAGTTTAAACTCAATTGGACGGTCAACAGGAATATACAGATAGTTAACTGTTTCAATGTTTTCTGCTGGATAGCTAAAGTGCCATTTCCAGTTAGATGTTGCAGCATAAATGACAAGAGGTTCTTTGTCCTTATATTCTGCAGGTGTTGATTCAACCTTGTTGTTACTTTGAACTGAAACAATTGATAGGAATATAACGATCAATACAGGTATACCAACACAAATTATTTCAACTAGTGTACTTCCTTTAATGTAGGGAGGTTTATAGTTTGCGCTTTGTTTAGACGCGCGAAATCTAAATAACATATAAGCTAAGATGACATACACAACGATAAGGATAACGGACATAATCCAAATCGATAGCATTATATCTTTAGCTTGTACTTGACCCTGAGGCCCTTTTGGATCCAATACTAACAACGGTTCACACCCTGTTAATATAGTGGCAATAGTGAAAAAGCTAATGAAACTGATCCACATCTTTTTCATAGACAAACCCCTTTCAATTATTCTTGTATGTTTTAAAGGCTAATAAGGGTTTGTGCGGAATTTGATTCACAATTCGAGTTTCATATTAGTTGCATAAAAATCGAAAGGCAAGAAAATATGAAATCTATCACAAAACGTTCTCAAATGAAAAAAATATTTTGATATAATTTTTTTGTGAAAAAAGGGATTATATCAAGCTTTTAAAATGCAAAAGTGGTTTGATAAACAAAGTGGATGGTTAAATTAAAGGTTAAATGGGTGGTTTATTATGAGTGTGATTTATTTAAAATAATTCTTTTTAATCGAAAAGATTAGAGGAAGTTATTGCAGTTTGATAAAAGAGAATACAGGATAATTCTATTGAACCCCCATTTTTGGGGATAGGAACAATTAGGAATTTTAAGGAGAGAGTTTTTATGGATTGGAAACCAGATCGAGAATCAAAGAAAGCTATATATAAACAACTTGCCGAATATATTGAAAAAGGGATAGCAGATGGCACATTTCCGGCTGATAAATCCTTACCGTCTGAAAGGTTTTTAGCTAAAGAATTTAATATAAACAGAAGCACTGTTGTAAGTGCATATGATGAGTTGGAATCCAATGGACTGATTGAAAGAAATAGAGGAAGCGGTACAACAATCAGTAAAGACATCTGGGGAATTACAAATAAACGCATTCCTAGTTGGAATAGATATATTGAAGCGGGGCCTTTTTTACCTAATCAACCTGTAACGCAGAGAATAAGAAAAGAAGCGGTTGAACATAAACTAATCAATTTAGCTAGTGGAGAATTGTCAGAGGATCTTTTCCCGTTGGATTATTTAAGGGAGATTACTTTTACCCGTTCTTTTATCGGGAGCTTAGGATATGATCATCCACAAGGGAATGAGATATTTAGAGAAACAATAACGAAACATATGAGACAGTATCGTCAAATAGAAACCGATCCCGCTTCCATTCTCATTACATCTGGTGCACAACAAGCCATACATTTAATCGTGCAGTGTTTGTTAAAACCAGGAGATGCAGTTGCGCTAGAAGAGCCTTCATACAGTTATAATCTTCAAATTTTCAAAACAGCAGGCATTCAAATACATTATTTATCTGTGGACAAGGATGGCATAAAACCAGAAGATTTACGCTCATTATATAAAAAACATCGAATTAGAATGATTTTTTTAAATCCTGATTTTCAAAACCCTACAGGTTCTGTCATGAATGAAAAGAAAAGACGAGATATTTTAGACATATCCTCCGAACTAGGAATCCCAGTAGTAGAAGACGATCCATATAGTTTAACAGCTTTTACAGGGAGAAAAATCCCTACACTTAAATCAATGGATGTTAACGGAAATGTTTTATACATTAGCTCATTGTCCAAAATTGTTGCCTCAGGACTAAGAATTGGCTGGATTATAGGGCCCAAATCAGTAATAGAAAGATTATCCGATGCAAAACAGCAAATAGACTTTGGTCATTCAAGCTTTACACAATGGATTGCTAATGATTTTTTAGAATCAGAAAATTTCCAATCTCATATGAATAAATTAGTTGTGGAATTAGAAAAAAGAAGAAATCAAATTGTTAAAAGTCTTACTCATTATTTAAAGGATGAGGTGGAATTTTTTGTTCCTCAAGGGGGGATTCATATCTGGTGTAAAATATTAAAAGACTTTAATGAAGTCCAATTACTTGAGACATCCATTAAAAGAGGAGTAATTTATGTCCCCGGTTCTACAATTGGGTCTAAAAAGAATTTTGTGCGTTTTACTTTCTCAAGGGAAGATGAAAAATCAATTGAAGAAGGAATCAAAAGGTTTGCAGAAGCACTTCATTCGCTTTAAACTTTAAACTATTTTGATTCTTTTTATTGAAAAACTAATGAAATTTAGGTGTCAGTTAAGTATGACCCTCTGGCAAAACGAGGGATTGATTTACGTAGTGCTAAAGAAGTGACAGCAACAGATAATTTTGGTGCGAACCTTAACCATTTTATTTTTTAACACTATGAAAATTTCACATCAGAAAAGCGCGAGAAATCAATGTTTCTAAAATTGATTTCTCGCTTTTTTTTAGGATTTGACCAGTTTTGTCTCTTTTTTTAATTATAAATGGATGGGTAAAAAACAAATGTACTGGATGGTCAAAAAAATGATAAACCCTTTATTATAAGAGACATGGGTAATTTAACATCCATATAGGCTAAAATAAATGGTTTATAAATTAAATATGTGGAATGATTCACAATTCACAATTATCTTTTCACATAATGGTTTTAGAAATGAAAACAAATGGATTAGGCTTGAAAAAAGTAGCATTAAATGAAAATCCTCTTGGTCTATCATAAAAAGCTCTTGAGGTAAAAAAAACGCAGATCACCTAATTTCACTAAACATATCTTGAAGATGGAGTTGATATATTTATGGACTATCCAAAATTAATAGACCACACATTACTTTCACCTTGTACTACCGAAAAAGAAATAATTAATTTATGCCAAGAGGCAAAACAATTTTACTTTGCGTCTGTATGCGTGAATCCTGCTTGGGTAAGCTTATCTGCAGATCTTTTACGTGAAACAGATGTTAATATTTGCACAGTTATAGGATTTCCTTTAGGTGCGAGCACTACTGAGACGAAAGTATTTGAGACTCTAAATGCAATTGGTAACGGGGCTACGGAAATAGATGTAGTGATTAATATCGGGGCATTAAAAAATAAAAACAATATGCTAGTTGAAAAAGAAATTAGTAGAGTTGTAAACGCTGCAAAAGGAAAGGCCCTAGTAAAAGTTATTATAGAGGCATGTCTATTAACGGATGAAGAAAAAGTACGTGCTTGCGAAATATCTGTAAAAGCGGGTGCGGACTATCTTAAAACTTCCACAGGTTGTTCTCTGCACGGAGCAACTGTTGAAGATGTTGCGATCATGAGAAAAGCAGTTGGACCAAATGTTGGGGTCAAAGCATCGGGCGGAGTACGTAACATCGATGATATAAAATTAATGGTTGATGCTGGTGCATCTAGAATAGGCACTAGTTCTGCTGTAAGAATATTAGATTTATAGTTAGCAATCGTCTCCAAGGTTGCAAAATTCTTTGCAACTAAGCTATGGAGAGGTCGAATTATTATAGCGGTTTTCATTTTCACGCTCCTCTTAATGCGTGGTGTTCTCCTATTTGGATTAAATAAGGGATTGGTAAAGAAAGTGCCAATTCAGTATAAGTATATGTTGGTTTTTATATTCCTCAATTTGGTTTGGATTGATTCAGTCACGATTGTTGGTTATGAGCAGCTTGCGGTCATCCTTGTCGCCGTGTATGAAGTGCTTCAAAAACCAATGTACAGTAGCAAAATGGCGTTTAAGCAAGTATTGCTACTGAACATATCAACAACTGTAGGAACGCTTTTGTATTTGAATATTAATTCTTGGATACTCATTACGATTTTAGCTATGTTGCTAATGTTTATTTTGTTGCATATCGTTGGCATCCGTTTACCAGCTGTGTATGCTTTCCCTCTGCTTACTTTTGTATTACCTGCAGACATTGTGACTAGTCTTCCGGTAGGTATATTGGTTGCCACGGTATTTTTCTTTGGTTCCGTGTTGGCCATTAAAAAATGGGAAATGACGAGAAATAAAAAGAGAATGCAATAAGAAAGAAAATTTCTTATTTTGATATGACCCGTAAATATGTGTCTTAACTAACATTAATGGGGTGTTTATATGTCTAAATTTACAGTTGAAATAAAATTAAACGCAGTGAATCGTTATTTAAATGGAACAGAGACTTATAAAGAGATTGCAGAAAGTATTGGTTCAAATCAAAATCAAATTATCACATGGGTAAAATTATTTAAGGCTCAAGGGATTAAAGGTTTTGAAAAAAGTTATACAACGTATCCTGTTCAGTTTAAACTAGACGTACTAAACTTTATGAACGAAACAGGTGCTTCTTTTCTAGAAACAGCAAGTAAATTTAATATATCTTCTCCGAGTACAATATATCAGTGGACAAAGCTATTAAAAACACAAGGACTAACAGCTCTAGAGCCAAAGAAAAGGGGACGTTCTCCCAAGAAAAAAGAAACCAATAAGAAGCAATCCAAAAATGTAAGAGAAGCTGAAGGCTCTCTTGAAACATTACAAGCAAAAATTGAGCGTTTAGAAATGGAGAACGCATACCTGAAAAATACAAATAAAATTAAATCACAAACAATATTTGAACTAAAGCACAAGAATGGCGTGGTAGATTTTTAAATAATATCTACAAAAAAATATTGATACAAAAAAGACAAACTACTTGGGTAGAATGTCTTTTTTTTATTTATAGACTTTAATATTTTGAGACTGTAAAAGGCTCAACAGAAAAACTGTAACAAAAAAGGAAAATAGCTACCTATCCTTGATAAACACTTTCACATGTATCAGGTGCTGGTTCATAGAAGCAATGATTTTTAAATTGACCAGTAAAAGGTTGACCGTACCATGTTGGAGGACATGGTGCGTATGGATTGAAATACCAAAGTGCGTATTTCGCTGGATGATCTCGCCAATAATCCAGAGTCAATTTTGCTAATCTTTTTTCATTAGGTCGCGCTCTTTGGTAAAACATATTACCTTTTTGAACAGCTTCAAAAGAATAATTTCCTCCCTGTACCTGATAAATGACATCATTAATGGTTCTTAAATCTTTAAAGTCTGGACACTCTGCTATAACACGATTCACAATGACATTGCCAACATATAGCATTCCTTGATTTCCTTCACCTACAGCTTCTGCTCTCATCATCCTTGCCACTAAGTCAACGTCAGAATTTATATATTTTACTCTTGGCATTTTTTCACCTCCACCATATAGTATGAAAAAAAACCTTCATTATTGAAAATCAAATTTATTCATTCAGAAAAGGTTGAAAAGTCATTTCGAAATACTTTTGTGAAAGTGAGCTAACAATTCCCTTTAATTTAGCTTTAGATTTTGAGCATTCTATATTGAAAACGCCAAGTACAAGCAGTTATGCTTTATAACACATGATTGTTTTAATGCTTTTTAACGAATGTATAAATATTTAAAATAACTCCTATAACGAACATAATTATTGCATTTAATGCAATGATCACCGCTATAAATCCTCCTGCAAAAGCAATCCCTTCTCTTGTGTTATCTGGTTCAAAGGCTTTAGCATAACTGACCCCTAAATACACAAAGCTTCCGACTATTACTGGGATTAAAACCGCCATGCCAATTGCAGAAGCCCATATAGGGATCTTCTTATTTTTGTATAAATAGGCTGCTAAATAATCACAAACTACAATAGATAGTAATAGAACGATCCAAACGATAGCATCTCCGTTCATTCCTAACCACTCCTTAGGTTAATTCAATTTTACTCGTGGCATTTTCGCCCTAAAGATATAGTATGGAAAAAATCCTCCATTATTGCGACTTGAAATTTTAAACGAAACGCCAACCAAAAAACACGTCATCTATGCTGTCAGCAAAACAACAAGATGGCGTGTTTATTTTGTAGTAATCAATTATGCCTCGGCATAATTGCGTCCGGAATCGGCTTTGTGCTAAGGCCTGCGTGAGGGCCGACACGATGTCGGTCATTTCGGTAATGCCACAGGACGTGGCGTTTTTACCGATGCAGGTCAGTTAGCCGTTATCGCATGGATGCGATGATTTTAGGCTAACATCCTTTAAGAACTCCTTTCCGATTCCGTGACATCCGCCAGAGGCTTTAACTTCTTTTGAAAGAAGTTAAAAATTCTTTTTAAAATACGGTGTTTTTTTCATCACGATACATACAGGAATAGCGATAATTAAACCGACAACGTTTTGGATTACGTCTCCTGGAATGGATGCTAAAGGGGCAACCCAGCTTTTGAACATAATCGCTTGCCCGATATAGTAGACTGCCATCATCACAGGCATTGAAACAGCTGCTGCGAAAATGTTTAACCCAATATTGTCGCCTCTATGACCTTTAGACCAAGCGATTTTCCCAACGATGGCGCCTTGTAATGCGCGGGAGATTATTGTGGTTGGCGCCCAAATTAACCAGCCACCTACGATATCGAATAAGCCCATTCCGATTGCTCCAGCAAGTGCTCCCTTTTTAGGACCAAATAAAATCGACGCGATCAAAAGCATGGATGTCCCTAAGTGAATAAGTCCACCTTGCCCGAATGGTAGCTTTATATTAATGAACATTGTCGCGACGAAAACAAGTGCTGCAAGGATTGAAGTAATGACTAAATCAAATGTTTTCGTACGTGGTTTTGTATAGGGTTGACTTTGTATATTTTGCATTTGCATGTCCTCGCTAGGATGAATTTTTTAATAATTTTTACTTTAGCAAAGGACTGACTATCATAAAAGTGCCAATTTGATAAAAATATTAAAGGTCAGTTTGTTTTTCTATAAGGGAGTGCATTTTCGCATCTATCTAATTATGATACGATGAAGAGAATACATGCAGGATTAGTTAGGTGGAGAGTATGATGAAAAAAGTTGCTGTAATTCAGGATATGTCATCCTTTGGGAAGTGCTCGTTAACGGCTGCGATACCTGTGCTGTCAGTGATGGGTGTTCAGGCGGTGCCATTACCAACTGCAATATTAACGGCGCAAACAGGGTATTCTAGTTTTTATTGTGAGGATTTAACGTCAAAGATGGACTACTTTGTGGATGAGTGGAGTAAGCTTGGTGCGACTTTTGATGGTATTCACACAGGTTTTGTGACAGGGAAGGAGCAAATCGATAATATCTTTCGGTTTTTAAACGTCTTCCACTCGAGTGAAACAACGTTGCTTGTCGATCCGGTAATGGGCGATTTGGGCGAGGTTTATAAAATGTATACAGGCGAGTTGCTTGATCGTATGAAGGCGCTGGTGAAGTGTGCAGATATTATTACGCCAAATATTACAGAATGTTGCTTGCTTACGGGTTTATCATACGAAAAGCTACAAAGCTATCAGGACGATTCAGATTATCTTCAGGCTTTAGAGGAAGCGGGCCATCAGCTGCAGCAGGAAACTAGAGCGAACGTTATTATTACCGGTTTGAATCCGCCGCCAGCAGATGCGAATAAGCGCTATGTAGGCAATATGTATATCGATGCACATCGTTCATTTTCTAGCATCCGAGAATATAACGGCGAGAGCTATTCAGGGACAGGTGATTTGTTTGCATCCGTCATTATGGGTGGCATGATGCGCGGGCAGGATTTAGTTGAGTCGATGAAGCTTGCGGAGACGTTTTTAGCCGTTTCAATTGAAGCTACGTCGAAGGAGCAGATTCCTCGCGAAGCAGGCGTGAATTTTGAAAAGTTTTTACGAATGCTACTTTAGAAAAGTCAGGGTTTTTATAACTGCGTTGTTACATGGGGATTCATCAGTTTATTGAAGGTAACGCCCGTACGAATTGATGAGGGATGGATTTTTAGTAAGAAGGTAATAATGAAAATCATGAATTAGGGAGGTGTATAATGGATTCAATTAGATATTATGTAGTGCAAGTAGATAATCGCTATTACCAGGGGGAAATTGACCTTCTTACATTTACGGATGACGAAGAACAGGCCTTTGCGTTTACGGATATTGTGGCGGCAAACGAATTGGCTAATGAGGTCAATGGAATCGTCCTGACAAGAGAAGTCAGTTATAAGGAGCTAGAAGACTTCTCAGCACAATATCTGGTTGAGTACGAAGCATTGCCAAAAGAAGAGCGTGACACGATAGAATCGTTTTGTAGGGAGCTCAGTATAGGAATGTTTGAATAAATGCCGAATCGAATCTTTTCGGCTCTTTTTTATGCAGTTTTTGACTGAGCTTAGGCATTCTACCCCTGTCCGTGTAGCACTAATATGAGGTGAGGAAATTGAAACTACTAGATGAACTTGTGGATATATTTTTAAATGGAAATGATAATGGCATATCGTATGTGTTAAATCGTCGAACGGGTGAAGTACTTTTGGATGCGCCAGAATTTATAACTGGTGAGCCTGAGATTGATTGGGATGATGAGGAAGTGGCTGTGGATTTAGTGATGATTCCAAACGTTTCATCATCTGAAATGTATGATGTCATGGTCAGTTTTGCTAAAAAGCAATCAGATCCGATTACGATGCATTTAATCAATGTACTTAACGGAAGAAAACCTTTTCGAATTTTTAAAGAAAAAATTAATGAATTAGGCATCGAAAATCATTGGTACCAATTTGAACAGGATTATGCTATGAGTAGAATGACAGAGTGGCTAAAAGAGTTTTCCGAAATTGAAGACAGTTAAGCAATAAGTATTTTGAAAATTAAATGCATGTGGAAAAATGAGGTAGCGTAGCAGTGTAAAACACATCCCGAGTAAGTATGAGACGAACAAATTGCCACTATAAGAGAAATAGCCTTGAAGGCAAACTTCAAGGCTAAGAAGGATTTTTTACTAATTTAGTTTTTATGAGCGAGAAAACATGCATTATTTTATTTGTAATCCAAAGCGCTACTAGGACAATAAACGCTGCGATACCATGGCGCACAAATGGTGTCACTTCAGATAACGGATATGGATTTACCGGTCCCGGTTCTGGAGTTGACATCAAATAATATATGATTCCACGTTCTGAAATCACAAGAGATATTACAATTATGATAAAAAAGAGTATTACTTTTATTATCTTCATTTTCTAACTCTTTAGATTTATGAATTATTTTATAATCAATGATTTTTTTAGACGAACTTAAACACCTTAAACATTAATAATTTTCGGAATTTTTTGATTTTATAAATTCTCCTCTTTTCTTTTTTGTGATGTGAATACCATACCATTTGCAATAAAGTTTTATAATCAACTTTTGCTATTTTATTGTCAAAAATTGATAATTCAGATAACTTGACTTAACTCATTCCTTAATGTTTTAAAGTGATGTTCAAACTAGATTAATGATGCTTTACTTCCAATTAAACAGAGGGTTTTCCTAAGATTCTTTTTGTTTTCATCACGGCACTCCTGCTTTTCTTTTTTGCTTATGTTATTACAAAACCATCAGCTATAAAGTTTCGAAATCATTTTTTGTATATTTTTCTACAAATTCTGAAATTTGAGGACAATCAGCTACAACTCTGGGATTCGCGCATGTTACATACAGAATAAGGTGCTTTAAACATGCAGATTCCAGGTAACCACAACGGAGTCTTTGAACAATGGAGATTGTTATTCCTAAAGTTTTCAATGTGGCATATCATTTATATTAAAGTATGGATTTTGAAATATTTACTAGAAATCTTATGTTTTAAGGCATTATAAAAATATGGTGTAGTATGGGGGATTTTTAAAAGATGGATCAGACAAAAGCAAATTTAAATTGGCGACCTAGAGGTTTTCTTCAGTGGCTACTCACAATCCTCTCTGTGATAGTATGTTTCATTATCATTATAGTGGCATACTATATTTTAAATCCAAGTAATATGGATAAAATAATGAGTCTACTTGCATGGGGGGCTTCTATATTTCCGATTATTCTAGTAATTACAGCATTAATAATAATAGTTTTACTAGCTCTTTCTTTTTGGAAGAAAACCTTAATTGCTCTTACTGTTCTAATTCCTATTTTGTTGTTATTAATTTTTTTAACTGTGCAGCCAATTAGTAATATGAAAAGCTATGCCAAAAGCGAGAATGTATCGGTTTCTCTTAGCTCACTTTTTTTCTATAAACAAAATATCTCAACAAAGCCTAGTGTAGATGTGGTGTATGGGAAAACTACGGACGGCATTGAATTAAAGCTCGATGTGTGGCCAGCAAAGAAAAAATCAGAGGATGTTTTAACACCTGTCATTGTTCAAGTGCATGGGGGTGGTTGGGTAAGTGGAGATAAAGGCCAAGTTCAAGACTGGAATCAGTGGATGAATGATCAAGGGTACACTGTTTTTGATGTCCAATACCGTATGCCTCCTGAAGCAGGTTGGAAAGATGAAGTAGGGGATGTTAAATCGGCGTTAGGTTGGATCGTGCAACATGCAGATACGTATAAGATTGATCCGAACAGAATCATTTTAATGGGTGAGTCTGCTGGGGGAAATCTAGCTATGCTTGCTACATATAGTATGGGAGATAAGCATTTACCACCATCAACGGATGTACCGGATGTACCAATCAAGGCGGTGATTAACATGTGTGGGCCGTCAGATATGACTTTGTTTTACAAGAGCAATCCAAGTATGCATTATGTCCAAGATGTTATGAATAAGTACATTGGAGGTTCACTATCTGAATACCCTGAGCGTTATAAGATGCTTTCCCCTATATGCTATATTCAGGAAAATACGCCACCAACTATTACGTTTTTAGGAACGGGGGATCGTATTGTTCCTGTAGAGCAGGCGAACGTTTTAGACGAGAAACTGACTAAAAGCGGTGTAGCGCATGAGCTTTATCTTCTTCCAAAGGTCGATCATGGCTTTGATGCAAATCCAGGTAGTTTGAGCACGCAATTTGCCAAGGAGAAAGTAAAAGCATTTCTTCAAAAGTATGATAAATAATCATTACGCATAGATCCTAAGAGGAAACCTTTGAAGGCATTATCCCTTCAAAGGCTTTTCTATTTAGAAAGTACATGTAGAATTATTATTATCCGTCTCAAAGTATATATGAAAATGCTTACTGCAATTTGGGTTAAAAAGTGTATTACAATGCTTACAGTTTGTGCTATTCATATATTCACGAATCGTTAATTCACTTTTACATACGCCACAAAATATTGCCTTTTCATCAAAGTCTTCTTTCTTCCACGGCTGAATCTTATGATTTGAATTTTCCTCATGACATTTATAGCAAGGATAATATTCTCCACAACATTTAAATTTAAGTGAAATTGTATCTACCTTATTAAAATAGTGCTTACATCTTCCTTGATCATCAATAACATTTCCTAGAATCTTCATATTTCAAACCTCTTTTCATAAATAAAATCTACTTATTTTTTTGTTTTAAATTAAAACTTCGCTAGATGCACTCAATCGATTATATTGCCCCTCCATTATTCTAAAATGATGTTTTTCGTGGATGGCAAGGAGCTGGATAGATTGAATAAGGTTAGGATAGTGGGCAATGGGATCTGGAAAGATAATATGCCCGGCAATATCCTCCTCAATATTTTTTACTAATTCTTGCATTGCGCTCGTTTCGTTTACTAGTAATTGTTCGATTTCAGCGGTGCTCAAGGTAAAACGAATTTTTGTAGGAGGCACTAATATTCCTGGTGCTCTCATGCCTCGTCCTTTTTTGTTTTTATATTCCTCGTAAATATCATGTATTTCAGTAGCGTAAGGCTTGTTTCTTCGCATTTTTGCGTAAGGGGTGAGTAGTAAGGAAAATTTTGTTGCTGTTTTTAGCATTTTTAGGATGAGATAAAGGTGATAGAAATGTTCACCGATAGACCATTTTTCTTCTTTCTCACGATGCCAGAGTTGTTCCAGCGAGAGTGATTGAATACAAGGTAGGTAGTGTATTCGCTGCTTCTGTAATGTATGAAAATGATGCGCCATAGTGTTAGATTTCATAATTTAGAATCTCCTTTATGCTGTCATTTCCATTTTAGGGAGTTTTGTGGTGAAAGTACATGAAACTGACTTGGTCGGAGATTCCTACGACCTTTACAAATATATAGCTACTTATTTGTTGGTGAACCAGTCGAAAAACACTATGAAACCAACAATGTATAAAATACTGTATACATAATAACTAGTGATTCAACCAAAAAGGCAGTAATGACAAGGGTTTGCCCTTTGTCGTTACTGCCTAATTCTAATGATGCGTAAACTCGTTTTGTATGTGAGTGTATAAGGTTTTATGGGTTTTCTCCAAGAAAAGTTTTAGGGGCAAAGGGGGTAGTAGCATGTTTATGTAACATTAGTAGAACATCTATTTCATAAGCATAGCGAGTGTTCTATAATTTAAACTAAAAATTTTGGTTGCCTATCCGATATGATAATAGAGGTGTTATTGTAAAAAAATACTAACAATAACAATGTTAGGTTTATTTTTGGTAATAATACCTAATTATCTTTACGAAGGAGGATCATTGAAATGAAATTTACGAAATTCTTTAGTTTTCTGCTTGTAGTAGTAATGATGTTTTCGTTCACAACATCTACAACACTTGCTGCATCATCTTCAAAAACGGTTACTTCTAGGGATACAATGAGTCTAACTCTTGCTCAACAAACAAGTGGAGATTCTAGTGTAGCTACATTTAATTTTTCTGGATTACCATCTGATGCTGTAGTTACTAAAGTGGTAGTTGATGCCAATAGTGGTCTCACATATGGAGGTAACGGAGCAATTGTTTCTAATAGAGTGCATATCAAAAATGATTCTATGGACAATTATACTTCTGCCCCTTGGGGTTCGCTTAATAAAACTGAAATAACTACTGGAGTTATAGGACAACCAGCTGCCGGTACATGGTCTATTTATTATAATGGGACAAATGTAAGTATTTTAGCAGGTAGTTCATGGAAGAAATATTCCTCTCCAAAATTAACTGTTTACTATAACTATGAGTAAATAATAATGTAACTAATTATAATGTTCTCTCAAATATAGGAGGTACAAATGCGATTTCCAACTATAAGTAGTGATGCATTAAAATTGTTAGGTGTTGAAAGTAAATTAACACCTATTTCAATGCCAAGTTTTTCAGGAATAAATGCGATGCCGACAAAATCAGCTCCAGCGATGAGTGAAGAAAAATATAAGGAAGCAATTATTGCACAAGCTAAAAAAGATTTTGAAAATGACAAATTTGGTGGGCATAAAAATTCTTCTTATAGGACATTAAAGAAGAGTTTTGTATCTGTAGCATCACCTGATCGTAAAGGCTCGATAGCACAAATGTTAAGGCAATTACCATTCATGCAGCGTGGAAATGTGAGCTATTTAGAGGTGAAGGATGCGAGGGGGAATATTACTTCTACCTATTCGCCCCATAATGGTTGGCATGCGATTGGTACACGAGAAGAACATCTCCGTGAAAGTGAATTTAATGCGATTTATACAGAAGCTTGGCGCTCATTTAAAGCAGCAAGTCAAAATAATCAAAGTCATATCAGTACATCCAGCGGTTCTATTGATGTGTCCGTTTAATGGATCTTTTAAAAAGTCAATTTAAAATACCATTATCAAGTAAACCCCTAGAATCTTTTCTAGGGGTTTTGTGTCGTATATAGCTACTAGCGCTTGCCCGTTTTATTTTTCAGTAGCTTCAAACTCAGGACTATATTGATTATTGATAAAGGGAAAGCTAACCAAAACCCTAAATGACCTAAGCGTTCCATTTGAATGGGTGATTGATTGTAAAAATAATTATAGGTAATACCTAGAACAAGTAAAATTGACAGCACAATATTGGTCGATGCAATTTTATTGTTGCTAGTCATAATTGCCTCCAATCGATCCTTGTATTGATGTATAGTATGCTTGGAATAAAAATCTGCTAAAGAATTTAAACGTCATGGCCTTGATTACATTCCTTAAGTAGTTGCTTATTTCACTTGAATAAAACCATTTCCGACTTGATTGATTGAGAAGTTTTCCAATGGAAGAGCATGCGACAATAAGTAATCATACACATACATAGAAATCAAATGTGGCTCAGTACGATCTATCATCTTTATAATAAGTGCAGCGGCACCAGCAACAAAAGGCGCTGCCATAGAGGTTCCGGTCAACTCTACATAATCACTGTTTAAATGTATAGCGCCCCCTGAGTAACAGGTGGGCGCTATTTGACGCTTACAAATGAAATTCATATGAAAAGCAATAAAAGCTGTTACGCATCCGTTGGCTTAATAGATTTAGCTTTCCCTTTTTTTAAAATTCCTAAAAGAAGAAGCACAAGTCCAGTTAAAAATAGAAGTGGAAACATGACCATCATTAGTGCGACCGCCGCAAACCCCTCACCTTCATATCTCCCATACAGAATAGAAACAACCCCTGAGAATAAAGGAGCGATTACTAACATCATAGTTATTCCCCAAATTATATATTTCTTTTTATTCGATTTACCAAGACTTATCATAAAAGCTACTCCTAGTACCAATACTAATCCCAAAGCAACTAATCCAATTCCCAATTTAGACCCTCCCACCCTTCATTTAAATTTAAGCAGATGTTTGAACACCCGCTGACGCTTCGCTTTAAGTACAAAAAATACTTGCTGATAGAAGTTAAATGTCATGGAATTAATTAGAACCTGGATAGATGAGCCAAAGTTAGAAGGTGCTCCGCTTTTTTGTACTATTCTGAATTTATTTACTACAATGAAAAATTTGTATTTTATTGAACAAGCGGCCCAGTTCAACATTCGATATTAGGATATATATTTACTTTACTTCACTTCCATACAAGAAAAAGCCAGTACAATTAGAACCGTTTTGTTCAACACCAAATACAGTTAATGAATTCTATCGCATTTTACCATAATATACAAGATGTGATTTTTACTTTCTAAGAAAAATAAGGCTTATCACAATAACATGTGGTTGATTTCAGTTCCGACTGGGCGCTTTTCTGAGGCGTTCGATGAGCCGCTTGGGCCTACACGGTAGAACAGTTAGAGTGTTTCTTTATTTTGTTTTGGAAAAAATTAATTTTTAGGACCTATTCGCTCACCTTTTGTTAACCAACTCCAAAACATCTCGAAAAACTTCACCTTTTTTTGTAATAAATAAGGAAGGCCAATAAACAACAAATACAAAAAAGCAAGAACCAACAATCCATTTAATATGCTGTTCATCTGTGTAGCAATAAATATACTAAGGATTATTATAAGAAGATATAGTATAGCTATTCTCTTGTAGGCTATCATAAAATTCCCCTCCTGTTCATACAATCATACATTAATTGGATGAAAGATGTAAGAAAATTGGCAATGGAATATTCCGTTAAAAATTAAAACCCACCAAATAAAATTAGGTTGTCTATAACCTAAATTATTTGGTGGGTTTATTTGTAAAAAGATCATATTTCATTAGTATGCTGACAATATTCACGCAATAAATTAGAAGAAGTACTGGCGTTTTTAATAAGATTTATTAGTAAATCGCGTTCTTTTGGAGAAAGACTATCATTAGTTAAGCAATTTGTATAAAATGATTGAATTTCTCTCGCTTTACAGTAACAAGCCAATAATTTTTCAATTTCTATATGGATCACCCTCCTTTTTTGTAATTAAGAGATTTTATAACTTCAGATAACTCCATGATGACAGCCTCTAATTTATCTATTTTCCTTTCAAAGCGAATGAACAAATAGACTGTTATGGCAATAGGGAACCCAAAATTTCCTATTAAGCTAATCCACATGGGAACATTTTCTGGTGTCATAATGTAAATCACCCTCCCTCTTATTCAAAATCCGTGACATCTGCTAGACAGACCCTTACCGCTTGGCTATATCACCAAAATTTTAATTGTAATATGTAAAGAGAATCTTTCTTTAATAAAGACAACCTTCCAGTTGAAAAATATTATTTTGTGCATGATTTCGTTTTTAATGTTTTAGTTCTCTTTTAGAAAAAAGGAAGTCTCTAAGATGAAATATGATATAACGGTATATTCAAGCAAGGAATGTCAATATTGTGTCAGGTTAAAGGAATGGTTAGAAGCAAATAATATTACTTATATTAATAAGGATATTAATGAAGAGCACGTATTAAAGGAGTTTAAGCAATTTAATAGTAGCGCTATCCCATTTACTTTAGTAGTCACTGATAATAAAGCGGAGGAAATTAAAGGTTATCAGCCAGAGAAAATAAAAGCTATTTTAGATAGTTGAAGAAGTTGGATTAAATCACCTTTTTTGTATAAAAGGTGATTTTTTTATTCTCTTTTAAGAACATTTGTTCTTATTTTGGTTTATAATATAGATACTACATTCACTTTATATAGAAAGAGGGCGGATATATAGGAGGGATTATTAAATGGAGAAAGATAATCAAAAAATAGAGGAATTCTTCTATAGGAATAATGAACAGGTAAACAATCCAATTATAAAAAGCTTTTTGTCGGATTCCAAAAATCTTTATTTGGTGCAAAAAGCGATCTTATATCCAACTGATATTAATAAAAAACTCGTTGATGAATCTTTTCAATCTCATTATATAAATGTTAGGAAGATCAAATACGTTAGTAATTTAATTTATTTCTTTAGCTTAGATTTTGATAAAAAAAGGAAAAATCTGCAAAAGCATACTTTATTAATATTAGATAAGGGCTTATCAGAAGAAGGTGGCACAACTGCAAAAGAGCAAGTAGAAGATGCAAGCATTGAAAAGGAACTTGATACTATTGTTGGGGAAGGGCTATTAGACAATATTGAAGATGAACAGCTTTTAAAATCCTTACAAAAACTAACGGTTAGACAGCTCCAAATTTTAGAGATGATTTATGTAAAAGAACTTTCTATAAAAGAAATAGCTCAAACATTACGAACAACTCCACAGAATATATCAAACCTTCACAGGAAGGCTTTAAATAAACTCAATAATACACTCAGAAAAAAGGAGGAATGACTTATGGCAAATTTTGAAAATCAACATAACGAAGAGACTCTAACGATTATAGAGAATTTCATACCTAAAATTAAACATTGTTTGCACAATACAGATTATCAAGAAAGGGAAGACTTGGAGCAAGAAATTAAATTGAAAATTATAGAAAAGCTTGCAACAGTAAAGTTTCAAGATGCGCCTAGCTTTTGGGATTTTTTCTCGTGAACTATATCCAAGGTGGTTCGGGTTGGAAACCTAATTAAGTTCTTGGCAAATCTGATCAGTTTGAGTAAATAGTTCTTGGTAAATCCGATTGTCTCGAGTTAGTGGCAGATCTCTTTCACGTCATACCCGAGCAGGGTGAGGTATAACCTGATCACATTCGTGGCTTATCCAATCAGATTGAGGTACCACCCAATCACATTCGTGGCTTACCTGATCAGATTGGGGTACCACCTGATCACATTCACGGCCAACCCGAGCAGATTAAGTAGCCACCTGATCAAATTCGCAGCCTACCCGAGCAGATTGAGTAGCTACCCGATCACATTCACAGGTTACCCGAGCGGTTAGAGTTACTACCTGATCATTTTCACGTCATACCCGATCAGATTGAGGTACCACCCGATCACATTCGTGGCTTACCTGATCAGATTGGGGTACCACCCGATCACATTCGTGGCTTAGCTGATCAGATTGGGGTACCACCTGATCACATTCACGGCCAACCCGAGCAGATTAAGTAGCCACCTGATCAAATTCGCAGCCTACCCGAGCAAATTGAGTAGCTACCCGATCACATTCCTGGCCAACCCAATCACTTCAAATTGCAGACACCTCAAAAAAACGATGCACATAGCGTAGACACTATGTACATCGTTTTATTGATTAATTATCCTAGCCTTTTAGGAAATCAGGCTTTGCGAAGTTTGGGTTTGGATATTTATAGAAGCCTTCGCCTGTTGCGCGACCTAGTTTGCCTTTATCGATATACTCTGTTTTTAAGAGATTGGCTAATTTTTTAAAGTTTTCTTCACCAGTAGCAGCGGCTTTTGCTTCTACAATGTTGAATGCAGTGTTAATACCGACAATGTCAAGGATGGCGAATGGACCTAGTGGTGCTCCTGTTCCGATCATCCATGTTTTATCGATTGTTTCTGGGTCTGCTACTTCTTTTACTAATAGTGATTCAGCAGCATCTAAAAATGGAACTAGTAAAGAATTCAAAATGTAACCTGGTTGTTCTTTATATAATGGCAGTGGAACCATACCGATTGCACGTGCAAATTCTACGACTTCATCGAACACTTTCATATCAGTGCCTGGGTGTTTCATAATTTCGGCTGTGTTGTTTTTCCAAATCGTATTTGCAAAGTGAAGCGCTATAAACTTCTCTGGACGACCAGTTGCTTCTGCAAATTGGCTTGGTAATAACGTTGATGAGTTTGTCGCAAAGATTGTTTTAGCAGGGGCAACGTTGCCAAGGTTTGTGTAAAATTCTGTTTTAATTTTAACAACTTCAGGAATCGCCTCAATCACAAGATCAGCATTTGCAACCGCTTCTGATAAATCACTTTTAAATGATAAACGTGCATATGCAGCATCCACTTCTTCTTGAGTCGCACCTAAATCTTGTTGGTATAACGGTTTTAATTTTGTGATACGATCTTGTGCATTTGTTAATGCCTCATCATTAATATCGTATACCGTTACATTAAATCCTTTAAAAGCTGATTGATAAGCAATTTGACTACCTAGAACACCGCTGCCTGCAACCGTAATATTTTGATAATCCATCCTAAATTCCTCCCTTGAAATTGTTACATTAATATAATTGTTTGGATAGGGTGTGCATCCCTTATTACAACTCCATACTACTTCTTTCGATATTGAAAAATCAAATAAAAGCCTCGATTATTATAATGATATAAAGAATCTACGCTGAATGAATTCCACCGAAAATAAAAAAAACGTCACCCGAGAGAGTGACATTTAATGTTCAAGAGCTGCTAATGCTTTGTCCATTTGGCGTTCATTATATTTTATTGCATTACTATTAGTGGATTCGAGTCCCTTAAAAGTATAATTAGAATTTTGATAAAACCCAGAGACAATATCGTTAATAGGTGTTTCTTCTTCTCCATTGTATCTATTCACTACATATGCCTTAAATATATTTCCTAGCATATATTCATCATTTTGTACATTTGCTAAATATTTTTTGTTCTTATATTCGGCTATAATGTAATCCTCGAATTCTTTGATTTAAGCCTTTGTTGCCGGATATTTTTTAGCGAAGGCATCAACTGTATCGAGCTTCTTAGAAGGAGTGCTATTAAAAGAAGCAACCTTTTCAACTTTATCCTGCCAAGTTGCATCTTCTGTTGAGTCTACTTTAGCTGCGGGTTTTTCCTTATATGTAATAGCCACATCTGATTTATTTGCTTAAGATTTAGGTGAAATATCCAAATGGGCCAACGTACAAAAAATGATAATGATAATGGGAATCGCGGTTAATTTCAGCATTTTTAGTGCTTTAATTCGATCCAACTTTATGAAATTGAATACTGCAAGAATAAGAAAGACAATCGCTATAATGATACTGATTAGAGTTATAAGTTGTAATATATTTACCAAGTACTAAAACTCTCCTTTCTTAAGATCGAAATCTTCTATTTATCAAATATTTTAATATATAGAATAAAATAGAACTATACTTAGCATTGAATTTTTTTCCACGCAAAGAAAATCCCTTGATTATTTCGCATGATTGGGTGTTGGTTATCTACTTTATACCTACTAAAGAATAAATAGGTATACTAATTTTCCTAGATAAATAAAAAGAGACATAAAGCATATTTATGATATGGTGTTTATTCTAAACGAAGAATAATTGTACATTACGTTTGATTTATTGGAAAAAGTACATGATACATTGTAGAAATTAAGTAATATACCCCCTGAGATTCTGTGGAGATTTAGTAATTTTTTACGTTAGGGGATATAGGACTTTCTTATAATTTTGAATAATTTACATATTTTTATAGATTTACTAACGGTTGTTTTAGTACACTGAATTTATGAATTGAAAGGGGCAAGTATAATGAAAAAGACGTTTTTAGCTGGCGCGCTTAGTATTGCATGTTTTACAGGAGGTTTTGGATTACAAGCAAATGCTCAAGAAACTGTAGATGTTTCTAGCATTATCCACCCAAAACATGCTGTTGCAGCGACTAAACAAGCGCAATCGATGACATACCAAGATCTTTATAAAACACTAGTAATCTCTAAATTAGCCTATGAAGATAAAGAGATGACATTAGTAACGACGAAAAATAATATGACATTAAAGATTTCGTTACAAGGACTATTGAAAACTACTGAAATGAGTGCACAAGAACAAAAAGAATTTAAAGAGGTTTTCGGTGACTCTATTCAAATGAGATTTACTCCATCTGGAAATGCATTTAAGGCGGAAGTTTATGCTGAAGGGAAATGGCAAGCTTTAGCTGATGAAGATTTGAATGATTTTATTGGATCAATTCAAGAAGAGGATTTTGACTTAAAACCAGGTGGTTACTTCACGGATACTATTGGGCATTGGGCAGAGGGACATATCCAATTATTGTTCCAATTAGACATTATTAATGGTACATCTGCTACAACATTTAATCCAAATGGACAAGTAACACGCGGACAATTAGCTACTATGATTTTCCGTGCTTCAGGATTAGATGTGAAGGAAGATTATGAAGGTCCTGCTACATATAAAGATTTGGCAAAATACCCGGGCGCGAAAGAAGTAGCGATTTTAGAGGAATATGGCCTAATCGATATTTTTGATGGTGCTAATTTTGAGCCGTATAAACCTGTTACACGTGAGGAAATGGCATTTGTAACAGCAAGATACTTAGAAGCAATGGAATTTGATGTAAGCAAGGTTAGCAAAAATAACCCATTTGCAGACAAAAACCAAATGCGTAAGGAAACTGTTGAATCAATCGGATTATTAAAGCAATTAGGTGTGATTGATGGAGCTAACGGTCAATTTAATCCAAAAGGTAATCTGTCACGTGCACAGTTCGCTAAAATCTTATCACTAACAATAATGTTAATTAGTGATGATGAATAATTAAAAGAAGAAGCAATCCACAATATTGGGTGGATTGCTTTTTTATTCGACTAGCATATGAAATACATGACTTAATAAATATCCTAATAAAATATACGCTATAAAGGATTTTCGTGATACTGAACGAATATGATGCAAAATAAATTCTGAAATACTGGCTGTTGCTATTAACCCAATCGATACGCCCATTAGTACTCCTTGTGCCTTATCAGATAACTCCCAATATTGGCCGATCTGTATAAAAATACTAAAGAAAATCGAGAATGCTACAAAATACATAAAGAGTCTCCATAGCCTTTCTCCTTGTGATAGTAATGCTGTTGATAGTGCAAAGCCTTCTGGTAGATGATGTAGAATAATGGAAGCTGTTATGGCAATACTTAATGCGGATTTCCCTAGTAACTGTCCGACAGTAAGACTCATTGGAATAGTATGGATGATTATAGCGATTGCAAGTAGTGATACAGAGGGGTTTTGTGTATGGGAAGTGTGAAATAAACTATTAAGTATTTCAAACATTAAATAACCCATCAAAATTCCAAGTAAAAGGCCCATTGATTTGTACATGTGAAAAGAAGAAGGAATAACGTCTACTACAAGTATGCCAACTAAAAATCCTCCACTTAGTAATGATAATCCATGAGTTGTATGCTGGAATAGCCTAGAGAATACCCAAGCTAGAGCTCCTCCTATGCTAGCACTAAAAAAAAGAAAACCACCAAGTATCATTGCACTCAACTGCGAATCCTCCACCCTATATATTCTTTAAGCTGTTTTAAAAAATATATGCTAAGTAGAAACGAATATGATAGTCGTAAGTTTTAGAAAAGGTCCATTGTATGAATTACTAAAAAGTAAGAGGTTATTTTATCGATAAATCTATTTTTAGGGGTTTTATTATCGAAATCTGTGTGATCAAGCGGGAATAAATATCAATCGCAAATTATAGTAGGTTCCTTACCATAATTTAAAAATCCCCAGCGTCAATGCAACGACGCTGGGGATTTTTATAAATCAATTATGCTTCTGCAAAATTCTGTGACACTCATTAAAAGAGTTAAAAGTGTATACCTGGTTTATCGCTTAGCTTGCAGCCTGTACCATATTTCGCTTTTAAAGCACCTTTAAAATTAGTTTGTTCAAGTTCAGGGTATGCCTGTTTCCAAAGTTCAAATACATTGTGACTTGAAGCAGTACCCTCTTTTGTTAGTCGAACAATATGGAAACCATATTCATCGTTGCATCGAGCTAATGGACGATTTTCACGCACTGTAATGATCCGACCGCTCGCTGTAACAGCATATAAGCCCTCGTAACCTGAAATAGCACGTCTTTCTTCATCGAAATCAGCTGTTTTCGTTACTTTTTCTTTTTTTGCTTCTTTGACTTCGTTCTCTTCTACAGGCTTAGCAGCTTCTTTAATTTCAGCTTTCTCTGCAGGCTCAACTACTTCTTTGACTTCATCTTTCTCTACAGATTCAGCCTCTTCTTTATTTGGAGTTGAAAGCTGTTCCACAATGACGAAATCCTTGTTAGAAGCTTTGTCGCTCATTGTCGCCATGATGTTCATAATAGAACCTACATAACGTACAGGTTTATCTTTGCCTTCTTCAAATACAAAAATATTATATTCGGTTTTATTTATTTTTTTCATAATAATATTTCCTGTTTTAATAGTAAAACCGATAAATTTGTTCTTTTTAAGTGCTTGTATTGCTTGTTGCTTTGTTAAAATCATTTTTTAAATCTCCTAAAGAATTGTTTTTTCTATTTTACCATAAAATCAGATTTCCTGTTTTTCTTAAATATTGGATGTTTCATTATTGCTCTGATAATACTTTATGCTGAGGGGAGAATTGCGTTTATCGCTATAGCGTGAGGGTGATTTCCGTTCCGGCTGGGCGTTTTGTAGCTGCCGCTTTGCTTTCGCTACAGAAAACATTTGTTGCTGACGCTTCGCTCTCGCACAGATAAAACATTTGCCGCTGCCGCTTCGCTTTCGCACAGATAAAACATTTGCCGCTGACGCTTCGCTCTCGCACAGATAAAACATTTGTTGCTGACGCTTCGCTTTCGCACAGATAAAACATTTGTTGCTGCCGCTTCGCTTTCGCACAGATAAAACATTTGCCGCTGACGCTTCGCTCTCGCACAGATAAAACATTTGTTGCTGACGCTTCGCTTTCGCACAG